>JADHOK010000045.1 GCA_016779015.1 PS1 clade bacterium | reverse complement strand
GCTATGATTTGCGGTTTCCGGCCGTCTATCGCCGCCTCGCCGAAGCCGGGGCGCAGGTAATTTTTGTGCCTTCGGCTTTCACGCGCCAGACCGGCGAAGCGCATTGGCATATTTTGTTGCGCGCCCGCGCTATTGAGACCGGCTGCTATATCGTTGCACCGGCCCAAATCGGCACGCATGAAAATGGCCGCGAGACTTATGGGCATAGTTTGATTATCGACCCGTGGGGCGAAATTCTCGCTGAGGCGGACGCGGCGGATGAATTTATCAGTGCCGAGATCGATATTGACCGTGTCGCGCAAGCGCGCGCGCAAATTCCGGCGCTGCAACACGGCGCCAGTTACACACAACCCGATGGCGGCCAAGCGCATGATTAAATATCGCCTCATCTGCGCCCAAGAGCACGAATTTGACGGCTGGTTCGCTGATATGGCGACCTATGAAAGCCAGCGCGATGACGGGCTATTGTGCTGCCCGACTTGCGGCGATACCAAAGTCAGTAAAGCCATTATGGCCCCCGCCGTGCCGAAAAAGGGCAATCAGCAAGAAACCAAACTGCGCCACATGATGCAGAAAATGGCCAGCCATGTTGAAGACAACTTCGACTATGTGGGCGATGATTTTGCCGAGGAGGCGCGCAAAATCCATTATGGCGAGACGCCCGAGCGGGATATTTACGGCGAGACGAGCCTTGCGGATGCGCGCGACCTGCTGGAAGAGGGGGTGCCGGTGGCACCGCTTCCGGGGGTCGGCGGCAAGCAGAAAAACTAAGCGGTTTTGCGGGCCACGCCCATATAATTGACACTCATATCGCCGCTTTGACGCCATTTATCGGTCAATGGATTAAAGCTGACACCGGTCGAGGTGTAGAGCGTCAAACCGGCGGTCTCGGCCATTGCTTCCAATTCGCGCGGGGTGATGAATTTGTCCCATTCATGGGTGCCGCGCGGCAGCCAGCGCAGCACATATTCGGCCCCGATAATGGCCAGCGCATAGGCTTTCAATGTGCGGTTCAGCGTCGCCAGAAACATGATTGCATCGGGTTTCATCAAGGCGCTGCAGGCGCTCATGAAACCTTGCGGTTCAGCCACATGTTCGATGACTTCCATATTCAAAATCGCGTCAAAGCGCTCGCCTTGGTCGACCAATTGTTCGGCGGTGACGGCGCGATAGTCGATGGCGAGGCCTTCTTGCGCGGCGTGCAGCGCGGCGGTTTTGATATTGGCTTCGGCCGCATCGGCACCGACCACATCGGCACCCAGCCGCGCCATCGGCTCGCTCAACAAACCGCCGCCGCAGCCAATATCCAACAGCCTCAACCCTTTAAGCGGTTTATCGGCCAGTCGGTCGCGGTCAAATTGCGCGCATAATTTGTCACGAATATAAGCCAGTCGCACCGGATTGAATTTGTGCAAAGGTTTGAACTGGCCATTGGGGTTCCACCAATCCGCCGCCATGGCGGTGAATTTGGCCAGCTCGTCCGGGTCGATGGTGCTTGTCACCCTGTCGTTCATCTCAATTCCTTTTCGGGCCTTATTTGGCGCGTTTTTAGCTATGCATAAGACCCCTTACGCCCTATATAGGCGCGATTGAAGCGAAACAAAACGCGAAAGATATTATGGCACGACTGGTCATGAAATTCGGCGGCACTTCTGTGGGCGATATTGAGCGCATCCGCAATGTGGCCGCGCATGTGAGCCGCGAGGTCGCAGCCGGTCACGAAGTGGCGGTGGTGGTCTCGGCCATGTCGGGGGAGACCAATCGGCTGGTTGATTTGACCCGCAATGTGGCGCGGCTGCACGATGCGCGCGAATATGATGTCGTGGTTTCAGCCGGTGAACAGGTGAGTGCCGGTTTGCTGGCTATGGCGTTGCAGGATTTGGGCATTGCTGCGCGCAGCTGGTTGGGCTGGCAGATTGCCATGAAAACCAGTGATGTGCATGGCGCGGCGCGTATCGAAGAGGTCGATGTCAGCGCCATGGAAGCGCAATTCAAAGAAGGTCGCGTGGCGGTGATTGCCGGTTTTCAGGGCCTTAGCAGCAATAACCGCATCACCACTTTGGGGCGCGGCGGCTCTGATACATCGGCGGTGGCGATGGCGGCGGCGTTGAAGGCCGAGCGTTGCGATATTTATACCGATGTCGATGGCGTTTACACCACCGACCCCCGCATGGTGCCGGCGGCGCAAAAAATGCACCGTATTTCTTACGAGGAAATGCTTGAAATGGCGTCTTTGGGTGCCAAAGTGCTGCAAACCCGCTCGGTGGAGCTGGCGATGAGCCATAATGTGCGCTTGCAAGTGCGCTCGAGCTTTGACGCGCCCGATGACCCGAAATTCAAAAACCTGGCGGCAGATGATATAGTCGGCACGCTTATCTGCGATGAGGATGAGATTATGGAACAGGAAATCGTTAGCGGCATTGCCTATGCCCGCAATGAGGCCAAGGTCACACTTCTGGGCGTGCCCGACCGACCGGGCGTCGCGGCACAGATTTTCGGCCCGCTGGCCGATGCGGCGGTGAATGTCGATATGATCGTTCAAAACATGTCGCCGGACGGTAAATCCACCGACGTCACTTTCACCGTGTCGCAAGACGAATTGGACCGCGCCGTGAAAGTCATGCACGAGAAAAAAGCCGATCTCGATTATGCCAGCTTGCAAAGTGCGCCGGAAATGGCGAAGATTTCCATTGTCGGTGTTGGTATGCGAAGCCATGCAGGTGTGGCGCAAAAAATGTTCAAAGTGCTGGCTGATCAGGGCATTAATATTCATGTCATCTCGACGTCGGAGATTAAAATTTCCGTGCTGATTGACGCCGATTATGTGGAGCTTGCCGTGCGTGCGCTGCATGCCGCGTATGGCCTTGATGAGGAGGCGGTCGGTTAATCTGCTTTTTGCAGCCGCCGCTTGAAAACCCGTGCCCCTAACCGCTGAAGGTCCTCGAATATTATTGCGCCGCCTGCGGCAGGTGATGGCCGATGGCGGTGACCGGCAGGAACGTCTCGATAAAATCGTGCAATTGATTGCCACCAGCATGAACACGGCTGTCTGTTCGGTTTATTTGCGCCGCGGCCGCGACGGCTTGGAGCTGTGCGCCACGGAAGGGCTGAACCCCGATTCGGTGCACAAGACTGTTTTGCATATTGGCGAGGGTCTGGTCGGCGATATTGCGCAGCATAAAAGGCCGCTCAATCTGGCCGATGCGCCCTCGCATCCGCGCTTTGCCTATCGTCCCGAAACCGGCGAGGACCCGTATTTGAGTTTTGTCGGCGTGCCTGTTTTGCGCGGCGGCGATGTTACCGGCGTGCTGGTGGTGCAGAACACCACCAAACGCAATTTTGCCGACCAAGAGGTCGAAGCCTTGCAAACCGTCGCCATGGTGCTGGCGGAAATGCTGTCGGCCAGCGGCGAGGAAACCGCCACGGTCGATGACGCGGATGCCGCGCAGCTATTTACCGGTCGCGGCCTCACCGAGGGTCTGGCCATGGGTCATGTTGTGCTGCACGAGCCGCGCGTCGAGGTAACGCGCCTCATCAGCGATGATGCTGAGGAAGAAGATGCGCGCCTCTCGGCGGCGATGTATAAGCTGCGGCGCAATGTCGATGACCTGCTGGCGACCGAGGATGTCAGCCATGCCGGAGAGCATTTGCAGGTGCTGGAAGCCTATCGCATGTTCGCCAATGACCGCGGTTGGATACGCCGTATTCGTGACGCTATCGCCACCGGCCTGACGGCGGAAGCTGCGGTGGAGCAGGTCAATAATGCCATGCGGGCGCGTTTGGGTGGTCGCCGTGATGCGTATTTGCGCGACCGCTTGCACGATTTCGAAGACCTGTCCAATCGGCTCCTGCGCATTTTGTCGGGGCGCGCTGAGCTGGCTTCCGAGGATAAGCTGCCGCGCGACGGCATTCTCTTGGCGCGCACTATGGGCCCGGCCGAGCTGCTGGATTATGACCGCAAAAAACTGCGCGGCTTGGTGCTGGAAGAAAGCGCTTTGGGCGCGCATGTGGCGATTGTGGCGCGGGCGCTCAATCTGCCCATGCTGGGCGATGTGCGTGGCATTGTAAACGCGGCGCGCGACGGGCAGGAGATTATTCTCGATACCGATAGCGAAGAAGCGCATCTCAATCCGCCGGCCGATATTGTTGCCGCCTATTCCAATCGCGCACGCTTGCGCGCGCGCCGCATGCAGCGTTATGCGCGCATCAAACATCTGCCGGCGGTGACGCGCGATGGCGACACGGTGCGGCTCGATAAAAATGCCGGCCTGATGGTTGATGTGGAGACGCTGGAGGATAGCGGGGCGGATAATATCGGCCTGTTCCGCACCGAGTTGCAATTCATGGTCGCAGCGCGCCTGCCGCGACAAAGCGAGCAAGAAGAAGTCTATCGCGCCGTCCTCGATAAAGTTGGCGCGCGCGATGTGGTGTTCCGCACGCTCGATGTCGGCGGCGATAAAGTGCTGCCTTATTTAAATATGGCGGTCGAAGAAAATCCGGCCATGGGCTGGCGCGCCACGCGTATGGCGCTCGACCGACCGGCGCTGGTGCGGGTGCAGTTGCGCGCTTTGTTGCGCGCGGCGGCGGGGCGCAAATTATCTGTCATGTTCCCGCTCATCACCACAAAGGATGAATTCGTCATCAGCCGTGACATGCTTTATGCCGAACGCGATCGTCTGCAACAATTCGGCCATAAAGTGCCCGAGACCATCGAGGTCGGTGCCATGCTGGAAGTGCCGGCACTGGTTTGGCAATTGGACCAGCTTTTGCCCGAGGTCGATTTCCTCTCTGTCGGCACCAATGATTTGATGCAGTTTTTCTTCGCCGCCGATCGCGGCAATCCGCAGACCAGCGACCGTTACGACTTTTTATCGCTGCCCGCTTTGCGGCTGCTGGCGCATGTGCGCGAGCTATGCGCTGTGCATCGGGTGCCGGTATCGATTTGCGGTGAACTGGGCGGTCGCCCGCTGGAAGCGATGGCCTTGCTGGGCCTCGGCTATCGCCGCTTCTCTTTGCCTTCGGCGTCTATCGGGCCGGTGAAACGCATGGTGCGCTCGGTGAATGGTCGGCGGCTCGAACGGGCGGTGGCGGAAGCGCTGACTAAAAACCGCATTGATATGCGTGCGCCAATGCGCGAAATCGCGGATGCACAGGGCGTTAAGTTGTGATAATCATGGCGCGAGCATCATTTGCCGGAAGGGCACAAAAAAATGGCTGATGGGGAAACAGGTACAGCGAACAAGAAAATCGGCGGCACTTTGCGCGACGCGCGCGAGGCTGCGGGCGCTTCGCTCGACGATATTTCGGCGCTGCTGAAAATCCGTTCCGACCATTTACAGGCGCTGGAGGAAGACGATTTTGAACGTCTGCCGGGCAGTGTTTACGCCATCGGTTTCATTCGCACCTACGCCACTCATTTGGGTCTCAATGCCGGTGAGCTTATCGAGCGCTATAAAGAGGCGGTCTCGGTCCCGCATTTGGAAAACCAGGGGCCCAATCCGCAAACTGATGTTGAGCCGATATCCGGCGCGCTGAAAATTGCTATTGGCGTGATGGCGTTGTTTGTCGTCTATATCCTTTGGCTCATCGCCGGTGGTGCCAGCGATGATGATACAAACCGCATTGCCGCCGCGCCGCCGGTGGTCGCAGAAGCGCCAACACAAAATGTCGAAGCAGCCCCAACGGCACCGGCTGAGGTGGCTGCGCCGCAAAGCGAGACAGGTACTGAGGCTGAGGCTGAAGCTGAGGTTGAGGAGACGCCGGCCCCGCAAGCCGATGCGGCGTCAAGTGATGCATCTGGCAATCTTCAAACCGGTTCGCAGAATGGCGCACAGAATGAAAACCGGGGCCAAAACGGGGGTGAGGCTGAGGTTGAAGCGGATGTCAGTCCGGTAGAACCGCCGGCCAGCGCCGGGTTGGAAGCCGCAACGGCAAAAGTTGAAATTCGCGCCATGCGCCGCACTTGGATGCGCATTGAAAGCGCCGATGGCCGGGTATTGTTTTCTTCCATCATCCGCGAGGGTGAGGGGTTTGATCTGCAAGATCCGGACGCCTATACACTGGCGACCCGCGATGCCGGTTCGCTCGAATTTTTTGTTAATGATGTGTCGGTCGGTACGGTCGGCCGTCGCGGCCAGATATTGACGGCACGTAAAATTGAGCGGGCTGCCATTTTGGCCAAATCGCGTTAGCGGGATATTCATGCTTCGGCCTTGGCGACATATTGAACGGCGCAAATGCCGTCAGATTATGGTTGGTGACGTGCCGGTCGGCGGCGATGCCCCGATCGCCGTGCAATCAATGACCAATACGCCGACCAGCGATGCGGCGGCCACCATTGCGCAAATTCAGGCGCTGGAAGAAGCCGGGGCTGATATTGTCCGCGTGTCGTGTCCCGATGAAGCCTCGACCAAAGCGCTTAAAGAAATCGTCGACGCGGCGCGCGTGCCGATTGTCGCCGATATCCATTTCCATTATGCCCGTGCGCTGGAAGCCGCCGATGCGGGCGCGGCGTGCTTGCGCATCAATCCCGGAAATATTGGGGATGACAGCCGTGTCGCGGAAGTCGTGGCCGCGGCCAAAGCCAATAATTGCTCCATGCGCATCGGCGTCAATGCCGGTTCGTTGGAAAAACATTTGCTGGAACAATATGGCGAGCCGTGCCCCGACGCTATGGTCGACAGCGCGCTCTACCATGTCGAATTATTGCAGCGCCACGATTTCGACCAGTATAAAATTTCCGTCAAAGCCTCAGATGTTTTTATGTCGGTGGCGGCGTATCAAAAACTTGCCGAAGTTGTCGATTGCCCTTTGCATATCGGCATTACCGAAGCCGGTGGTTTGATGAGCGGCACGGTGAAATCGGCCATCGGTCTGGGCAATCTTTTATGGTCGGGCATCGGCGATACCATTCGCGTGTCGCTATCCTCCGACCCGGTCGATGAGGTGAAGGTCGGTTTTGAAATGCTCAAAAGCCTCGGCCTGCGGCACCGCGGCGTCACCATTATCTCATGCCCGTCTTGCGCGCGGCAGGGCTTTGACGTCATCAATACGGTGCAAGAATTGGAGACGCGGCTGGCGCATATTGCTGAGCCGATTACGCTGTCAATCATTGGTTGCGTGGTCAATGGGCCGGGCGAGGCGCGCGAGACCGATATCGGCTTCACCGGCGGCGGCAGCGAGGCGGGCATGGTCTATCTTGCCGGTCGGCCCGACCATAAAAAACCGCATGATGAAATGGTCGATCATTTGGTGGCGCTGGTCGAGGATAAAGCGGCCGAGATGTCAGCCGCAAAACAATCTGAAGGAAATTAGCCATGCTACCCGTTGAACGGCTGGACGCCATTTTGGCGCGCGCCGAAGCTTTGCAAGAAGAGATGAACGGCGAGTTACCGCCCGAACGCTTTGTTGCGCTGTCGAAAGAATATGCCGAGATAGACCCGCTGGTGTCGGCCATTCGCGATTATCGCGGCGCGCTGAGCGAGGCGGAAGATTTGCGCGCGCTGAAACTTGGTGATGACGCCGAAATGGCCGAGCTGGCAAAGTTGGAGCTGGAAGAGATAGAGACCAAATTGCCCGAAATGGAGGCACGGCTGGAAATCCTGCTGCTGCCCAAAGACGCGGCAGACGAGTTGAATGTGATTGTCGAATTGCGCGCCGGCACGGGTGGCGATGAGGCGGCGCTGTTTGCCGGCGATTTATATCGCATGTATGCGCGCTATGCCGATTTGCAGGGCTGGAAATCTGAAATCATCAGCCAATCGGAGGGCGATATTGGCGGCTATAAAGAAATCGTCACCGCCATTCGCGGCAAGGGCGTGTTTGCGCGGCTGAAGTTTGAAAGCGGTGTGCATCGCGTGCAGCGCGTGCCGGAAACCGAAAGCGGTGGGCGCATTCATACCTCGGCGGCGACGGTGGCGGTGTTGCCCGAGCCGGAAGAGGTCGATGTGAAGATTGAGGAAAAAGATTTGCGCGTCGATGTGTTTCGCGCCTCCGGCCCCGGCGGCCAATCGGTCAACACCACGGATAGCGCGGTGCGCATCACCCATTTGCCGACCGGCATAACCGTGTCGCAGCAAGATGAAAAATCGCAGCACAAAAACCGTGCCAAGGCGATGCAAGTGTTGCGCGCGCGCCTATTCGAGGCCGAGCGCGAGCGTGCCGATAGCGAACGCGCCGCCGACAGGAAAAGTCAGGTCGGCTCGGGCGACCGCTCGGAGCGCATCCGGACCTATAATTTTCCGCAAGGCCGGGTCACCGATCACCGCATTAATTTGACCCTGCACAAGCTGGAAAAAATTCTCGCCGGTGACGGGCTGGATGACATGGTCGAGGCGCTTATTCGCGAAGATCAGACGCAGCGTCTCGCCGCGGTCGACGATAACGCGTAAAGCAAGGCGGCAGAGAGCGTGACCGCCAATCAGAATTTTGAGACTTTGCAGCGTCGCATGGCGCAGCAATTAGCGGCGGCCGGCCTCGATACTGCGGCGCTCGATGCGCGTGTGTTGCTGGAATATGCCAGCCGCTTTTCGGCAACCGAATTGGCGATGCGCGCGCGCGACGAGGCCCCGTCTTACATACAGGCCGAGACGGCGCGCTTGGTCGCGGTGCGGTGCGCCGGTCAGCCGGTGGCGAAAATCATCGGCTATAAGGAATTTTGGGGGCGGCGGTTTAAGACCGGCCCGACAGTGCTCGACCCGCGCCCCGATAGCGAGACCCTCATCGAGGCGGCGCTGGCTTTACTGCCCGGCACTGAGCCGCGCATGCTTATTGATTTGGGTACCGGTTCGGGCTGTTTGGTGGTGACATTGCTGGCCGAACGTCCGGCTATGCGCGGTATCGGCATTGATAAAAGTGCGGCGGCTCTGTCTGTTGCGCGGGCCAATGCGCATCGCCTCGGCGTGCGCGACCGCATTGCATTGCGCCGCGGTGATTGGCTGCACGGCGTCGCGCCGCAAGCCGATATGATTATTTCCAATCCGCCCTATATCGAGAGCGCTGCGATTGCCGGTTTGCAAAAAGAAGTGCGCTTGCATGACCCGCGCGCCGCGCTGGATGGCGGGGCAGACGGGTTGGAAGCGTATCGCCGGCTTATCGGCCCGGCCCACGCGCAGCTCAAAAAAGACGGGCATTTGCTGTTGGAGATTGGCGCGACACAGGCGGCGGCGGTAACGCGTCTGATGCAGCAGGCCGGTTTTGTGGGTATTGCGTGCCATCAGGATTTGGCCGGGCGCGATCGCCTATTGCTGGGACAAAAAAAGTCCTGAAAAGGGCAGTGAAAAGGGCAGTGAAAAAACCTGCCAAAAATCAAAAAAGGGGTTTGAAAAAGCCACAGCAAAGGGCTAGGTTGCCTTTGTTCAAAGAGCGGTGTTGAACCCCCGCTTGTGAATTTCTCCAAATGGTCATTGCGAGTCTGCTAAAGGCGACGTTTGGGGTTTGACATCGAAACAATCAAAACCTGAAAGGGCCGCTCCCTAGCGGTCACCAACTGAACGATATTGGAAGATAGATGAAACGGTCTCGTGGGCGCGGACGTCGCCAACAAAATCCCGTCAACCGCAGCTATGACAGCAATGGCCCGGAAGTGCGCGTGCGCGGCACGGCCAGTCAGGTTTACGAAAAATATCAGACACTGGCGCGCGACGCCATGTCAGCCGGTGACCGCGTGATGGCCGAAAACTATCAGCAGCACGCTGAGCATTATTTCCGCATTTTGCAAAGCTTCCAGCAGCAGCAAGTCAAAAGTGACGACGCCGCCCAAAGCGAAAACGGCGTGTCTGAAAATGGCGCTGCGGACGAGGCTTTGGTTGATGACAATGGCATGACCAATGGCA
>JADHOK010000002.1 GCA_016779015.1 PS1 clade bacterium | reverse complement strand
TGCGCTTCCAGACGTTCCTGCGCTTTCAGGCCCGGCTTGGCTTTTTCAGGATTATTGCGCGGCTCGCGTTTCCATAGGCCGGCATCGTCGAGGAACCGCGCCACGCGGTCCGACGGTTTGGCGCCTTGGTCGATCCAATGCTTGGCGCGGTCGGTGTCGAGCTTGACGCGCTCGCCGCCATCTTTGGGCAGCAGCGGATTATAAGTACCCAGTCGCTCAATATAGCGACCGTCGCGCGGCATCCGGCTATCGGCAACCACAATACGGTAAAAAGGTAGTTTTTTAGAGCCGCCACGCGACATACGAATTTTCAAAGCCATTTTAGTTTCCTTTCATCAAACAGCATTTCTTCGGGCCTATTTCTTTTTCGGCCCATTATCAGGAAGCCCTAAACCTTTGAGAAAATCGGGCGGCGCAGCGCCTCCCAATTTGCCCCCTAATTGGTTGAGGTCGGGCAGATTATTCGGGTCCAATTGCGGCATTTGCGGCATATTACCGGGCATATTGCCACCCATATTGCCACCAAGACCGCCCAGCATATTGGCCATACCGGCAAGGCCACCCTTGCCCATTTTCTTCATCATATCGGCCATTTGCCGGTGCATTTTCAGCACTTTATTGACATCTTGCACGCTGGTGCCCGAGCCACCGGCGACACGCCGCTTGCGGCTGGCATTCATCACTTTCGGATTATCGCGCTCGGCCCGCGTCATTGAGGAGACGATGGCGGCCTGGCGCAGCAATTCGCGCTCATCCATGTTCAACGCCGCCAATTGTTTTTTCATCTTGCCCATGCCCGGCAACATGCCCAACACGCCGCTCATACCGCCCATGGCCTGCATTTGTTTTAATTGTTCGGCCATATCATCCAGCGTGAACTGGCCTTTTTTCATGCGGTTGGCAATCTTCTCGGCTTTTTCCGCATCCATGGTCTCGCTGGCTTTTTCCACCAGACCGACGACATCGCCCATGCCGAGAATGCGATTGGCGAGACGCTGTGGGTCAAAAATTTCAAGCTTGTCGATGGCCTCGCCGACGCCGAGGAACTTAATCGGCACACCGGTGACATAGCGCATAGACAGCGCCGCACCGCCGCGCCCATCGCCATCGGCGCGCGTCAGCACAATGCCCGACAGCGTAACGCGGGCGGCAAATTGACCGGCAATGGTTACCGCTTCCTGGCCGGTCAGACTGTCGGCGACCAGCAGGGTTTCTTTCGGGGCGGTGGCGTTTTCAATCACCGCCATCTCAGCCATCAGCGCCTCATCGGCATTGGTGCGGCCGGCCGTGTCCAGCATCACCACATCAAAACCGCCCAGCTTACCGGCTTGCACAGCGCGCTTGGCGATATCAACCGGCGATTGTCCTTCAACAATCGGCAATGTGTCGATACCGGTCTGCTCGCCCAGCACCGCCAATTGCTGCATGGCGGCGGGGCGTTGGGTGTCAAGCGACGCCATCAGCACTTTGCGCTTTTCATTATCGGCGATGAATTTGGCAATCTTGGCGGTGGTGGTGGTTTTACCCGAACCCTGCAGGCCGACCATCATCATCACCACCGGCGGCACCGCATCGAAAGACAGCGGCGCAGCAGCGCCCAGCATATCGACGAGCGCGTCATTGACGATTTTGACAACCTGCTGACCCGGCGTCACTGATTTCAAAACATCAGCGCCGATCGCCAGCGGGCGCAACTGGTCGATAAAGCTGCGCACCACGGGCAGGGCCACATCGGCTTCCAACAAAGCGGTGCGAATGTCGCCCAGCGCTTCTTCGACTTGGCGCTCAGACAGCGCACCGCGCCGCGTCAGGCGGTCAAAAATCGAATCCAGATTGTCGCTCAGCGTGTCAAACATCGCCTGAAAGCCTTCAACCAAAAATGCACCCGTGGGCAAACCTTGCTGACGGGTGGCGATTTCGCCCCACCATGCCGGGGGCTGAAACCAATTTAAATCTCGCTTCTTTTCAAGAAGTGGCGGCAAAATAGGCAGATAGGCCGATAAAGTCAAGAAAACCGATAAGGTCGAGAAAACCAAGGCCGTCTCTTTTGCGGTCGCGCACGCCGATATGGCGTTTACGGCGCGAAGAGCCTATATAGGCAGGATGAAGCAAAACACCACCATCGCCTTTACCAAAATGAACGGTCTCGGCAATGATTTCGTCATCATCGACGCACGCGACAGCTCGCTTGAGCTGACGCCCGCCGCGGTGCGCGCCTTGGCAGGGCGCGAAAATGCGACGACCAAAGGCTGCGACCAATTGCTGGTTATTCGTCCAAGCCGCGGTGCGGGCGATGTGTTTATGCAAATCTTCAACGCCGATGGCAGCGAGGTCGAAGCCTGCGGCAATGGCACGCGCGCCGTCGCCGCCTATTTGGCGCAAAACGGCATTGGCAAAGCGACGCTCGAAACACTGGCCGGCCCGTTGGCCTGCAGCAGCAAAAAAAGTGACGGCGTGCTGCAAGTCGAAGTGGCGATGCAACTGCCGATAATCGGCCCGCCGCTGCAACTGCATCAGGATTTACCGCCCGCTTTGCCGGTGACCATTGGCAATCCGCATGCGGTGATTTTTGTCGAGACCGGCACGGCGGGGATGGCGGCACAATATGGGTTTCAACTGGAGCGCCACAAAGCATTTCCTGAGCGCGCCAATATTAATTTCGCCAGTCTGGTTGATGATACAACCATCCGCCTCGACACATGGGAGCGCGGCGTCGGCCTGACCAAAGCCTGCGGCACCGGTGCGTGTGCCACGGCGGTGGCAGCGGTGGCGCAAGGCTTGTGCACCGCCGGCCCGGTGACCATTCGCCCGCCTTTTAATTTAGACGATAATCCGCGTGATGTGCTGGTCATTGATTATCAGCCCGACGCGCATTTGCTGATGCGCGGGCCGGTCATGCACGATTTTGAGGCGCAGGTCGAAATCGAAAGCGGGGCGGCATGAGTGTGAAAGTCGAAAATTTCGGCTGTCGCTTGAACGCGCTGGAAGGCGATAGCGTCGAGGCGCTGGCCAAAGCGGCGGGGCTTCAAGACACCACCATTATCAATGGCTGCGCCGTCACCGGCGAAGCCCTGCGCCAAGCCCGACAAGCAGCGCGCAAAGCCAAACGGACGGGCGATAAGGTTATCGTTACCGGTTGCGCCGCGCAGACCGATAGCGCCACTTTCGAGGCCATGGATGAGGTCGACCGCGTGCTTGGCAATGAGGAAAAATTGCAAGCCGAGCATTATAAAGGTGAGGCGTCCGCCATATCGGATATTATGCAAAAGAGCGAGGCGACACCTCTGCCTCTACCTCTACCGCTTGCTGACCCCGAGCGCGAGCAAGCCAAAAGAGCAAGAGCTTTTCTGCAAGTGCAGACGGGCTGCGACCATCGCTGCACATTTTGCATCATCCCTTATGGGCGCGGCAATTCGCGCTCCGTGCCGGTGGCCGAGCTGGTAAGCCGCTGCCGCGCGCTGGTTGAGGCGGGGCATAAAGAGGTGGTGCTGACCGGCGTCGACATCACCTCATACGGGCCGGATATTGGCGAGGCCGGTTTGGGGCCCTTGGTGCGCGCTATTCTAGATGGTGTGCCGACACTGGCGCGCCTGCGCCTGTCTTCGATCGACGCGGTCGAGATCGACCCGACGCTATTGGATATGGTCATCCATGAACCGCGACTGATGCCGCATCTGCATTTATCGCTGCAAGCCGGCGATGATATGATTTTGAAACGCATGAAGCGCCGCCATAGCCGCGCCGAGGCGGTGGCGTTTTGCGCCAAGCTGAAATCGGCGCGCCCCGATATTGCTTTTGGCGCTGACCTGATTGCCGGTTTCCCGACCGAGACCGAAGCAATGTTTGAAAACTCGCGCGCCTTGATTGGCGATTGCGATTTAAGCTTTGTGCATGTGTTCCCATTCTCGCCACGCCCCGGCACACCGGCGGCGCGCATGCCACAATTGGACGGCGGCGAGATAAAAGCCCGCGCCGCCGCTTTGCGCCAAACGGCGGGCCAAAACTTACAAAATTGGCTGGCGCGCCAGCACGGCAGAACGCTTTCCGTATTGGTTGAAAAATCCACCGCCGCTATGAGCGAAGGACGCGCTGAAAATTTCGCCCGCGTGCGGATGCATGGCGAGCATGCGCCCGGTTCGCTGGTAAACGTCAAAATCACCGGCGATAATGGCCTCATGCTGACGGGGGGGGCTGCATGAGCCTGTGGTCGCGTTTAAAATCCGGACTTTCGCGCTCTTCCGACGCGCTGGGCTCCAGCCTGTCGGGGCTGATGGGCGGGCGCAAATTATCGGCCGAGACATTGGGCGAATTGGAAGACGCGCTGATTATGGCCGATCTCGGTGTCGGCACGGCGGCCGCCATTACCGAGGCTTTGCGCGCGCGCCGCGACCTCGCCACACTGGATGATGCGGGCGTGCGCGCCGCACTGGCGGGCGAGATTGCCGCCCTGCTGCAGCCGGTCGAAAAACCTTTCGCCCTGCCCGATGCGACCCCCACAGTCATACTACTGGCCGGCGTTAACGGGGCCGGTAAAACCACCACCATCGGCAAGCTGGCCAAAAAGTTTCAGGCCGAGAACAAGAGCGTTATGCTGGCCGCTTGCGATACGTTTCGCGCCGCCGCTTCTGAGCAATTACAAGTCTGGGGGGCGCGCGCCAATGTGCCGGTTGTGGCCGGCGCGACCGGTGCCGATGCGGCGGGTCTGGCTTTTCAGGCGCTTGAGAAAGCCCGCGCCGAGGATATAGATGTGCTGATGATCGACACGGCAGGGCGGCTGCAATCGAATGATAATCTGATGGCCGAGTTGGAAAAAATCATCCGCGTGGTCAAAAAGCTGGACGCCGATGCGCCGCATGAAAGCCTGTTGGTGCTCGACGCAACAACCGGTCAAAACGCCGTCGCCCAAGCCGAGGCGTTTTTGGCGGCGGCGCAGACCAGCGGTCTCATCATGACCAAGCTGGATGGCACGGCGCGTGGTGGCGGGCTGGTGGCGATTGCTCAAAAGCTGGCTTTGCCGATATATTTCATCGGCGTCGGCGAACAGGCCGATGACTTGCAAACTTTCAGCGCCGCGCGTTTCGCGCATGCGCTGGTCGGGGCCGAGATGGAGGGGGCCGGGTAATGGCAAAATTTTTTGAAGATTTCGGACCGCTTTTGGTGTTCTTCATCCTCAATGCGCGCGGCCCCCAATTGCTGGGGCGTCCCGAAAGCGAGGGGCTGCTCATCGCCACGGGCGGCTTTATGGCGGCGCTCGCCGCATCGCTGGTCTTCACTTATACGCGCGGCGGCAAACCCAATAATATGACGCTGGCCTCGGCCGGTTTTGTGTTCGTCTTTGGGGGACTGACGCTGTTTTTGCAGGATGAGACATTTATCAAAATCAAGCCGACCTTGGTCTATGTGCTGTTCGCCGCCATTTTGGCGGTCGGTCTGGCGCGCGGCCAAAGCTATTTGCAAATGCTGATGGGTCAGGCGCTGCGCATGGACGCGGCGGGCTGGGTGGTGCTGACGCGGCGTTGGATTTATTTCTTTATCTTTCTCGCCGCTCTCAACGAAGTCATGTGGCGCAATTTCTCGACCGATGCTTGGGTCAATTTCAAAGTCTTCGGCATACTGCCCCTGACGCTGGCTTTCATGGCGTTGCAAATGCCGCTGCTCAAAAAACACGGCGCGCTTGACGAATTGGGGTCGGAATAACCACCCGCCAAAAGCTAAAGAACCGCTAGAATTTCCATATCATTGCCGTGCGGATGGCACGGGCCGATAATCACCTCTTCGCCCTCAGGGCCGTTCTCGCCGGTCCAGATGCGGTAAGAAAGCTGCGCGATGGTGCCCAGTTCACGGCCATCCATTTTCAGCCACACCAAAGGCGCATCGGGCGTCACCGCCTCGGCGGCTTGCGCGAAAGCACTCTCAATGGCGAAGCGTTGCGCGACACTGAGATACGGCCAGACGATAGAATGATAGAGCACGGTCGCCTCGCCTTTCGGGCGCTCGATGATTTGCGCCGCCACCCATCCGGCGGCATCGGCGCGGTCGATTTGCGGCGGGGCACGATCGGCAATCTGCAAAGCCGCCAGGAGGCGCGCACGCCGCGCCGGCATATCGCCCCACACCCAGCATTGCAATTTGCGCCGCTCATCCGCTTGCGTGATATCGACCGGAAACAAATCGCAGCCGCGCCGCGAGGCCACTTGAATGGCCCCGGCCAATGCGGGCGCTGCGCCGCGCCACGTCGCCTCAAGCGTCAATGGGCTATCGGCGTCGCCCCAATGAACCGCCCCGGTATCGGTTTGAAGGGCGAAGTGGAACTTATCAAAAAACAGATTAAGCCCGGCGCTGGCGCCCATTTCACGCAACCGCAAAGGCAGGCTCAGCCGCTTGCTGATTTCGGAGAAACCGAGCAGCAAAGAAGCACTGCGGCCGGTCTCATTGGTTTGCGGTGCGCTGCGAAGAAATTTGCGCGCGCCCGCCTCGTCTTCGGTGAATACATGCCGCAGCGCATCTTCGAGCGCGGTGCGCGCTTTTTCGTCATAAGCGCCGCCACAGCTTTGGTAAAACTGCGCCAGCCCCGCAGCGCCCGCCAGTGCCGCATGATGGGCAAAACCGGCCAACCGCAAAGGCACATTGTCGTTGAGCGGATCGCCCTGCCAGCCGCGCACCAGCTTGGCGATAATGCCACCGGCTTCAAAATCATCGTGACAAAAGCCCACCACATCGCGGGTCAGGGGCGAGCCCAAAACCTCGCAAGCGCGTCTTTGCGCATCAAAGGCAGTGAGGATTTTTTCGTTCACATCATCACCGGGCGGCGTGACGGAAAAATCTTGGCTGGAGATGGATGATTTCCGGTTCTTGTTTTTGTTCATGCACGCAGGCTAGCACAGCTTAATCCTTCTCATCGACTTACTCAGAGACTTACTCAGAGACTTACTCACCGACTTACTCGGCGACTTACGCGTCAACCTACCCACCAACTTACCCATCAGCCGGCTTATCGGAGCTTTCATAGCGCGCGCGTAAGGCCTCAAAACCGGGGGTATCGGCCCAGTTTTCCGGCTCGGTAAACGGCGCGAAATGCTCTTCGTCACGGGTTGCGCGATAGTGCTGCAGCGCATGATAAACGGCGGGAAAAGCCAGCGCGTCCCACGGAATTTCATCCCAAGACAAAAGCGCCACGGCTTCGCTTTCAGGGCCCGGCGACACATCCGCCGAGCGCAGGCGACCGCGATAAAACATCTGCACTTGCGCGATGCGCTCGACATTGTAAACGCCGATAAGCGCGTCGGTTTCGACATCGGCATTGGCTTCCTCGCGCGCTTCGCGGGCCGCGCCTTGGGCCACCGTTTCGCCCTGTTCCATAAAACCGGCGGGCAGCGTCCAATAGCCTTTGCGCGGTTCAATGGCGCGCTTGCACATGAGGATTTTATCGCCATCGCCTTCCGCCCAAACGGCCACGACACCGGCGATAAGCTTCGGATTGATATAATTTATCAGCCCGCAAGTGTCGCAAACATCGCGCTCGAAACTGTCATCATGCGGCACGATTTTGGAAAACGACATATCTTGTTCGTAAGCGCGTGTTTTATCGCGAAACCGCATTTTCTGTCTCCTTCGGTTTGGAAGTGAAATAGGGCAAAATATCGTTCTGCACATGTTGCGCGCTCAACGGCCCGACAAGACGTTTGAGGACCCGCCCCGCGCCGTCAATAACAAAAGTCTCGGGCACGCCATAGACGCCGAGATTGAGCGCCACCGCGCCGCGTTTGTCGAAACCGATTTTGGTGTACGGATTGCCGAGGCGGTTCAAAAACCGCTTTGCGGCATTGCGCGTGTCTTTGTAATTTATCGCATAAATCGGCACGCCGCTTTCTTTCAATGCCATAAGCTGCGGATGTTCGACCCGACACGGCGCGCACCAGCTGGCGAAAATATTAACCAGCACCGGCCCCCCGCTTTGCAAATCATCCGAGGTCAAATCGCCCTGTTCGTCATAAAGCGGCGGCAGGGTGAAAGCGGGCAGCGCTTTGTCCTGATAGGCGCTGTCCAATCTATCGGGCGGCCCCAAAGTCAGACCGACGCCAAACAGAGCCAAAAGCGCCACGCCGACCAGCGCCGGGGCGAAGCGCAACAGGCGGTTCATGCGGCGTCTTCCCCATCTGTGTCCAGCGCGTCCACACGTGCGCGCGCCGTCGCCAGAGCTTTGAAGCTGAACCAGACGAGCAGCACCAGCGGCCCAAAAGTGGCGATATAGCTGGCATATATATAGCTGTCATACATGGCGCTTATCCTTTGTGACCGTGCAAATTGGCTTTAACGCGCAGCTTCTGCCGCAATACTTCCATCTGCATACGCGTCAATGTCAGCGCCAGAAATAGCACCAGAAACGCTCCGCCCATTATCAGCAGCGGATAGAGAAAATCAGCATGCAGCGCCGGACGCGCCAGCCGCGAAACGCTGGCCGGCTGGTGCAGCGTGTTCCACCAATCGACCGAAAATTTGACAATCGGCACATTGACGAAACCGACGATGGCCAATATCGCTGCCGCGCGCGCCGCGCGGGTCGGTTCGTCGATCGCCTGCCACAAAGCGATATAACCGAGATAGATGAAAAACAGCACCAGCACCGAGGTCAGGCGCGCATCCCACACCCACCACGTGCCCCACATGGGCTGGCCCCACAGCGAGCCGGTAACCAGAGCGATAAGCGTAAACACCGCCCCGATAGGGGCCGCCGCGCGCGCCGCCACATGGCCCAAAGGATGGCGAAACACCAACGCCGTCACTGAAGCAAAAAAGATGAAGCTATAGCCAAACAGCGCCATCCAGGCGGCAGGCACATGCACAAACATTATCTTAACCGTCGCGCCCTGCTGATAATCATCGGGCACAAAGGCGACGCGATAAAGACCATAGGCGAGCAAAGCCAAAGCCAACGCCCAAAGCGGTGCGTGCAGGCGCGCCGCCAAACCCATAAAGCGGGTCGGGTTGGCATAAAAAGCCGAGATATTTTCAAGCGCTTTAAGCATTTAAAATCTCTTTCACCATAATTCCTCTAGCGTAACGCTGAGCGCAGGGCGGCGGCAATGGCCCATGGCGCCAATAATAAGGCCGCACCGCTCAACGCCGCCAGCACCCCCAAATAAGGCCAAATGCCGACACCGCCTTCCAGCGCCACACGCGCCGTGGCCGCGCCGAAAATTAACACCGGCACATAAAACGGCATGGCGATAAGCACCGTCAACAGACCACCGCGTCGCACGCTGACGGCCAGCGCAGCGCCAATGCCGCCCGACAATACCAGTGCCGGTGCGCCGCACGCCATGGCGGCCAAGACCAAGGGCACCCTTGCGCCTTCAATATTCAACAAAAGACCGGCCAGCGGCACACTGACCAACAGCGGTACCACCAAAGCCAGAAAATGGCCGAGCAGTTTGGCCAACACCGCAGCCTCGAAAGGCAGCGGCAGCAGCATCAGACGGTCCAGCGCGCCGTCTTCGAAATCAGCTTGAAACAGCCGGTCGAGTGTCGCCAAAAGCGCAATGGCCAGCACCACCCAGAGCAGGCCGGGGGCCAGCGCGCGCAATAATTTCAATTCCGGCCCCAGCCCGAATGGCAGCAGGGTGACGGCGATGAACAAAAAGCTGACCGCAAGCACGGTCTGGCCGCCGCGCCAAGCGAGCTGCATATGCTGTCGGCAAATGGCGGCGAACAAGCTCATTTTCATACTCATGCCCCGGCTTCCATCGCTTGGCCCAATCTTATCTCGCTCTGGGCAAACGCCAGACCCTCATGGCTGGCGGCGACAATCATGCCGCCTTGTGCCAAATGCGCTTGCGCCAAAGCATCGACAAGGGCGCGAGCTTGCGTGTCGAGCGCCGTCATCGGCTCGTCAAGCAACCATAGCGGGCGCGGGTCGATAATGAGACGCGCCAATGTCAGACGGCGTCTTTGGCCGGCCGACAGATCGCCGACAAATTGCCAATCGCGCGCACCAAGCCCCAAGGTTGCACTGATTTGAGCGGGCAAAGCACAACCCACCAGCGCCGCTTCGAAAGCCAGCGTTTCGCCGACCGTCAGGGCATTTTTGAGACCGTCAGCATGGCCCAAATAATGCACCGTTTGGTCGGGCGCGCCGAATGCCATCTCAATGCGCCCCGCCGCTACCGGCAGCAGGCCGGCCAATTGGCGCAGCAGCGATGATTTACCGCTGCCATTGGCACCGCCGACCAGCAGCGCCTCCCCGGCTTTCACGGTGAAAGATAAATTGTCAAAAATCAGCGCCGCGCCGCGCGTACAGGCCAGCTCTTCAACGCGCAGCTCGCGCGCGCCGTCATACGCCGCCGCGCTCAAGCCGTGGCGCGCGCCTATCTCGGCATCAGATAGAACATCACTCATGCCATTGTTTTAGGCTGGCGGTGCGAATTTGGTCAAATCAATGCCTTGCACGGCGGTTTGATATTCGTCCAGCGACGGCGTGCGGCCCAATATGGAGGACAACACCACGACCGGCGTTGACGCCAAAAGCGACTCGCCGGCTTTTTCATCGCTGTCTTCCACCACGCGGCCTTTGAACAAGCGCGTCGAGGTGGCCATCACGGTGTCGCCTTTAGCGGCTTTTTCCTGATTGCCCATGCACAGATTGCAACCCGGGCGCTCCAGATAAAGCGTGTTCTCATAAGCCGTGCGCGCTTCTTGCTTGGGCGCATTATCGTCAAACTCAAAGCCCGAATATTTCTGCAAAATATCCCAATCGCCCTCTTCTTTCAGCTCGTCGACAATATTGTAAGTCGGCGGCGCGATGACCAGCGGCGCTTGGAAAGTGACGCCGCCATTTTCTTTTTCCAAATTGCGGAACATTTGCGCGACAATTTTCATATCGCCCTTATGCACCATGCACGAGCCGACAAAACCCAAATCGACCTTCTTCTCGGCGCGATAATAGGAAATCGGGCGAATGGTATCATGCGTATAGCGTTTCGAAATATCGGCGTTTTCGACGTCCGGGTCGGCTATCATCGGCTCGTTAATGACGTCCAGATCGACCACCACTTCGGCGAAATATTCGGCATTATCATCGGGCTTAAGCGCCGGTTTTTCGCCCGAATTAATCTCACCAATGCGCTTATCGGCAATATCGATAAGCCCTTGCAACATACCTTGCGCGTTATCCATGCCCTTATCGATCATCACCTGAATACGCGCTTTGGCAATTTCCAACGAGCCGATAAGCGTCGCATCGTCGGAAATACAAATCGACGCTTTGGCTTTCATCTCCGCCGTCCAATCGGTGAAGGTGAAAGCTTGGTCGGCCAATAGCGTGCCGATATGCACTTCGATGACGCGGCCTTGAAAGACATTATCACCGCCGCATTGGTCGAGCATTTGCGCTTGTGTGGCGTGCACCACATCGCGGAAATCCATATATTCGGCCATCTTGCCTTTGAAACTAACTTTCACCGATTCCGGTATCGGCATGGTCGCCTCGCCGGTCGCCAGCGCCAGCGCCACCGTGCCGCTATCAGCGCCAAAAGCGACGCCTTTCGACATACGGGTATGGCTGTCACCGCCAATGATGATGGCCCGGTCGTCGACGGTAATATCGTTCAATACTTTGTGAATGACATCCGTCATGGCGTGGTATTGACCTTTCGGGTCGCGCGCCGTGATGAGGCCGAACTTGTTCATAAACGCCATCAGGCGCGGCGTATTGGCTTGCGCTTTGGCGTCCCATACCGAGGCGGTGTGGCAGCCCGACTGATACGCGCCATCGACGCTGGGCGACAATACGGTCGCCGCCATGGCTTCCAATTCCTGCGAGGTCATGAGACCGGTTGTGTCTTGCGAGCCCACAATATTGACTTTGACGCGCACATCCGAGCCCGCGTGCAGCGGTTTGTCAGTGGCGACGCCCAGCGCATTGGCGTTGAAGATTTTTTCAACCGCGGTCAGGCCGACGCCGTCATTGGTAATCTCTTTCGACGACGCAAACACCGATTGCAACGGCACACCCAACGTCTCGCACGCCATGGTTTGCAGTTTTTTGCCGAACACAATGGCGTAAGAGCCGCCGGCTTTCATGAATTCAATTTTTTGCGGCGTAAAGCTGTCGGCAATATCGACCAGCTCCTCATCGCCGCCCTCATTATAAAGTTTTTTGGTTTTCGTATTAATGGTCAGAACAGTGCCGGTCTCGACCGAATATTTCTGCTCCAGCACGGCATTGCCGTCATTGTTCAAAAGCGGCTTGCCATCGTCGCCGATTTTCTTGACCCAGTTTTTAAGGTCAACGCCAATGCCGCCCGTCACCCCGACCGTGGTCAGAAAAATCGGGGAAATGCCATTCGTGCCGGCGACAATCGGAGCGATATTGACAAAAGGCACATAAGGGCTGGCCTGCGTGCCCGTCCAAAGCGCCACATTATTGACCCCCGACATGCGCGACGAGCCGACGCCCATAGTGCCTTTTTCGGCAATCAGCATGACGCGTTTATTGGGGTGCTGCAATTTCAGCGCTTCGATTTCTTTTTGCGCCGCTTCTGAAATCATGCATTTGCCGTGCAGTTCGCGGTCGGAGCGCGAATGCGCCTGATTGCCCGGCGATAAGAGGTCGGTCGAAATATCGCCCTCGGCGGCGATATAGGTAACGACTTTCAACTCGTCTTCAATATCCGGCAGTTTGGTGAAAAACTCGGCTTTGGCATAGCTTTCCAGAATATCCTTGGCGATGCTATTGCCCGCCTCATAAGCCTGTTTCAAGCGGTCAGTGTCGGCCTCGTAAAGAAAAACTTGCGTTTTCAACACCTCGGCGGCTTGCGTGGCAGTCGCAGGGGAAGTGGCATCACCCTCGCCATCCATCAGCGCCAAATCCAGCAGCACTTCCACTGACGGGCCGCCTTTCATATGCGACAGCAATTCAAACGCGAAATCGGTCGAGATTTCGGCCACATCCGCCAGCCCGAGAATAATCTCTTTCAAAAAATTGGCTTTTTCACCGGCCGCACTGGTGGTGCCGGGCAGCGTGTTATAGATGAAATGCTTGAGCGACGCTTCGCGGTGCGCGTGGCCCGCATCCTTAATCTGCGCGATGATCTCGGCCAGAAGCGCCGCATCGTCGATCGGCTTGGCGCTCAGGCCCTGTTTTTTGCGGGTTTCAATCTCTTCAAGATAAGCGTCATAAAGGCTCATGGCTCACTCGCTTTCAGCTATTAAAATGGTGCTAGCACTGACTTACTGCGTCGATTTAGCAAAGTCAAATGACCCGAAAAGGGGGCGGTTGACTAACTTTCGAGGTCGCGCTTGGCGGGCATTAAAACCGGCGTCCGCGCGGCGTCATAGCGCAATGCCCAACCCTCATAACGGGCATTCAATCGGTCGGCCAGCGCTTTGGTTTCGGCGCTCGCCGTTGGCTTGGCGGTGATGCGCATGCGGCTCCAAATCACTGTCGCCGCGCCGATATTTTCAAATCTTATCGACACGCCGTCGGCATAGATAAGGGTAAAGCGGCGCGCCTTTTCAAAATTAATCGCATCTTCGCGCGCCACATCATCGGGGCGCAAGGTGTCCAGACGCTGCAACCAGCGCGCCGCGCCGGCCATTGACCACGCCTCACCGACACGCACAAAAGCGAAATCATCGGGCGCGCCTTCAAACCGCACTTGGCGCAATTTATCGGGCGCGTGACGCGGCAAGCGCGGGTCTATCCACGCCGCCGGTTCGGGGTTGCGCGGCAGGCGTCCGCGCGCCAACCAGCTCTGATTGCTGTCCTCGCGCCGCACATAAAACTGACGCAATTCGGGGCCGTAATTCTCAACCTGCTGCTTGGCCTCGGCCTCGCTTTGCTGCTCCTTGCCGAGCAGCAGGGAAGCCAGTTCTTCGCCGCCGCTGTCAGTAACGCGAAAGCGCACCGCCGCGCCCAATTCTTCGGGCACCACGAGGCCCAGCGCGCGGTGCCAGTCGGGCTGCGCGGTGCGCGCCTCGACGGCTTTCAAATCGGCCAGCGCCAGCAGCGTCTCATTGACCAGCTCGTCATTGGCCGGATAACCCCAACGCTGGTCGAGCGTCCAGCCTTGCGCGCCGCGGCTCATATACAAACCGCGCACGCCCGACAGCCCCAGCCCATGCGTCACTTCCAGCTTTTGCGCGTCACGAAAATGCGCAGCATAATCGGCAAGCAGCACTTGCGGCGGCGGCACCGCATTGACCGGCCGGTCGCCCATCAACCCGATAAAAGCCAGCACCAGACTGGCACCGGTGACCAATCCCAAGGGACGTAGGAGACGCTGAATATCCATCAGCCCGTTGCCTCCTTTGACGCTTCGACAATCAACCCGCCGGCTTTTTGCGTCGCCAGTCTTTGGCGTCTTTGTCGCCACGCCAAGAGCAGCGCGACGCCCGAAATCAGCACCGGCATGACCGCAATATTGGCCCAGGTGAGGCGGCTTTGCAGCGCCTCAATATCGCGCCGCAGATTGCCCTGCACACGACGCAACGCTTTGCGCGCTGCTACCAATTCAGCGCGATAGGCGACGGCCGCTTCATCGGCCTCGGCCAGTTGCGCGCCGCTTTGCTCCAAGCGGTCAAGCTCGCCTTGCGCGGCTTCGATACGGGCGATGAGGTTTTGCTGTTCGGCCAAATATTCGGCTTCGGCGGCGCGGCGCAGCGCTTCGATACGGGTGAAAGGACGGGCTGCTTTTTCACGCCCGCGCAGAGAGATAAGATAGTTCGACCCCATCAGGTTCTCAACCGCGTTTAAAAGAAACTTGCCATTATCGGCAATCGGCACGCCAAAGCGCTGGCCGAGATAATTCTGCTCCGACACCCAAAAACGATCATCGAAGAAATCGCTGTCAGCGAACACCACAATATTGGCCGTCTCGGTGGCGGCGATATGATTTTCGGCGCGCGCGCGGTCGCCTTTATCATTGGTCGCTTCGGGCGGGCCATCGGCAAAGGCGCTGGCGACGCGGCCCGACAGACGCGCGGCGATAACATAAGGCGCTTCGCCGACCGCGAAACGGCGTTGCAGCGCATCGGGCGTCGGCGCGGACAAGACATAATCGCGGGTCATCAATCCCGCCTCATCGGATGAGGTCACCAGCGCGGTGAATTGCGTGCGCGCCCCCTCGCTCGGCATCAGCGCACCGACCGTGCCGATATTCAACCGGTCAATATTGCCGGTAATCGGGTCGTCCGCGTTCATCTCGCTTGGGCCAAGCCCCATCCATAAAATATAATCCGTGAGGGCGCGGCGCGCATCGCGCCCGGCCGCCACACGTTGCGCGCGTTTTCTATCGGCAACAATAAGATCGCCCGCCATGGCGACCCCCCATTGGCGCATCAAGCGCGGCATATCCGATTGCTCGGTATAGCCTTTCAATGGTTCGCCATTCGGCCCGGCCGTCAGACTGACCTCGGATTGCGGGTCGATGAAAGCGATGACGCGTCCGCCGCGCATCACAAATTGGTCGACCGCATAAGCCTGCACATCGGAGAGCGGGCGCGGATGAGCCAAGAGCAGCACATCGACGCGGTTGGGGATTTTCACCTCTTGCGGCGGGATAAACGCGACGTCGAAACGGTCGGCCAGCTCGGCATAGATGAGGAAAGGCTGCGACTGGCCGCGCATCGCCGCCATAATGCCACCGGCCCCGGTGTCGAGCGGTAGATTGGAAATAATGCCAAGCACCGGCTTTTGCGGGCGTCCCAGATTGTGCAGCAAGCGCGCCAAATCATATTCCAAATATTGCTGCCGCTCGGCGGCGAAATAGGGAATGATTTCGACATTATCGACCAAATTGGTGCCGACCAGACCGAAATACACCACCTCGCCCTCAGCCACGGGGCGCGCCACCAAACCTTGCGCCACCGCTTGATCTTCGGCCTCGGAAAACGGCTCAGGGTCGATAATATCAAGCTCAACCATGCCGTCCGCCGCCATGGTAATTTCTTCCAACATATCGCGCACGCGCTGCGCCTCGACGCGCAGGCCCGGCTGCTCGGCGGCTATTGCTTGCGAATAATAAAATTTCAGCCTTATCGGTTCCTGCAATCCGGCGACAATATTGCGCGTGCCTTGGCTCAAGGTGAACAGACCGTTCTGTGTCAGGTCGAGCCGCGCATTTCTGAGTGCCAGATTGGAAAACAGATTGAGGCTCAAAAACACCACTGCCAACAGCAGCAGCGCCAGGGCATGCGGGCGCGCCAGAAATATCGCTGTCAGAGCCCGGCGCATCACGCCCCCTCACCTTTTTTCATATCGACGACAATCACTGTCGCGGTGAGAAACACGCCGATAAGCGTGGCGAAGAACATCACATCGCGCATATCGATAACGCCGCCGGTAATGGCGCGAAAATGCGTCAGCAGAGAGAAGCTCGCCAACGTCTCGATGAGCGCTTGCGGTGCCCAGCCGTCAAAAATCTCCAGCACCAAAGGCGCGCCCGAGACGGTGAACAAAAAACACACCACCACCGAAATAACAAAAGCGATGACCTGGTTGCGGGTCAGCGCCGACAGGCACGAGCCGATAGCCAGATAGCCGCCGGCCAGCATCAGCGAGCCGATATAAGAAGCAAAGATGACGCCATTATCGGGCTGGCCGAGATAATTCACCGTCACCCAAATCGGGAAAGTGAGCGCCAGCGCCAGCGCCGAAAACGCCAAAGCGGCGATGTATTTACCGATCACCACAGCGGTGAGCGGCACCGGCAGGGTCAGCAGCAATTCGATCGAGCCATTGCGCCGCTCCTCGGCCCATAGCCGCATCGAAATGGCGGGCAGAAAAAACAGATACAGCCATGGGTGGAACATGAAAAAGCTGGTCAGGTCGGCTTGGCCCATTTCGAAATAAGCGCCCAGATAAAAGGTCGCCAGACCATTGGCCAGCAAAAACACAATGATGAAAACAAAAGCCAATGGCGTGGCAAAATAACCGCCAAATTCGCGCGCCGTGATTGCCATTAAAGACCGCATCATGCGCTGCCCTCCTGACCGGCATCGAAACTTGCGGCCGCCGGACGCGCTTTGCCGGTCAGCGCGCCGAACACATCGTCGAGGCGTCCGGTCTCCAATGCCAAGGCGCGGGGTGCCAAACCGGCTTCGCCGACACGGGCGCGCAAATCGGCCAGCAGAGCGCCGGGTTCGCCGCCCTCGGGCGCAAAAATATGCAGCGTGCTTTCATCACCGCGTGTCACCAGCTCGGCCGCGCGATGCGGCACAGCCTTTAAGATGTCGCGGGCGGCGGGCAATTTTTCCGACGCCAATGTCAACGTTACCGCGCCGCTATAGCGCGAGCGCGCCGCCAGTTCGCTAGGCGTACCCTCGGCAACAATTTGCCCGCGATCGATAATCATCGCCGCGGCGCACACCGCATCCACTTCTTCTAGAATATGCGTCGAGATGATGATGGCTTTGTCGGCGGCCATATCGGTAATGGCGCGGCGCACTTGGAATTTCTGGTTCGGGTCGAGGCCGTCGGTCGGCTCGTCCATCACCAGCACATCGGGGTCGTGAACAATCGCCTGCGCCAGCCCGACGCGGCGGCGATAGCCTTTCGACAATGTATCGATCGGCTGGTCGAGCACGCCGTGCAGCTCGGTCATCTCAATAGCGCGGCCTTCAGCAGCGCGCGCGGCGGCTTTGTCGAGACCGCGAATGCGGGTGATAAATTGCAAAAAAGCGCGCGGCGTCATATCGGGCCAAGCCGGTGCGCCTTCGGGCAGATAGCCGAAATGGCGCTGCGCGGCCAGCATATCGTCACAAATATCGAGGCCCATAATGCGCGCCGTGCCCGATGTCGGGCGCAAAAAGCCGGTAATCATTTTCATAGTGGTCGATTTGCCGGCGCCATTGGGCCCCAAAAAACCCATCACTTGGCCGCGCTCCACCGTGAAGGAGAGGTCGGCGACGGCGGTGAAATCCCCAAACTTTTTGACCAAATGTTCGACTTCAATCATCGATGTGACTCGTCAATCCCTCAAAAACCCGACCGGCCCTGCGCTATCGGGTTGTGACCCCAACCTTTAGGTGAAGAAAAAGCTGCTGGCAATGCGCTTTTCGCGCGCAAGGCGTGCCCCCCCTTAATGGGGCTTAAAATAAATTGCCCGGCGCGCTGTCATGGGAGGAGAGAACGAGGCGGCGCGCCGGGCAGGGCTCTTCAAGCAGGTTTCAGTTTCACCATAATTGGGACAATAAAAAGTCTGAAATAGGGCAATTTCAGGGCAATTTCTGAGCAATTTTGGCGCAATTTTGGCGCAATTTTTATGGCCCCCTTGCAATCGCGCCCGCATCGCGCCACCATGAAATCCATGAGCAAAACGCGCAAGCCATTCATGCCCCGCAAACAATTGGTCGTCGTTGGCAACGCCTTTGAGCGCGAACGCCGCGCCAAACAAGCCCCGCCCAAGCGGGTGATGTGGACGCGCCACGAGCTGGGCGATTTGTTGAATGTCTATGGCCGCATGGTGGCGGCCGGTCTGTGGCGCGATTATGCCATTAGCGATGGCCGCGAAGCGGCGTGTTTTTCGATCTTCCGCCGCGCCAGCGAAGTGCCTTTATTCCGCATCGATAAAATTCCCGCCCTGCACCGCAAGCAAGGCCAATATGTGCTGCGCGCCATGGATGGGCGGGTTTTGCGCCGCGGCCACGACCTGCCCGCGCTGATGCGGTTTTTTGACCGCAAATCTCTCCGCTTGGTCGATTAGAAGGCCATCGCCCGACACTGAACATGAAAAAAACCCGACCCGTTTGACGGGGCCGGGTTTTAAAATATTACAACTCTGCGCGACTATTCGCGATTGCCGAGGAATTGCAGCAGGAACAAGAACATATTGATAAAGTCCAGATACAGGCGCAACGCCCCCATAATGGCTTTTTTCTCGGCAATCTCGCGGCTGTCACCGGCGAAATAAATCCGCTTAATGTCTTGCGTGTCATAAGCTGTCAGACCGGCAAAAATCAGCACACCGATTACCGAAATCGTGAAATGCATGGCCGAGCTTTGCAGGAACAGATTGACGATGGACGCCAGAATAATCCCGATAAGGCCCATAAACAGGAACGAACCCATGCCGCTCAAGTCGCGCTTGGTGGTATAGCCGTAAAGCGACAGCGCACCGAAAGAAGCGGCGGTGATAAGGAAAGTACGCACCACCGAAACGCCGGTAAAGGCCAGCAGCACATAAGACAGTGACAGGCCGGTCATGGCGGCATAAATCCAGAAAGTGGTTTTCGCCGCGCGCTCGCTCATGCGGTGCAGACGCGCCGACAGATAGAGCACCATGCCCAACGGCGCGAAAACAACCAGCCAGATGAGCGGGGTTTGCGCCAGCGCAACATAAATCCCCGAAGCGGCCCCGATATAAGCGGTCACCGCGGTGGCCAGCAGACCCAGCCCCATATAGTTATAGACTTTGGTCATATAAATGCGCAGACCCTCATCGACCGCTTGCGTGCCTGCCTCGGTGGTCTGTGTGGTTTGATTACCCGACCAGTTATCAGCCATTTCTCTCAATCCTTTCGAAAATGCGTTACTGACTATATCAGCACAAATCTTGTCATTTTCAAGGCGTTTCGCGCTTAATTTTATCTATTCGGTGCGCAATACCGGCGCAGCCGGCGCCCCCAGCGCCCGGTAGGTGCCCAAAAGCCCCAATGTGACGGTCAAAAACACCGCGCCCAGCACGCTTAACGCCAATGTAGCGGGCAAAAAGACAAACTCCGCCTGCATCGCCCCAACAATCAAACCATAAGCCGCCAGCGTTCCGGCGGCGGCGGCAATCAATGCCGCCCCCAGACCCATCAGCGCATATTCCAACGCGAAAGCCAGCATGATGCGACCGCGCGTGGCACCCAGCACTTTCATCACCACGGCGTCATAAACCCGTGCGCGATGACCGCTGGCCATGGCACCGGCCAGAACCAAAATACCGGCCAGCATGGTCACCAAGCTCATGGCGCGAATGCCGAGGCCGAGATTGTTCAGCACATCGCGCATGGTGGCGATGGCTTCTTTGACACGGATGATGGTGACATTGGGAAAATCGCGCGTCATGGTGCGCAAGAACGCCGCCTCATCAGCTCCTTCAAGACTGACCGATGCCAGATAAGTATGCGGCGCGTTTTTGAGCGGATGGGGCGAGAACACCATGATGAAATTCATCCCCCCCGACGCCCAATCGACAAAGCGCAAATTGGCAATCTCCGCTTCCAGCGGTCGGCCCAGCACATTGACGGTAATCTTATCCCCGACCGAGAGGCCAAGCTCGCCCGCTTCCTCGGCCGCGAAAGAAACCAGCGGTGGGCCGGCATAGTCTTCCGGCCACCATGCGCCGGCAACAATCTCGCCGCCTTCGGGCGGCAACGCCGCATAGGTCAGACCGCGATCGCCGCGCAGCACCCAAGCCGCTTCCGGCGGCGGGTTATAATCGGCCGCCGCAATGCCTTTGAGCGACATCACTTGGCCGCGCAGCAGGGCCGCTTGCTCGATCGGCCCGACCGCGTTTTGCGCGCGCGCCGCCTCGATAACATTGTCGATTTGCTGCGGGCCGATATCGAGCAGAAAAAAGCTTGGCGTGCGCTCGGGCAGGTCGCCGCTAATCTGCGCGTTAATATTGCCGTCGACCATGGAAATGGCCGAGAGCAGCGTCACCGACAGACCGATGGACAACATGACGGCGCGCACCGGCGCTTGCGGGCGGGTGATATTGGCCAGCGCCAAGCGCAATTCGGGGCGCTTGGGACGCCCGGCCCTTCTGGCCAACCAGACCAGTAGCGCCGCCGCACCGCGCAGCGCCAGATAAGCCAGACTGACACCCAAGGCGAACCACAACGCGACATCGCGGCGTTCTGAAATCAGCATGGCCAGACCGCCCAAAGCGATAAAACATGCGCCAATGGCGACGATATAGGGCATCGGCGGCGCGCGCATTTCACCGCTCGTCTCGGCGCGAAACAACGCCGTCACCGGCGTCAGCTCGACCTGGCCCAGCGGCCATAGCGCAAAAGCCGCCGCCGCCAAAAGACCGAAACCCGCCGCCGCCATAAGCGGAGCCGGATACAGCCCGACCGCCAGTTCGACCGGCAGCAGCGCCGCAAAGAAAAGCTTCACCACCACCGGTGTCGCGGCGCCCAAACCGAGGCCGATGGTCAGCGCCACCAGACTGAGCAGGCTGATTTGCACGGCATAAATACGAAAGATAAATCGCCCTGATGCGCCCAGCGCTTTCAACACGGCAATGGTTTCGCGGCGGCGTTGCAAATAGGCGTGAATGGCATTGCCGACACCGACCCCGCCGACCACCAGAGCGGTCAAACCGACCAGTGTCAAAAACAGGCCGAGGCGTTCGATAAAGCGGCGCATGGAAGGCGAGGCATCGCTGCGGTCGCGAATGCGCCAACCGGCGAGCGGGAATTTCTGCGGCGCGCTTTCGACGATGGTCTTCACCGCCGCATTGTCGGCCCCTTGCGGCACGCGCAACCGATAATGATAATTAACCAGCGCGCCGGGGCGCAGCAGGCCCGCCGCTTGCAATGTATCGTGGCGCACCATCAGGCGGGGGGCCAGTGGAAAACCGCCGGCATTGCGGTCGGGCTCGCTCTTAATCACACCATTGAGGCGCACATCTATATCGCCCATTTGCACCACCGCGCCGAGCGGCAGCGCCAAACGGTCAAACAGGCCTTGTTCTGCGACCGCGCCATAGACCCCGTCGCGTGACGTCAGTGCCGCCTCAAGATTGTCAGCCCCGGCCAGCTCAACGCGGCCAAAAAGCGGATAGGCCGCATCGATCGCCTTGGCTTCGACCAGCATTGACTGGTTGAAATCGTCGGACTTTTTCTGCGGGGTCGCGAGGCGCACCATGGCGCGCATGGTGGCAATCTCCGACACCGCGCCTTGCGCGCCCATCCATGCCCGTTCTTTATCATTGGCGGCGCGTTGGATGAGGCGGAAATCAATATCGCCGCCCAATATGCTCTGGCCTTGCGCCACCATGCCGGCGACCAAGGAGGCGGATAGCGAACCGACGCCGGAAATGGTGAAGATACCCAGAATGAGACAGAGCAGAAAAATCCGGAAACCGGACAGAAAACCGGTGCCGCCATCGCCGCGCATTTCGCGCTGCGCCAGTCTCAACGCCAGCCCCCAGCCCAGTCGTTTTTGCCCGGTTCGCGGCGCGACCATCAGACCAACACCCCGTCGCGCATGGTCAGCATGCGGTCGCATTTTTCCGCCAAAGCGCGGTCATGGGTGATGAGAAACAAAGTCGCATTGCGATTTTTGGCGAGGTTCAAAATCAATTGCATGATGCTCTCGCCAGTTTTCTGGTCGAGATTGCCGGTCGGCTCATCGGCGAACAGCACCGGCGGATTGGCCACCATGGCGCGCGCCAGCGCCACGCGCTGCTGCTCGCCGCCCGACATTTGCGCCGGATAATGGTCGTGTCGGTCTGACAGGCCGACCTCCCCCAACACCTCGGCGGCGCGGGCGCGGCAGTCTTTTTCACCGGCCAGCTCCAGCGGCAAGGCGGTGTTTTCCAACGCCGTCATGGTCGGCACCAAATGAAAGCTTTGAAACACAATGCCGATATGGGTGCGCCGAAAGCGCGCCAAATCATCCTCGCTCATATCAGCGTAATCATGCGCCGCCACGCTTACTGTGCCGCCGGTCGGCGGTTCCAAACCGGCCAGCACCATCAGCAATGTGGTTTTGCCCGACCCCGACGGGCCGATAAGGCCGACGGTTTCACCGCGCGCCACCGTTAAATCAATACCGCGAAGTATATTGACGTCACCGGCCCGACTGGGCAGGGTAACGGTCAAATTTTTTGTCTCAATAACTGCAGATGACATGCGGGTGGTCTTTCCTTATATGGCTGATAAAACACAAGTCGGTTTGTCCTATATAGAACGCGAAACCGCGTCAAACCCGTTTAATTGCGATAAATCGGGCGGCATGGGACGTATGCATAGTCTGTTTACGCGCGTTCGGCGGCGCTGGATGGGCGTTAGCATGGGCGGTATCATAGGCTTTATAATAAGCCTCCAGATAAGCCTCGCATTGGCTCTCATGATACCCGCGCAGGCGCAAACCGCCAGTGGCGACCCGGCGCCCATACATTTGGTCGCCTTGGGTGACAGCCTGACCGCCGGCTACGGGCTGGCCCCGCAAGACGGCTTTACCGCACAATTGCAGACCGCGCTACTGGCCAAAGGTCACCGCGTCATAGTGCATAATGGCGGCGTGTCCGGAGACACCAGCGCCGGTGGGCTGGCGCGGCTCGATTGGGTGGTCAATGATAAAACCCAAGCGGTGATTGTCGAGCTTGGGGCCAATGACATGCTGCGCGGTCTATCGCCGCAAATGACCGAGAAAAACCTGCGGCAAATCATCGAGACGTTGCAAGCGCGCGGCCTCAAAGTAATGCTGGCCGGTATGCTGGCCGCGCCCAATTTGGGGCCTGCCTATGAGCGCGCTTTTAACGGCCTTTATCCGCGCCTTGCCAAACAATATGGCTTGGTGTTTTATCCTTTTTTCCTCGAAGGCGTGGCCGGTGACCCGAGGCTCAATCTCGGCGACCGCATCCACCCCAATCGTGATGGCGTGGAGGTCATCGTGGAAAACATAACGCCGGTGGTCGAACAATTGCTGGTGCGCGTAGAACAGTAATCAGGGAGCATAATTTTATGGAATATCGTCGTTTGGGCCATACCGATATTGAGGTCAGCGCCATTTGTTTGGGCACCATGACTTGGGGGGAACAAAACACCGAAGCCGAGGGGCACGAACAGATGGATTATGCCGTCGAGATGGGGATTAATTTCTTCGATACGGCGGAGATGTATGCGGTGCCGCCGCGCGCCGAAACGCAAGGCCGCACCGAAGAAATTATCGGTACTTGGTTCAACAAAACCGGCAAGCGCGAAGACATCATCCTCGCCACCAAAGTGGCCGGACGCGCGCCGATGAACTGGCTGCGCGATGATGGCAGCGGCACCGAACACAGCGCGGCACAAATCCATGAAGCGGTCGATAAAAGTCTGAAACGCCTGCAGACCGATTACATCGACCTTTACCAATTGCACTGGCCCGACCGGCCCATTCGTATTTTCGGCGGTATGGGGCACAAAGAAATGGGCGGCGAGATAAATAAGATTGAGGATATTCTGGGCGCGCTGGCCGATATTCAAAAAGCCGGCAAAGTGCGCCATTTCGGCCTTTCCAATGAGACCCCTTGGGGCATTATGAAATTTCTGCACCATGGCGAAGTCAAAGGCCTGCCGCGCATGGTGTCGGTGCAAAACGCTTATAATTTGCTGAACCGGATTTACGAGCTTGGCGCGTCGGAAATTTTCCACCGCGAGGGGGTTGGCCTGCTCGCCTATTCGCCTTTGGCGCAGGGTTATTTGACCGGCAAATATCAAGGCGGGGCCAATCCGCAAGGCTCGCGCAAGCAGCTATTTGACCGCTTGCAACGCTATGAAGTGCCGGGCGCGGAACAGGCGATTGAAGGCTATTTGGCGATCGCCAAGAAATATGGCCTTGACCCGTCGCAGCTGGCCAATCAGTTTGTAACGACGCGCGATTTTGTGACCTCGAACATTATCGGTGCCACCAGTATGGAACAGTTGAAACTGGCGGTGACCAGTTTCGATATCGAGCTCAGCGATGAGATTTTGGCCGATATTGAAGAGGTGCATTTGCGCGCCCCCAATCTGTGCCCATAATCCGAGGGCTAAAAGGAGACAGCACTATGGTTGAGAAATTATCCAATGCCGAAAAGCGCGCCGCCATGGCCAAGCTCAAAGGCTGGAAAAAAACCCGCGGCCGCGAGGCAATTGAAAAGCGCTTTGTCTTTGCCGATTTCAGCGCCGCATTTGCGTGGATGAGCCGCGTCGCCATGCAGGCGGAGAAAATGGACCATCACCCGGAATGGGACAATGTCTATAAGAGCGTCAATGTGGTGCTGACCACGCATGATGCGGGCGGACTATCGCCGCTCGATATCAAAATGGCGACTTTCATGGACAAGACAGCCGGTGCTGCAGGCCGGGCAAAATAAATGCGCGGCGGGCGCATCAGCTTTGCCGATATTGCCGTTTTGGCGCTGCTGGCAGCGCTCGCCATTGCCACCGCGCTCTTGCAAAACCGCCATCAACCCATGGCCCTGCATGACCGCGATATTCGCACCGCCATTGAAGCGCAGATAGAGGCGTTTAAGCGCGAGGATGACGTCACCGCTTTCGGCTTCGCCTCACCCGATTTGCGCGCCCAATTTGTCGCCCCCAATCGCTTTATGGCGATGGTGCGGGCGCATTATCGACCGGTTTATAAAGCGCGCACGCTGAGCTTTACCGGCCCGGCGCGCGCCGTCTCCGACACGCCGCATATTCGCCTGCAGGATGTCTATCTGGTCGATGATCGCGGCACCAGCCATAAGGCGCGTTACATGATGCAAAAACAGCCGGATGGATCTTGGAAGATCGCCGGCTGTCAATTGCTCGCCTCAAATCAGATGGATATCTGAGCGGCGATATTCGGCTGCGCGCCCTAGCGCGGCGCCATACGGATGGCACCGTCAAGACGCACATCCTCACCATTGAAATAATTCACTTCGCACATGGTGGCGGCCAGCTTGGCATATTCATCCGGCAGGCCGAGACGCGACGGATACGGCACCATAGCGCCCAGCGCCTGACGCACATTTTCCGGCGCGCCGGCCAAAAGCGGCGTATCGAAAATACCCGGCAAAATCGTGTTGACGCGAATGCCTTCGCGCGACAAGTCGCGAGCGATCGGCAAGGTCATGCCGACAACGCCGGCTTTCGAAGCTGAATAAGAAGCTTGACCGATTTGGCCGTCTTCAGCCGCCACCGAGGCGGTGTTGACGATAGCGCCGCGGTCGCCGCATTCCAGCGGGTCGAGGCTCATCATACCGGCAGCCGATTTGGCGATGCAGCGAAATGTGCCGACCAGATTGATCTGAATGATGAGGTTGAACGCATCGAGCGGGAAGTGACTGATTTCACCGGTCTCTTTGTTGCGCGATGCGGTTTTCACCGCATTGCCGGTACCGGCGCAATTGATCAGAATACGCTCTTGGCCCAACGCGTCGCGGATTTTGGCAAAACCGGCATCGACCTCGTCATCCGAGGTGACATTGACTTTGGCAAATGCGCCGCCGACTTCTTTGGCAACCGCTTCGCCTTTTTCTTCATTGAGGTCGAAAATACCGCATTTCACGCCTTTTTCGGCCAGCAGGCGGACGGTGGCTTCACCGAGGCCCGAGGCACCGCCGGTCACGATGGCGGTAATATTTGAATCGAGTTTCATTTGCTCTCTCCCACAGAAGTTTCGTCGAAAATATGGTGCGGACTTTATTCAGTCAGGCGGCGCGGCGCAAGCGCTGATTGGGTTTTAGGGCTTTAAGGGCCTTAAGGGCCCTAAGGAATTGGCGGCGGCGGCGGCGGCGCATCCGTCACAATACCTCTCTTAGTACCTTTCTTAATACCTTTCTTAGTTTCTGACTGGCTGTCGGTTTTGGCCACCATCGCCTCGCGGCGCAGAATATAAAAGCTCGATGCGACGATAATCAGCGCTCCGCTAATGGTGTACATATCCGGCACAGTGGCAAATACCAGCCAGCCTGCCAGCGCGGCAAAAATGAGCCGCGAATAATCCACCGGCGCGATGACACTGGCCTCGCCCATCGCAAAAGCGCGGATGAAACAATTATGCGACGCCGTCGCCAATATGCCCATGGCGATGAGCATCATCAGCTCGGTCATATTCGGCGTCTGCCAAACGAAAAAAGTCGGAATGGCAATCAGCGTCACCGACACTGTATTGGTGTAAAACATCAGCGTCACCGGCCCGTCATAGCGCGACGCGATATTGACCAGCACGGTGGCCAGCGCCACCAAAAACGCATGCCCCAAAGCCGCCGCCGCGCCGAGACTGAGATACAACCCGGCATCGCCGCTTCCCGGGCGCAGCATAATCAACACGCCGATAAAACCGACCCCGGCCGCAATGGCGCGGCGCGGCCCCACCGCCTCGGCCAAAATAAACGCCGCCAGCGGCACCAAAAACAAATTGCGCGAAAAGCTGATGGCTTGGGCGTCGGCCAAAGGCAGGGCGACAATGGCGTAAAAACCCAAAAACATCGCCAATGAGCCGACCACGCCGCGGGTCATTTGCAGCAACGGTATTTGCGTCCGCATGCCAGCCCGAATGCCACCGGTGCGCGAGAATATCGGCAAGATGACAGCCAGCGCCACCAGACCGCGAAAAAACGAAATTTCGAACGGGTGCAACGTCTCACCCAGCGTCTTCACCAACACGCCGGTGAAGGTGAACATGACGGCTGAGGCCAGAAGCCAGAAAGCGGCGCGGCGATTGTCAACCGGCTGGCGTACCGGCTCGGCTTTTGCTTTGGACACGCTAGGTCTAGCTTTCTGAACGGCCCGTGGTCAGAATAACTTTACCTTTGACTTCACGATTGGCCATTTTATTGAGCGCGTCGGCCGCTTGCTCGAGCGGGAATTTATCGGAAATATGCGGGCGAATGGTACCGGCTTTATACATCTCCATAAGCTCTTGCAAATTGGCCTGATTGCCTTGCGGGTCGCGCGCCGTGAAAGCGCCCCAGAACACGCCGACAATCTGACAGCTTTTCAACAGCGCCAGATTGAGCGGGATTTGGGGGATGTCACCGGCCGCAAAACCGATAACCAAATAACGGCCTTCCCAATTGGTAGCGCGCAAAGCCGGTTCGGCATAAGCGCCGCCGACCGGATCGTAAATCACATCGGCACCTTTGCCGCCGGTCTTTTCTTTAATCGCATCGGAGAACGCTTTTTGCTGGTCGCGGTCAAGCGCCCCTGACGGGTAGAGGATGGTGTCATCGGTGCCATGCTCTACACAGACATCAAGCTTGTCTTGCGAACTGGCGGCGGCAATGACATGCGCGCCCATCGCTTTGCCGAGCTCGACCGCCGCAAGGCCGACGCCGCCGGCCGCGCCCATGACCAAAAGCGTTTCGCCTTTTTTCAACGCAGCGCGGTCTTTCAACCCGTAATGCGAGGTGCCATAGGTCAGCACCAGCGCCGAGGCGGTTTCCAAGTCCATTTCATCGGGCACCGGTATGCACTGAGCTTCATTGAGCGCAATCTCCTCGACAAAACCGCCATGGCCGCACGAGCCGATAACGCGGTCGCCGATTTTGAGGTTCTTCACCCCATCGCCCAGCTTGGAGACGACACCGGCAACCTCGCCGCCCGGCGCGAATGGCAGGGGCGGCTTGAACTGGTATTTGTTTTGAATGATCAAGACATCGGGAAAATTGACCGCCGCCGCGTGCACCTCCAGCACCACTTCACCGGGGCCAGGCTCCGGCGAGGCGATATCTTCCACCACCAGGTTCTCAGGTGGCCCAAATTCTTTGCACAATACGGCTTTCATTTTTATCTCCCTTTATCTGGCCCGCTGCAGCGGCTTAGCCGCGCGGGGTTTTCTTTCAGCCCCCATGCTCTTAAAATGGGAACCCTCTTCATATGGCCGCCATCATAAGCCAGTCAGGCATAATGAGAAGCGGAAATAATGCGTCAGTAAGAGGTGTACGGATGAAAGGTTATTTTGCCATTGGTATTGAAAGGGCGTCAAAGCCGATGAACACCGGCAATCTAATGCGTTCGGCGCATGCTTTTGGCGCGGCATTTATCTTCACCGTCGAGGCGCATTACCGCGTGCGCGAAGCGCGCTCCGACACCTCAAAGACGCCGCATTCAGTGCCGTGGTATGACTGGTCGGATATCGACGCAATGGAGCTGCCCAAGCAATGCAGTCTGGTCGGGGTCGAGTTGACCGATGAAGCGGTTGACCTGCCGAGCTTCACCCATCCGCGTTGCGCGGCTTATGTGATGGGGCCGGAACGCGGCGATTTATCCGCCGCCATGCGCGCCAAATGCGACCACCTCATCCGCATCCCGACGCGGTTTTGCGTCAATGTGCAAATCGCCGGTGCCATTGTGATGTATGACCGCTTGCAAAGTCTCGGGCAGTTTAGCGCGCGGCCGATTATGCCGGGTGGCGAAAAAGGCGTGCAATTCACACCGTGAAGGGGCGATAGGCTTTAAAGCCGCCCTTCCAGCTCATTGCGCAATCTTGAAAACGCCAGTCTCAGCCGCGACTTCACCGTGCCCAAGGGCAGATTAGTGTCGGCGGCAATGCGCGAATGCGACCAGCCATTATAAAATGCCAAGCGCACCAGTTCGCGCTGCTCCTCGGGTAATTTTTCCAATGCGGCGCGCACCGCTTCGCCTTCGCGCACCCCGATGACTTCCTCATCAGGAGCCGGCGGCGCATCCGGCACCAAGCTCGGGTCTTCGGCGTCGATTTCGGGGAATTTGCGCTTGCGCAGAATATCGATACGGCGATTGCGGGCAATGGTGAAAATCCACGTCGAGGCGGCGGCTTTTTTGCGGTCGAATAAATGCGCTTTGCGCCATACCGTCAATAACGCCTCTTGCAGCACTTCCTCGGCTTGGCCGTCGGAGGCACCAAGGCGCATTAAATAGCCTTTCAGGCGCGGCGCAAAATGCGCGAATAACGCGGCAAATGCGTCGCGATCTTTGGATTCGGCGATCTTTTCGATAAGACCTGCGAAATCGGGTTTTTGGTCTTTTGACCCTAACGCACCCGCCTCTTTCGCGGCATCAGCACCTTCGCTTTGGTTGCTGACTTGATCTACTTCTACTTCGGTTCGCGCGGAGCCGGTGTTCTGGCCACTCGCTGACATGGTCTTGAGACCTCTCTAACACGCACAATATTCCGTGCGTAAACACGTACAATGATCCGTACGCCAATTCAGTAGAGGCTATTGAGCGCATAAAAGCAAGCAAAAGCGGGCTGGCTTCGCGGGCCAAATCAGCTTAGATTGGCTTGCATGTTAAGAACTGCATTTTTGGTCGGGTTTCTGGGCCTTTTCGCTGCCTCGCCCGGCATGGCGGCAGCAGCGCCGGTTGGCGAATATGGCGATTGGCGGATGTTTGTCAGCGGCAGCGGGCAAGCGAAAAACTGTTATATCGCCGGCGAGCCAAAGCGCTCCACACCGGAAAATGCCCGCCGTGGCGATATTTTCCTGATTGTCTCGCACCGCCCCGGCCAAGGCGTGCGCAATGAAGTATCGGTGCGCGTCGGCTATCCGTTCTCGGCAACATCGGAACCTTTCGCGCGTATCGGCAGCGACAATTACGCCTTTTTCACCGGCGCGCAGGTGGAAAACGGTGCCGATGAATGGGCCTGGCTGGAAAAGCTGGACGACCAAGCGCGTCTGGTCACCGCCATGAAGCGCGGCAATGAGCTGATGTTCAAAGGCACATCGGCGCGCGGCACACTGACCACGGATAGCTATTCGCTGAAGGGCGTCACCGCGGCGATGAAGGCGCTGGACGCCGCCTGCCCCGCCCCGTAAAACCTGTGCCATGGACATAACGGAAAAACCCAGCCTTGTCGGCATGACCCGCGAGGAGCTACGCGCCGCTTTGGCGCTGCTTGGCGTGCCGGAAAAACAATTGCGCATGCGCGTCGGCCAAATTTGGAGCTGGCTTTATGCGCGCGGGGCGCGCGATTTCGACACTATGACCGATGTCGCCAAGACGCTGCGCGATGCACTGGCTGAAAACTACACGCTCGACCGGTTGCAAATGGCCGAGGCGCAGCTGTCAAATGACGGTACCCGCAAATATTTGTTCCGGCTGGCCGACGGGCAATTGGTCGAGACGGTTTATATTCCGGAAATGGGCCGCGGCACGTTGTGTGTGTCGAGCCAGGTCGGCTGCACACTGACCTGCCGCTTTTGCCATACCGGCACACAAAAACTGGTGCGCAATCTGAGCGCCGCCGAAATTACCGGCCAGATGGTGGCGGCGCGCGACGACCTTGAGGATTGGGGCCTCCAAGAGCGCTCCAATAGCGGCAGCCGCAAGATTACCAATGTGGTGATGATGGGCATGGGCGAGCCGCTTTACAATAGCGACAATGTCGCCGCCGCGCTGAATGTGATGAGCGATGGCGACGGTTTGAGCCTGTCAAAACGGCGCATCACCTTATCGACTTCGGGCGTGGTGCCGGAGATCGCCGATATGGGTGCCAAGACCGGTGTCATGCTGGCCATTTCGCTGCACGCCGTCACCGATGCGCTGCGCGACGAGCTGGTGCCGCTGAACAAGAAATATCCGATAGAAGATTTGCTGGCTGCCTGCCGCAATTGGCCGGGGCTTTCCAACGCCAAGCGCATTACTTTTGAATATGTCATGCTGAAAGGGGTCAATGATAGCGATGCCGATGCGCGCGCTTTGGTGCGCTTGCTGGCCGGCATTCCGGCCAAAATTAACCTCATTCCTTTCAACCCGTGGCCCGGCGCGCCCTATGAATGTTCGGACGCAGCGCGCATGCAGGCCTTTGCCGATATCGTCAATCGCGCCGGTTATGCGAGCCCAGTGCGACGCCCGCGCGGCCGCGATATTATGGCCGCGTGCGGTCAATTGAAATCTGCCAGTGTGAAGCAGACGGCGGCGGAGAAGAAAATGGCTGAATTGGCGGCCCGCGGTCTGGGCCGCTAAAATGATGAGTGACAATCGGGCAACAGGAAATCCAAACAACAACAACGGCCAATTTACGACTGAAAATACGCAACATTAGGCCTCGCATCCCGATTGTCACCGAAAGGGAACAACCCCTCCCAAAACATAGTTATGCGTGTTTGCTATGCTTCACCACACGCACTGGTTGAAACAGCAAAATTTTTTACCTTTGTGCAAATACTTCCATTTTTTGCCATTCGGCTTATAAAGGCGCGAGATATGGAGAATATGATGGTCGAGAAGAGCGACATCAAAAAAGTAGTGCTGGCCTATTCGGGCGGTCTGGACACCTCAATCATTTTGAAATGGTTGCAGGAGACCTATGCCTGCGAGGTGGTGACCTTCACCGCCGATTTGGGCCAAGGCGAGGAGCTGGAACCGGCGCGGGCGAAAGCCGAAATGTTGGGCATTAAAGAGATTTTCATCGAAGACCTGCGCGAGGAATTTGTCCGCGATTATGTGTTCCCGATGTTTCGCGCCAACGCGCTTTACGAAGGCGTCTATCTGCTCGGCACCTCTATCGCGCGGCCCCTGATTGCCAAAAGGCAGGTCGAGATTGCCGCTGAAACCGGCGCCGATGCGGTGTGCCATGGGGCCACCGGCAAAGGCAATGACCAGGTGCGCTTCGAGCTCGGCTATTATGCCTGCAATCCCGATATCAAAGTCATCGCGCCATGGCGCGAATGGGATCTGCAAAGCCGCGAAAAGCTCATCGCCTATGCCGAGCAAAACCAAATTCCGGTACCCAAAGACAAGCGCGGCGAAGCGCCGTTTTCGGTCGATGCCAATTTGCTGCACACTTCCAGCGAGGGCAAAGTGCTGGAAGACCCGGCCGCGCCGTGCCCGGAATTTGTTTACCAGCGCACCGTCTCACCGCAAGACGCGCCCGATAAGCCGACCGATGTGACCATTGGTTTTGAGGCCGGCGACGCGGTGTCGGTGGATGGCCAAAAAATGTCACCGGCGACGTTATTAGCGCATCTCAATGAGCTGGGCGGCGCCAATGGCATTGGTCGGCTCGACCTTGTCGAGAACCGCTTTGTCGGTATGAAATCGCGCGGCGTCTACGAGACCCCGGGCGGCACGGTGCTGCTGGCCGCGCATCGGGGCATTGAATCAATCACGCTCGACCGCGGTGCCATGCACCTCAAAGACGAGCTCATGCCGCGCTATGCCGAGCTCATCTATAATGGTTTCTGGTTCGCGCCGGAGCGCCAAATGCTGCAAGCGGCCATCGATGAAAGCCAGGCCCATGTATCGGGCGAGGTGGTGGTGCGGCTGTATAAAGGCTCGGTCTCCGTGGTGTCGCGCACCAGCCCCCACTCGCTTTACTCCGAGGCGCATGTGACGTTTGAAGAAGACGCGGTGTATGACCAGTTCGACGCCGAAGGCTTTATCAAGCTGAATGCGCTGCGGCTGAAGCTCCTCGGGCGGAGAAAATAACACGGCGCAAGCGGCTAGACCTCCACTTCGACAAAGCCGTTTTGACGGCAAAAGGCGGTCAGCGTATTTCTTAATAAGCAGGCAATGGTCATCGGGCCGACCCCGCCCGGCACCGGTGTGATATGAGCCGCAACCGCTTCGGCGGCGGCGAAATCAACATCGCCGACAAGGCGGGTTTTGCCTTCGCCTTTTTCAGGCGCGTCGATGCGGTTAATGCCGACATCAATGACGCAAGCCCCCGGCTTCACCCAATCGCCTTTGACGATTTCCGGAATGCCCACAGCGGCGACCAGAATATCGGCGCTGCGGCATATGGCGGGCAGATCGGCGGTGCGCGAATGGGCCATGGTGACGGTGCAATTCTCTTTCAGCAAAAGCTGCGCCACCGGCTTGCCGACCAGATTGGAGCGGCCGATAACGACGGCGTGCTTGCCGGTTAAATCTTTCAAGGTTTCCTTGGCAAGGATAACGCTGCCCAAGGGTGTGCATGGCGTCAGTGCATCGAGACCCGAGACCAGACGACCGGCGTTCAGCGGGTTAAGCCCATCGACATCTTTCGCCGGATCAATGGTGTCGATAACGCGCTGTTGCGAGATTTGGTCGGGCACCGGAAACTGCACCAGAATGCCATTGACCGCCGCATCGGCGTTCAGCGTGCGCACTTTATCGAGCAGCACCGCTTCGGGTGTATCGGCGGGTAGGCGGAACTCCAGCGAGGTCATGCCCGCCTCTTTGGTGGCGATGCCTTTATTGCGCACATAGACTTGGCTCGCCGCATCCTCGCCGACCAGCACCACGGCAAGGCCCGGGGTTTTGCCATGGGCTTTTTCAAGCGCCCCCACCGCCGCGCCGATACGGCCGCGCAAATTTTCGGCGATGGCTTTGCCATCAATACGCTGCGCGCTCACGCCGTTCTCCTTCTAGCCGCCATAGACCGCCGGGCCCAACACTTCCCACATCAGATTGCGCAGAAACAAAAGCCCGAAAATCAGCACCAAAGGCGACAGGTCAAGCCCGCCCATATCGGGCAGAAAGCGGCGAATGCGGCGATAGACCGGTTCGGTCATGCGATTGAGCGCAACGCCGATCATAAACACAAAACGATTGCGCATATTGATGACGTCAAACGCCACCAGCCAGCTCAACACGGCCGAGGCAATGATAATCCAGATATAAAATTCGATGAGCTGGGAAACCAGCGTCAGCACCGCACCCATAAAAACCTCTTAACCGAAGCGGGCGGCGGCAAGTGCCGCGCTAGATAGCCGCTTCGCCATCTTCCTTCATATAAATCGAGTCGCGCGGCCGTGCCATAACGCGGCGCACCATCGGCTCAAAAAATTCCAGCTTATAGCTTTCATATTCCGGGTCGAAACTGTTCTGGTCATACAGATGACAGAACTGCGCGGTGTATTCAAAATGCTCGCTATCGCGGAAGGCTTCGCGCGCATCGCGGTCGAGACCGATATGATGGAAGAAATAATAGCCCTGAAAGACGCCGTGATTTTGCAGCATGAAATAATTCTGCTCGGAAATAAACGGCTTCAAAATCGTTGCGCCCAGCTCGGCATGGTTGAAAGTGCCCAGCAAATCGCCAATATCGTGCAGCAGCGCGCACACCACATATTCCTCATCGCGGCCATCTTTATGCGCCCGCGTCGCGGTTTGCAGACTGTGCTCAAAACGGTCAACCGCAAAGCCGCCAAAATCGCCCTGCAGCATTTTCAAATGTTCCATCACGCGGTCGGGCAGGCTCTTTGAAAATTCACCAAAGGCCGCAGAGATTTTTTGATAATCATCTTCCTTGCCATCAATCATGGCCGAGAACTGCGCCCGCTCTTTTACGTCTGTTGTATCGTCCAGCATGACAATCTCCCTTAAATTTCTTTGCATTGTGCCGCAAGCGGCGACAAATCGCAAATTGCTTTTCGCCTTGTAATCGTGGCCGCCGCGCCCTGGCGTAGGATTTTACTTGGGAGATGAAAATGCTAGGATATGTGACACTCGGAACCAATAATATCGAAAAAGCCCGCGCTTTTTACAGCGCCCTTCTGGGCGAGCTGGGCATGAGCGAGCTGTTTGACAATGAACGTTTGTATTTTTACGGCAGCGATCCGGCGGGGCCGTTTGTCGTGGTTGGCGGGCCTTATGACGCGCAAGCCGCATCGGTCGGCAATGGCGTCATGGTGGCGCTGAAATGCGAGGACGATGCCAAAATCAACGCCATGCACGCCAAAGCGCTGGAACTGGGCGCCGCTGATGAGGGCGCGCCGGGCGAACGCGTGCCGGGCGTATTTTACGGCGCTTATGCGCGCGACCCGGACGGCAATAAGCTGTGCTTTTACAAAATGGGCGGCTAGGCAGCTAGCCTGCCGGTTCAAGACGCGTCGGGTGCCGGTTTGTTGGGCGAGGCATAGTTCTCCGGCCTGACACCGCGCACACCGTCAAAAAACGCGTAAATTTCGGCCATATCGGCCTCCAAATCACCCGATGGGTGCATGATGCGGTTAACCCCGACCGACTTCTTGTCGCAATCTATGCCGGCCAGAATAATCGGCACTTTGGCCGCCACCGCCATATTGTAGAAACCGGTTTTCCAACGGGTGCGCGGGCTGCGCGTGCCCTCCGGCGTCACCACCAGATGAAAAATATCATTTTTCTCAAATTGCTCGGCCATTTGGGAGACGTAATCGCGCGCCGAACGCCGGTCGATCGGGATGCCGCCGCAATAGCGCAAAAACCAGCCCACCGGGCCGATGAACAGCGTGTGTTTGATAAGCACGCGGACATGCAGATTGAGCGCGAACACCAGCGGCAAAAATAACCCGAAATCCCAATTCGATGTATGCGGCGCGGCGACGACGATGCATTTGGGAATCTCTTTGGGAATGGTCGGCCCCGGCCGCCAACCAATAATCAGCAGCACCCCCCAGGCGATGAGTTTCAAAAGCGAGCTCAAAATTGGCGTGTTGAAAATCGTCATGAGCGGTCAGGCGCGCCGTTTTGGAAGCGCGGCAAATTCGGCGTCGCGTTTTTCAGCCCGCGCTTGCATGGCTTCGTGAATTTCTTCCGGATGCAGCATGGAGGCATTCCACATGCCGATCCAATCGAGACCGTCTTGCGTGTTGTGGTCGCGCGCATAGGTGATGGCGCGCTTGCAGCCATGCACGGCCAGTGGCGCATTGGCGGCAATTTCGCGCGCTATATCCATGACCCCGTCCAGCATCGCTTGATGGTCGTCAAAGACGCGATTGACAAGGCCGATATTGAGCGCCTCGGCGGCTGGCATGCGGCGGCCCGTATAAGCCATTTCGCGGACAATGCCCTCCGGGATGAGCTTGACGATACGCGGAAAAGTGCCGACATCGGCGGTCATGCCGATCTTGGTTTCATAAATCGTCAAAAACGCATCAGCGGTGGCGTAACGCATATCGGCAGCCGTCGCCAAATCCACCCCGCCGCCGATACAACCACCCTGAATGGCGACCAGAACCGGCAAGCGGCACGTTTCCAGCGCCGAGATGGAGCCTTGCATACGCTTCACCGTATCGAGGAATTTGAGGCCACGCTGACGCTCGGCATAGGCATCTGGCGCGGCGTCTTTGACCGCGTCCGAGCCGAACATGGAGACATCGAGACCGCCGCAAAAATGGGGGCCGGTGGATGAAATAACGATTACCCGCGCCTCGGCATTGGCGTCAATCTCGTCGATGAGTTTTGGCAATTCCTCCCAGAAAGCGGGGTTCATATTATTGCGCACTTCCGGCCGGTTCATCACAATATGGGCGATGCCCTCGGCGATGGACAGGTCAAAACATTGATAACTCATTTTCATCTCCTTGCGCGGTCACAATTTCGCACCCGCTTTAAGCTTTAAATTAACGACAGCGCATCGAGATGCAAGGCCTGCCAGCCCGAGCGTTCAGCCATCACGGCGAACATTTCATCGCCGCGTTGCGTGCGCTCCACAATCATCGCCGAAATAACCGCCATAATGAAACCGGCAAAGCTGGCGCGGCGGTAATCGGCCCAGGCCGCGTCGAGGTCATAAGCGCCGACGCACGCGCCCAGCTTGGCATGATAGGCAGCGACCAGCCGCTCTTCGTGGGCGGTGCGCTCTTGCGCTTGTTTCAAACTGGTCGAGATACAATAGGCGATATCGCCCATCGGAGGGCCGGCCGATGCGGTCTGCCAATCGAGCAGCACAGTGCGCCCGTCAGCATCGGAGAACAGCATATTATCGAGGCGCATATCGCCATGCGTCAAAACCACCGGCCCCTCGCGCGGGGTGATATACGCGTCAAACCGCGCCACCAGCGCCGCGCCCATATCGAGAATATCCGCATCCAGCCGCTCCGCATAACGCGCCCGCCATTCCGGATAGACGCTCGGCAATAGCGCGGCGACAAAAGCGCGGCGTTCTGCTTGCTGGCTATAGGTCAAAAAAGCATGGCCCGACAGTTTCGCATCGTTCCAATGGCTTTTATGCAGGCGCGCCGCCTCATCGAGGGTCGCCTCGAGCTGCGCCAGCGAGCAACCATCCATTTGCGCAATCTGCTTGGCCGGGGCCATATCCTCAAACAGCAACAAGCCGTCGCCACTCGCCGCATCATAATCGGCCAGATAGGCATGCGGCACGCGGGCACCGCAAGCCGCGCCGAAATGCGCATAAAACTGCGTCTCGATTTCATATAGCTGCATGCTATGCGCGGTGCCGCGGCTCACCGCATCGGCCGCCGGACATTTAGCGACAAGCGTTTTGGGCGGGGTTTCAAAAAGCCCCTCATCCTCGCGCCAATCGAGCGTCACGCGAAAACTATCGCCGACCTGACCGGTGCCGACCGGTACGAAATCAAATCCGCGCAAAGCCTCGGCCGGCCGGTCAAACAAAGCGGCCAAAAAAGCGGTGTCAAATTTCTCCGGATGGTCGCGCAAGCTCATGTCATTATCCGGTCGACAAGGTCTTCAAAACCGCTGGGGCCATGCGGGCCGATGAAAAGCTGTTCGATAACGCCCATGCCGTGATGCCAGGCGCCATTGACCGACAGCGCCACCTCGGACAGGGTTTGCACGTGCAGATTTTCCATCTTGCCGCCTTTCAGCGCCGCCTCGCCCTCGGCCAAATCGATCTCGTCAAAGCCGACGCGCAGCGCGCCGTGATGCGTGCCGTGGTTCCATTCGGGGTGGATATAGCCAAGGCCTTGCATGTAAAACATCCGCGCCAAAGGTTTAAACTCCGCCGTCAGCCCGCCGCCGGAAAGCGTCAGCCCGCAGACGCGGCGCGTTGCGTCATAATATTGGGGTGCAATCTCAAGCTGCGACAGCTCGGTGCGGCTGCTATTGGCGAAATCGTCAAACACCGCTTTGCGGTTCCAAGGCACGCCCGCGCCATCATCATTAGTGTGGCAGAAGAAAGCCGCGGCGTCGAAATTGCACGGCGTCCAGAGCCAGTAAAATTGTTGCGGTGCCGGCGGCACCGGGGCTTGTGGGTCGCCCGCGCCGACCTGCCGAATGCCCCAGCTTCTATCACGCGTGCCGCGACAGCCGACAATATCAATTTTTTGGCCGCGCAAATCGAGCGCGCCCTGCCAGTCGATATTTTGCGTGGCGCGGGTCAGATCCATCATCAATCTGGTGCCCTGACGGCGGGTGAAGCGCGGCTCCTCAATCGGCAAATGCCGCGCCGTGGCGGTCAATGTGCCGGTCAGCCCACCCTCATTATCGGCCAATGTGATGCGGGTCTCTTGCATCGGCTTGACGATTTCCACCGTTATCGGGCCGATGCTCAGCGCCAGCCTATCGCCCAACATTTCCTTCGAGGCGCGCAAATTATATTGCCGCCCCTCATAAGAAAGCGAGAAGCTGGCATCCATAATATTGAGCTGCGGATAAACGCCGAGCGCGGCGGCGAAAAACACCGCCCCATCGGCGCTATAGCCGTTGAAGAAAAAGCGGTCGTAAAAATTGCGGTCGCTGCCCGCATAGGCCATCGGCTCTGGCGTCTGGTGCAGCGGATAATCATCGGCGGGTGTCAGCATTTTTGACCCCTACATAGCCGAAATGCCGCCATCGAGCTTAAGCTCGGCGCCGGTCATGAACTTGCTTTCATCGCTGGCCAGATAAAGCACCGCATGGGCGACATCATCAGGGTCGCCAATCTCACCCAGCGGCACTTGCCGCGCCAGCTTTTCCACCAGCGCGTCCTTGCCGATCTGGTCAGCCATGCCGTCAAGAATAGGCGTGTCGATGAAAGTCGGATGGATGGAGTTGGAGCGGATTTTATAGCCGCGCTTGGCGCAATGCAGCGCCACTGATTTCGACAGCAGCCAGACGCCCGCTTTGGCCGAATTATAGGCCGCCATATTGTGTCCGGCGATGAGACCGGCAATCGACGAGATGTTGATGATGGAGCCCGGCGCATGGGCGACCATTAGCGGGATGGCATATTTGCAGCCCAAAAACACGCTATCGACATCGACCGCATGGACGCGTTTCCAGGTCTCGAAATCCGTATCCTCGACCGTCGTGCCGCCACCAATACCGGCATTGTTGAGCAGCACATTGAGCCCGCCCATATCGGCATGCGCGGCCTCTAAGGCCGCTTGCCAGTTTTCCTCATTGGTGACATCGAGGCGATAGGCGAAAGCTTGCCCCGGATAAGCCTCATTAATCTCATCGGCGACGGCTTTAACGCCGTCCTCATTAATATCACTGACCGCGACTTTAGCCCCCTCGCGCGCCAGCATCATGGCCGAGGCTTTGCCCAGACCCGACGCGGCGCCGGTGATGAAGGCCATTTTTCCCTGTACTCGCATGGCTGTCTCCTAATCCTTTTTTGTTGAGTTGCGATTTTGTCCGATCACGGCGCGCACCGCGGCTTTGTTTTCTTCCGAGCCGGTGAGCAGCGCATATTGCTCGCGGTCCATATAGCTGGCTAAATGGTTGAGCGCATTGGCATGGGCGTTGATGGCTTGCTTACTCATACGCACCGGCACGGGCGGCAAGGCGAGCACTTTTTTCGCCAGCCCTTCAGCCGCTTTGAGCGCGCCGCCTGACGGCGTGACGACATCGACAAGCCCCCAATCGGCGGCCGTAGCAGCGCCGATATTCTCACCCAAAATGACCAATTGTTTGGCGCGCGACGGGCCGATAAGCGCGGTTATACGCGGATTGGCTTGCCACGACATATTAATGCCCAGCGGCACTTCCGGCAGGCGGATATCGCAATCATCCGACGCTACGCGCCAGTCGCAAGCCACACCCAGCGCCAGCGC
>JADHOK010000044.1 GCA_016779015.1 PS1 clade bacterium | reverse complement strand
CGCTGCAAAATGCCACCAAGCCGATGATTATTGTCGGGCAGGGCGCTTTGACCCGCGATGATGGTGCGGCGGTGCTGGCGGCGGCGATTGAATTGGCGGCAAAAACCGGCGCGACGTTTAACGTGTTGCACACGGCCGCGGCACGTGTTGCCGGTCTCGATTTGGGGCTGTTGCCAGGCGAGGGCGGGCACGATGTCGCCGCTATGCAAGAAGCGGCGCAAAGTGGCGCTGTAGAAAATGTCATTCTCTACGGTGCCGACGAAATTGCCGGCGCGACTTTTGGCGATGCCTTTGTTGTATATATCGGCAGCCATGGTGATCGCGGGGCGCACCGCGCTGACGTTATTTTGCCGGCCGCTGCCTATACCGAAAAACAAGCGACCTATGTCAATACGGAAGGGCGCGCGCAAATGACCGAACAGGCGGCTTTCCCGCCCGGTGAAGCGCGCGAGGACTGGAAAATTTTCCGTGCCCTATCAGCCCGCCTCGATGCGACATTGCCCTATGACAATCTGAGCGCGTTGCGCGCTGCCATGTATGAGGCGGCACCGCAATTGGCGGCGCTCGACCAGATTAGCGAAGCCGGCACGCCCGAAGCACCTGAAGCGGCTGGCCATGGTGGGCTCGGCGCTGACGCATTCGCTTATGCGGTGAGCGATTTCTATTTCACCAATCCGATTGCCCGCGCTTCGGCGATTATGGCCGATTGCGCCAAAGCAAAAGGCATGCACGATGATGCGGCCAAGGGTAAAGAAGGAACCGGCACGAATGGATAACGCTTTCTTCGACACTTATGTCTGGCCGGCGCTCATCGTGACGGCGCATTCGCTGGCCATTATTCTGGCGCTTTTGGTGTCGCTGGCTTTCTTCATGCTGGCCGACCGCAAAATCTGGGCGGCGGCGCAGTTGCGTAAAGGGCCGACCATGGTCGGGCCGTTCGGGCTGTTGCAAAGTTTTGCTGATATTTTGAAATATCTGCTCAAGGAAATCATCATTCCGACAACGGCCAATAAGCCGGTATTTATTCTCGCGCCTTTTGTCACCATGTTTCTGGCGCTGAGCGGCTGGGCGGTTATTCCGGTCAATGAGGGCTGGGCTGTGGCCGATATCAATGTCGGCATCCTCTATATTTTTGCCATTTCATCGCTCGGCGTTTATGGCGTGATTATGGGCGGCTGGGCGTCAAACTCGAAATATCCGTTCCTCGGCGCGCTGCGCTCGGCGGCGCAAATGGTCTCTTACGAGGTCTCCATCGGACTGGTGATTATCACCGTGCTTTTATGCGTCGGCTCGCTCAATCTCACAGATATTGTGCTGGCGCAGGAGACGGTATGGTTTGCCGTGCCGCTATTCCCGATGTTTGTGGTTTTCTTCATCTCGGCTTTGGCCGAGACCAATCGCCCGCCTTTCGACTTGCCGGAAGATGAGAGCGCGCTGGTCGCCGGTTTCATGACCGAATATTCCTCAACGCTTTACGTCGTCTTTATGATTGGTGAGCTGGCTAATATCGTTTTGATGTGCGCCATGTGTACCATCTTGTTCCTTGGCGGCTGGCTGCCGCCGGTCGATATTGCGCCGTTCAACTGGGTGCCGGGGCCGGTCTGGTTCATCCTCAAAATGGGGCTGATGTTCTTCATGTTCGCCATGACCAAAGTCATCGTGCCGCGCTATCGCTACGACCAATTGATGCGTTTGGGCTGGAAAGTATTCCTGCCTTTCACGCTGCTTTGGGTCGTGCTGACGGCGGGCTTTCTGCAATATTTTGGACTGGCTTCGTAAGGGGGCGCTTATGGCTTGGTTAGACCGCACTGCACGTTCTCTTTTTCTCGCCGAATTTGTCGGCGCGTTGCGCTTGGCGATGGGCTACTTCTTCGGCAAAAAAGCGACGATCAATTATCCTTATGAAAAAGGCCCGCTATCCCCGCGCTTTCGCGGCGAACACGCGCTGCGTCGTTATCCGAACGGGCAGGAGCGCTGCATTGCTTGCAAGCTGTGCGAGGCGATTTGTCCGGCGCAAGCCATCACCATTGAGGCGGGGCCGCGCAATAATGACGGCACGCGGCGCACCGTGCGCTATGACATCGATATGGTGAAATGCATTTATTGCGGTTTTTGCCAAGAGGCCTGTCCGGTCGATGCAATTGTCGAAGGACCGAATTTCGAGTTCGCGACCGAGACGCGCGAAGAACTGATTTACGATAAGGAAAAATTGCTGGCCAATGGCGACCGCTGGGAAGTTGAAATTGCCAAAAACATCGAGCTCGACGCGCCTTACCGGTAGAATATTATGACCCTTACCTCACTCGCCTTTTATCTCTTCGCCACGGTCGCGGTTGCCAGCTCGTTTATGGTCATCTCGTCGCGCAATCCGGTGTATTCGGTATTGTTCCTGATTTTAACCTTCTTCAATTCGGCCGGTTTGTTCGTGCTGCTGGGGGCTGAGTTTCTGGCGCTCATTTTGGTCGTCGTCTATGTCGGCGCGGTGGCGGTGCTGTTCTTGTTTGTGGTGATGATGCTGGATATTGATTTCGCCGAATTGAGCGAGGGCTTCCTGCAATATATGCCGATCGGCGCGACGGTGGGCCTCATCTTGTTGTTGGAATTGCTGCTGGTGTTTGGCGCGTCCTCGACGCTGGTCGACGCCGGTCCATTGCCGCGGGCCACGCCCGAGGGCATGACCAATGCCGAGGCTTTGGGGCGCGTGCTTTACACCGACTATATTTATTATTTCCAAGCGGCCGGGGCCATCTTGCTGGTGGCGATGATCGGCGCGATTGTGCTGACACTGGTGCCGTCCACTAACCCGAAAAAGCAAAACATCGCGCAGCAAACCGCGCGCACCCGCGACGAGGCGGTCGAATCCGTGAATATCGACCCGGGTCAGGGCTTGTAGGAGTGGCACGATGATTGGACTGACACATTATCTGACTTTGGCCGCGATTATTTTCACCATTGGTGTGTTCGGCATTTTCTTAAACCGGAAAAACGTCATCATTATTCTGATGTCCATCGAGCTGATGCTGTTGGCGGTGAATATCAATCTGGTCGCTTTCTCGGCCTATCTCGGTGATTTGGTCGGCCAGGTATTTGCGCTTTTGGTGCTCACCGTCGCCGCCGGAGAGGCCGCCATCGGCCTCGCCATTCTGGTGGTTTATTTCCGTAATCGTGGCGGCATTGCCGTTGAAGATGTCAGTCAGATGAAGGGTTAATCGCTCATGAGCACCTATCACGCCATCGTCTTTTTCCCGCTCATCGGCGCAGCGATTGCCGGTCTGTTTGGCCGTTTGATCGGCGACCGGCGGGCCGAATATGTGACCACCGGCCTGCTCATTATCTCGGCGCTCTTGTCGTGCATTTCGCTCATCAATGTCGGGCTGCTTGGCGACACGCAAAAAGTTGTGGTGCTGGACTGGATTTCTTCGGGCGGTCTGGATGTCGATTGGGTGTTGCGCATCGACACGCTGACCGCGGTGATGCTGGTTGTGGTGACCGGCGTCTCTTCTTTGGTGCATGTCTATTCTATCGGCTATATGAGCCACGACCCGAACCGCGCGCGCTTTTTCGCTTATCTGTCGCTGTTCACATTCATGATGTTGATGCTGGTGACGGCGGATAATTTCCTGCAGCTATTCTTTGGCTGGGAAGGGGTGGGGCTGGCCTCTTATCTGCTCATCGGTTTCTGGTTCAAAAAAGCCTCGGCCAACGCCGCGGCCATTAAAGCCTTTGTTGTTAACCGGGTTGGTGATTTCGGCCTCATTCTCGGCATGGCGGCGATTTATTTCTCGGTCGGGTCGTTGGAATTTGATGTCGTGTTTGCTTCAGCCGGTGCCTTGGCCGGAGGCAATTTCGATTTTCTCGGCTTTACCGTGCCGACGCTGACCACCATTTGTCTGCTGCTGTTCATGGGGGCGATGGGCAAGTCGGCGCAATTCCTGCTGCACACATGGCTGCCCGATGCGATGGAAGGCCCGACCCCGGTTTCGGCGCTCATCCATGCTGCTACCATGGTGACGGCAGGCGTGTTTTTGGTGGCGCGCTGTTCGCCGCTTTTTGAATTGTCGCAAACCGCGCTCAATGTGGTGATTATCGTCGGCGGGTTGACGGCATTTTTCGCCGCCACTGTCGGGCTGGTGCAAAATGATATCAAACGGGTGATTGCATATTCCACCTGCTCGCAGCTTGGTTATATGTTTGTCGGCCTCGGCATTGGTGCGTATCAGGCGGCGATGTTCCATCTGTTCACCCATGCATTCTTCAAAGCGCTTTTGTTCCTCGGCGCCGGTTCGGTGATTCACGCCATGGGTGACGAGCAAGATATGCGCAAAATGGGCGGCTTGCGCCAACTCATTCCGGCGACTTTCTTTATGATGTTTATCGGCACGATTGCGCTGACCGGCCTTCCGCTCACCGCAGGTTATTATTCCAAAGATGCAATTATTGAGGGCGCGTTTGCCGCGCAAGCTGCACCGCATATGTTCGGCTTTGTGATGCTGGTTATCGCCGCCTTCTTCACCTCGTTTTATAGCTGGCGGTTGATGTTTATGACGTTCTTCGGGCAGGCGCGGTGCTCCAACGAGACGCTGAGCCATGTGCATGAAAGCCCGCCCGTCATGCTGGTGCCGCTGATTATTCTATCGCTGGGCGCGCTGCTGGCCGGCGCGGTGTTTGCCGGTATGTTTGTCGGTGCCGACCAAGCAGGTTTCTGGGCCGGTTCGATTTTCACCAATCCTGACAACCAAATTCTCATCGAGCTGAAAAAAGTGCCGGGCTGGGTGGTGCTGTCGCCACTGGTGATGATGATTGCCGGCTTTGTGCTGGCTTGGGTTATGTATATTTATCGCCCGGGCTGGCCGGCCGAAATCGCCGCGCAGCATGATTTGATTTACAAATTCCTGCTCAATAAATGGTATTTCGACGAAATTTACGACTTCCTTTTCGTCCGTCCGGCCAAATGGGTGGCGCGCCTGTTCTGGAAAGGTGGCGATGGCTATGTGATTGACGGCTTCGGCCCCGATGGCGTGGCGTCTAATGTGCTGCGCGTGACGCGCCGCATGGTCGCCCTGCAAACCGGCTATGTCTATCACTATGCTTTTGTCATGCTATTGGGTGTCGCCGGTTTTGTAAGCTGGCTGATGCTGGCTTCGGGCCAATAGGGGGATTTGTATGACCGATTGGCCGCTTCTCTCGACCATCACCTTCCTGCCACTGCTGGGGGCGCTGTTCATCCTGATGGTGCGCGGTGATGAAGAAACCATTGCCGGAAATTCACGCGCCGTAGCTTTGTGGACGACCGTCGTCACCTTGCTGCTGACGCTGTTCATGATCAGTCGCTTTGACGGCAGTTCGGCTGAATTTCAATTTGTCGAGCGCGCTTCATGGCTGCTGCCGGGTATCGATTACGCCATGGGCGTCGACGGTATTTCGGTGTTGTTTGTGCTGCTCACCGCGGCGCTGATGCCGCTTTGTATCCTCGCCAGCTGGCACGCCATCCAGACGCGGGTGCGCGAATATATGCTGGCTTTTCTGGTGCTGGAAACGCTGATGATCGGCGTCTTCTGCGCCATGGATATTGTGCTGTTCTATCTGTTCTTCGAAGGCGGCCTCATCCCGATGTTCCTGATTATCGGCATTTGGGGCGGCGCGCGGCGGATTTATGCCAGCTTCAAATTCTTCCTCTACACGCTTATCGGCTCGGTGCTGATGCTGCTGGCCATATTGTATATGTATTGGCAGGCTGGCACGACCTTCATCCCCGACCTGCAAACGCACGGCTTTGGGGCGGGTGTGCAGACATGGCTCTGGCTCGCTTTCTTTGCCAGCTTCGCCGTCAAAATGCCGATGTGGCCGGTGCATACATGGCTGCCCGACGCGCATGTGGAAGCGCCGACAGCAGGCTCGGTCATTCTGGCTGGCGTGTTGTTGAAAATGGGCGGCTATGGTTTCTTGCGGTTCTCTCTACCAATGTTCCCCATCGCCTCTGATGTGTTCGCGCCTATGGTCTTCGCCATGAGCGCCATTGCTATTGTCTATACCTCGCTGGTGGCTTTCGCGCAGGAGGATATGAAAAAACTCATCGCCTATTCATCGGTCGCGCATATGGGCTTTGTGACCATGGGCATTTTTGCCGCCACCACACAGGGTGTGCAGGGCGCGGTGTTTCAAATGCTGTCGCATGGGTGGATTTCGGGCGCGCTGTTTTTATGCGTCGGGGTTGTTTATGACCGCATGCACACGCGCGAGATTGCCGCTTATGGCGGGCTAGCCAATCGCATGCCGATATATGCCACGGTGTTTATGTTGTTCACCATGGCCAATGTCGGTCTGCCCGGCACGTCCGGTTTTGTCGGCGAGTTTTTGACCATTCTGGGTGCCTTTCAGGTCAGCACATGGACGGCGATGTTCGCCGCCAGCGGTGTCATCCTGTCGGCGATTTATGCGCTGTCGCTTTATCGCCGCGTCTCTTTCGGCCAGATCGAGCATGAAGGGTTGCAACAAATCGCCGATATGGACCGGCGCGAGATTTTCATTATCGCGCCTTTGGTTGTCGCGACATTGCTTTTCGGTTTTTGGCCGATGCCGATATTGGAGCTGACCGCGCCGTCTATCGATGCGCTGATTGCGGCCTATCAAGAAGCGTTGGCGGCGCATTATGGGGGAGGCCAATAAGATGCTGACCAATCTAACCCTCATCTTACCGGAATTGATTTTGTTCCTCGGCGCTATGGGCCTGCTGATGATTGGGGCGTTCTCCAATAAAGACGTCACGCGCGCGGTCGACCTCGGCGCAGTGGCGATATTGGCGCTGGCCGCCGCGGCGGCGGGTGGCTTTGCCACAGACGCACCGGCGACAGCATTTGGCGGCGCGTTTATCATGGACAGCTTCGCCTCCCTGATGAAAGTGCTGACTTTTGTCGCCACCGGCATCGCCATCATCATGTCGCAGAACTTTTTGAAACTCGAAAAACTGGCGCGCTTTGAATATCCGGTATTGCTGCTGCTCGCCGCCGCCGGCATGGGCATGATGATTTCGGCCAATGATTTAATCGCCCTGTATATGGGCATTGAGTTGCAAAGTCTGGCGCTTTATGTGGTGGCCGCGATTAATCGCGACAGTCTGCGTTCGACCGAGGCGGGGCTGAAATATTTTGTTCTCGGCGCGCTGTCCTCGGGCATGTTGCTTTATGGCGCTTCGCTGATTTACGGCTTCTCCGGCTCGACCAATTTTGCCGAGATTGCCGCCGCTTTCCAACCGCAAGACGGGCAGTTGCCGATGGCGCAAGTGCTTGGTCTGGTGTTTCTGCTGGCCGGTCTGGCGTTCAAAATCTCCGCCGTACCTTTCCATATGTGGACGCCGGATGTTTATGAGGGCGCGCCGACCAGCGTCACCGCTTTCTTGGCGTCGGCACCGAAACTGGCCGGTATGGCGATTTTCCTGCGTATTATGATGACCGGCTTTGACGATGCGCTGGTGGCATGGCAGCAAATCATCATCCTGCTGGCGGTGGCCAGCATGGTGCTGGGTGCGTTTGCCGCTATCGGTCAACAGAATATCAAACGTCTGATGGCGTATTCTTCGATTGGTCATATGGGGTTTGCGCTGGTCGGTTTCGCCGCCGCCAGTGCGGCCGGTGTCTCCAGCGTTATTTTGTATATGGCGCTCTATATCGTTATGACGCTCGGCACTTTCGCCTGCATTTTATCCATGCGGCGCGATAGCGGGCCGGTGGAAAACATTGACGATTTGTCGGGGCTGAGCCAAACGCGCCCCTTTATGGCGTTTTGTCTGGCGGTGATGATGTTCTCCTTGGCCGGTATCCCGCCCATGGCCGGTTTCTTCGGTAAGCTGTTCGTTTTCCGCGCCGCCATTGATGCCGGCTTATATTCGCTGTCGATTATCGGCGTGCTGGCCAGTGTGGTCGGTGCTTATTATTATTTGCGGATTGTCAAAATCATGTATCTCGACCCGCCGGCCGATGAGGTCAATGAGCCGATGCCGCGCGAGCTGTCGATATTGGCCGGGGCTATGGCTGCATTTACGCTGCTGTTCTTCATCTATCCGTCGCCATTGGTCGAGCTGGCTGATATTGCCGGCGCAGTTTTGATGCAGGGTGAGGGCGTCGCCGCTGCACGTGATGTAGGGACTTTGACTGGGACTTCGACTGAGACTTTGACTGAGACCTTGACTGAGACTTTGACTGGGCGGTGAGTGTATTGCCCCACGGCGACAAACAGGGTTTTCCCAAAGGCTATCAAATCCGTCATCTCACTGAGGTGGACAGCACCAATGACGAAGCGCGCTGCATGGCAGCGCAAGCCGAGCCGATGCCGACATGGATCGTTGCCGACCGGCAAACGGCGGGGCGCGGACGGCGCGGACGTGTTTGGGAGTCGCCCGTCGGCAATCTGATGACGACGCTTTATCTGCCGCAGCAATTCAGCTCCACACAAGCCGGACAGGTCGCTTTTGTCGCCGGTCTGGCGCTCGAAAGCACGGTGCGCGCGCTGCTGGGGGAGACCGCTTCGGTCACGCTCAAATGGCCCAATGATGTGCTGGTGAATGGCAAGAAAGCCTCAGGCATTCTGCTGGAAAGCACCATGCGCGACGCGAAAATTGATTGGATGGCGGTCGGCCTCGGCCTCAATCTGGCGCACCATCCCGACAATACGCCCTATCCGGCGACCCATCTTCAAGCCGAGGGTGCGGGTGCGGTTTCAAATCTCGAGGCGCTGAGCATTCTCGCCAATGCTTTCGACTCGGTTTTTCGCCAATGGCAGAGCACCGGCTTCGCTTCCATTCTGTTGGCTTGGCGGCAAGTGGCGCATGGTCTGGGTGGGCCGATTGTCGCGCGACTGGAAAATCACGCCATTGAGGGTATTTTCCTCGATATCAATGAAAGCGGGGCGTTGCTGTTGAAAGATGCCGAAGGCACCACCCATACTATCGACGCGGCAGATGTGTTTTTTCCGGAAAGCGAATGATGAGCCATAAAAACGATAATGAATTGGTATTTCTGCCGCTCGGGGGCACCGGTGAGATTGGAATGAATTGCAATCTCTACGGCTATGGCCCGGGCGCTGCCCTTTCGAAAACCGGCGGGCAGTGGATTATGGTCGATCTGGGGGTCACTTTTGGCCGCCATAGCGACCCCGGCATCGACGTCATCACGCCCGATATCGCGTTTATCGAAAAGCGCCGTAAGAACCTGCTTGGCCTGCTGCTGACGCATGGTCACGAAGATCATATCGGCGCGGTGGCGCATTTATGGCCGCGCCTCAAATGCCCGGTTTATGCGACGCCGTTCACCGCCGCTTTGGTGCGCGGCAAGCTGGCCGAGGCAGGGCTGCTGGAAGAAGTGCCGCTGCATATCATCGAACCCGACGCGCATCTCGAAATCGGGCCGTTCTCCATTGATTATATCTGCCTCACCCATTCGATTGCCGAGCCGAGCGCGCTGGCTATTGAGGTCGAAGGCGGGCGTATTCTGCACACCGGCGACTGGAAGATCGACCCCGATCCGGTTATCGGCAAGCTGACCGAGGTCGAGCGTCTGAAAGCGCTGGGCGATGCGGGCATTGACGCGATAATTTGCGACAGCACCAATGTGCTGACGCCCGGGCGCTCAGGTTCCGAGGCCGATGTCGGCCGCATGCTTGAAGAGGTGGTGGCCGAAAGCACGGGCCGTGTTGTCATCACCACATTCGCCTCCAATGTGGCGCGGCTGACCAGCATCGCCGCCGCCGCGATGAAAAGCGGAAGGCATTTGTGTTTGGCCGGTCGCGGCATGCACAAAATCTATCAAGCAGCGCGCGAGACCGGATATCTGACGCAATTCCCCGAATTGGTCGATGAGAGCGATGCCGGTTATTTGCCGCCTGAGAAAGTGCTGATTTGTTGTACCGGCAGCCAGGGCGAGAGCAATGCCGCTTTGGGGCGTATGGCCAATGGGCGGCATCCGCATCTGACACTGGAAGCGGGGGACCGGGTTATTTTCTCGTCGAAAATGATACCGGGCAATGAGACCGAAATTCTGGCGCTGCAAAACCAATTGGCGCAAATCGATGTCGAGATTATCTCACCCAATGGTTCTGATATTCATGTCTCCGGCCATCCGTGCCGCGACGAGCTGGCCGATATGTATAAATGGGCGCGACCGCGCGCCGCCATTCCGGTGCATGGCGAACACCGCCATCTGATTGCCCATGCGGCGCTGGCGGCGGAGCTTGGCGTCGAGGAACCGTGCCGCGTGCATAATGGCGACATTGTGCGTTTGGCGCCGGGGCCGACCGAGATTATCGATATGGTGCCAAGCGGACGGCTTTATCTCGATGGGTCGATTATGACCGACCAGCAATCACCGGCGGTCAAGGAGCGGCGCAAGATTGCCTATAATGGCATTGTCTTTGTCGCCGTGCCTGTGGACGCCGCCAATCGACTGGCCGGGCAGGTGGAGGTCGAGTTAGCCGGCACGCCTCTGGATGACGGCATGGTGAAGCTGACCGACTGGGTGCTCGACGCTGTGGAGCGCGCCATTCCTTCCAATGGCAAGCTGACGCCGGAACGCGCCGAGCAGAATATCAGCACGGCGGTGCGCGGTGAATTGTCGCGCCGTTGGGGCAAAAAGCCGATGGTCGTGGTAAGTTTCGTTAGCGTTTAGGTAGCAAAGAGGGAGGTCATAGGGATGATACAAATCAGTTTTATTTTCGGCTGTGCGATTTACGGCATTATCTGGTTTTTAACACTGTTCATGGTGCTGCCTTGGGGGGTGGTGTCGCAGGTCGAACACGGCGAGGTGCAGCCCGGCTCCAGCGAGAGCGCTCCGGCGCGTCCGCGCATCTATCGCAAGCTGG
>JADHOK010000043.1 GCA_016779015.1 PS1 clade bacterium | reverse complement strand
CTGATCGATACTCAAAATAAACTGTTCACTCATAACGCCTGCCATATCTCTGTTGATTGCTGCTCGGCTCTATTCTTCAGCCGCGCGCCACGGATTGTAATCCCCGAAGCTCCAAATATGCCCTTCGGGATCGCGCACCGTAAAGCCCTCGCCGCCATAATCTTGAGCTCTCAGCGCTATCAGCACTTCGGCACCGGCGGCCAGCGCGCGCTCATAGGCGCCCGCCACATCGTCGACAATCAGATAAGCGCCTTGGCTTGAGAAACCTTGGGCTTTTGGCGTGTCGAAATGCGAGCCGAATTCATCGGTGCGGACACTCGACAGCATAATCATAATGTCATCGCGCACCAATTGCGCGTGGTCTATGCGCCCGCCCGCGCCTTCAACGCGCAGCAAAACGGTGAAGCCAAAGGCTTGTTCGAGCCAGCGCATGGCTTCATCAGCATCATAATAGACAAGGTTCGGGACAAGCTTTGCGCCGTGAATTTGTTTCGTTTGGGGCATTGCATCTTCCTTTCTTCTTCTTACATGCTACAAACCGACTGTGGCGATTGAACGCCGCCAATGCAAGACCGATAAATGGTGTGAACAAGCGTGACTGACGCAAAACGCAAAAAACTGGCCTTTGTCGCCAGCCCTGAGGCCGCCGCCGAAGCGGCGCGCGACGCATTGAGCGCGCGCTATGATGGCGTGGCGGCTGAGGATTCCGATGTTATCATCGCGCTGGGCGGCGATGGGCTGATGCTCGCCAGCCTGCATCGCTTTATGGATGAGGGAAAACCTATCTTCGGCATGCATCACGGCTCGGTCGGCTTTTTGATGAATAAATTTGACGAAGAAGGTCTGGCCGAACGCGTTGCCGAAGCCAAAATGACGCCGCTTCACCCGCTGGAAATGACCGCCATAGACGCCGATGGTGAAACCCATAAAGCGCTGGCGATTAACGAAGTGTCGCTGCTGCGTATGAAAGCGCAAGCGGCCAAACTGCAAATCGCCATTGACGGCAAAACCCGCATGGAAGAATTGATATGCGATGGTGCCCTGCTGGCCACGCCGGCCGGCAGCACCGCCTATAATTTGTCGGCGCATGGCCCCATTCTGCCGATCGATGCCAAGCTGCTGGCACTGACGCCGATCTCGGCGTTTCGGCCGCGACGCTGGCGCGGCGCGCTGCTGCCGGAAAACGCTAAAGTGACCTTTACCGCGCTGGAAGCCGATAAACGCCCGATAAGCGCTGTCGCCGACCATACCGAGTTTCGCAATGTGGTTGAGGTCAGTGTGCGCCAGTCAAAAGCGCATAATCTGCTGATGTTATTCGATAAAGACCACAGCCTCGACGAGCGCATTCTCGCCGAGCAATTTGTGCCGTAAGCTCGAATTCGGGCTTAAAATAAGGCTTAAAGCCCGCGCGTAATGTCTTCTTTCGGGTCGCCGTAACCGGCATTGGCTTGAATACGCAGAAACGATTTCTCGCCTTCTTTTTCGACGAACGGCGTCACCGTCACCACCTCGCCGCATTGCGCCAACGCGTCATCGACACTGTCATGGTGCGCGAATTTTTCAATATTCATCCGCGTCGGAAAAATCACCGTGCGTTTTTTGGCGTCGGCATCGGCCAGAGCTTGCTTGGCGGTAATCCAAACGCTGTCGACGCTTTCCGAGCCGTCATGAGCGCCGATATGGTCTTGCGGCGCGCGCGCCATATAAAAATAAGTGTCAAAACGCTTGGGCATCATCTCCGGCGTAATCCAATGCGCGAAAAAGCCCAACGCATCGACCGCAAACTCCAGACCCTCGGCCTCGGCAAATTGCAGCATGGTAGCGTCGCCATTATTGAAGCGGTCGCGCCAGCTCTCGAGCGACAGCAAATGTTCGGCGCTGATGAAATCCGTGCCGCCTTTCTCGCGCGCCAGCAAAATGCCGCATTCCTCAAAGCTCTCGCGAATAGAGGCGACGCGCAACGCCAATTCCTTATCGGCAAACGCATCAGCGCCGCCGCAATGGGCGCGCAGGCCGCTATCAAAATCGGCTTTGTCGGCTTTGCCACCGGGGAATACCAGCGCGCCGGAGGCAAAATCAATCTCGTGATGGCGCACCACCATAAAGACTTCCGGGCCGGCCTCAGTGTCGCGCAGCATCATGACCGTGGCGGCCGGAATCAAATCTTCATTACTCAATTTGCTCTCCCTTTAAGGGCGAGAGTTTATCGGCTGGCACTGAAAAGGCAAGCAATGCTGACCCAATGAGAAAGACCATGCCACTCATCGCCAGCGCACCAAAGCCGATGCCAAAATCGATTGCCGCACCGAACAGCACCGGCGCGGCCGCCGTGGCGGCAATGACAATCGGCGATGTCAGCGAACGGATAGCGCCGAGATGGGCGGTACCGAAAAGCTCAGGCCATAGACCACCCGACACCGGCCCGGCCATGCCGAGATTAATGCCGATAAGCCCCATATAAATAAATGGCGTCAGCGCACCGAACAGATTATCGGGCAGCAACAGCAACCAAAACGCCAACAGCAGCGGCAGCGCGCTGAGCGGCAATAATTTAAGCGCCGTGAAGCGGTCAACCAGTGGGCCGGTGGCCAGCGACACGGTAACTTTGGCAAACGCGTAAAGCGTGAAGGCGGCGGCCAGCACTTCGATTTCCCAACCGCGCGCATCGGCCAATTGCACTTGGTGGAAAAACAAACCGGTGAGAAAAAATGGCGGTGCCAGATAAAGCGGCATGACCATATAAAACCGCCGGTCGCGCAGCATACTGGCGCGGTCTAGGCCGGTTTCCGCGGCGGCATCGGCATCAACCGCGTCGTGGCCCGGCTCATAACCCGCCAGCCCTATTTGCAGGGGCATGGCGACAAGCAATAAAAACACAGCATAAACCAGCCAGCTTTGCTGCCATCCGAGCAGCGCAATCGCGCTCACCGCCATCAGCGGGAAAAAGCTCTCAAAACCGGCATAGCCGAGCTGCACCAGCGACACGGCTTGCCCGCGATTTTTGTCAAAAGCGCGCCCCGCCGTCGTCATGGCGGTATGACTGCTCAGCCCTTGCCCGAAATGGCGCAGCATGAATGTCGCCACAAACAGACCCACTACATGGCCGGACAGACCCATAACCGCGCAGCCGACCAGCAAGCCGCCCAGCACAAACATCACAAAACGCCTCAGCGGCCAACCATCGATAAAGCGTCCGCTACAGACCATGACAAAAGCGCTGGCCAAAGTGGCCGCCGAATACAAGCCGCCAAAACCGGCATTGGACAGCCCAAAAGCGCCGCGAATTTCGGCGCTATAAAGAGCGATAAAAAAAGTCTGACCGAAATTCGACAGACCCATCATCAAAAAGCCGAATAGCAGGAAGCGGTAATGCGCGCCGATGAATGCGAAATATTTCATGGGCTGGTGTTAAAGCGCGTCCGGCACGCTGGCAATTAAAAAGCGGCCATGATTGGCGCAATGCGCTTTGCATATCGTGCCGCATTTCGAAAATGTTTATCGGGCGTGACCGACGCAAAACGGCGTGCCGGGATCGAGGGCCAAACGCTCAGCCTCGATGGCTTCGCCGCAGGTGACGCAATAGCCATATTCGCCCTCATCGAGGCGTTGCAAGGCGGCTTCCAACAATCTTAGCGCGCGCTGACGGCGGCGTCGGGTTTCCGCCGCCATTGCTTGTTGTTGCAGCGCATCTATGCGCGAAAGGCGGCCCTGCTGGGTCTGGTCGAGCTCAACCGGCGCGGCGTCATCAGCGCTGGCGGCCAATAATTCTTCCAGCTCCTGCTTTTTCGACAGCAGCTTGTTTTTTATCTCATCATCGGTCATTTACTTTTTGCGCCCCGTCGCATTAAGTTAGCCCCAAAAGGGAGTTCTGACCATGCTTGAAGGCGTCAAGATTATTGAAATGGCAACCTATATTGCGGCCCCCTCGGCCGGTGGCATTATGGCCGATTGGGGTGCTGAGGTGATTAAAATCGAACCTTTGGGCGGCTGCCCGATGCGCAAATTCTACGCCAGCGCTATGACCGACGATTATCCCGATAATCCAATCTCGGCGCTCGACAATCGCGGCAAGCGCGCCATCGCCGTCAATACCGGCACCGAGGAAGGCCGCGCGATTGTTCGCAAGCTGGTGGCAGACGCCGATGTGTTCCTGACCAATGTGCGCCCCGGCCAGCTGAAAGATCAAAAATTGGATTTCGACACGCTGTCAAAAATCAATCCGAAGCTGGTTTATGCCAGCGTCACCGGTTTCGGCCTTGAGGGCGAGGAAGCCGACAAGCCGGGTTTTGACACCGCCGCATTTAACGCCAAATCAGGCTTTGGCTGGATTATGACACCCAAGGGCAGCGCCCCCGCGCCTTTGCGCACAGCGGCAGGTGACCACATTACTGGCATCGCCACGGCCAGCGGCATCCTCGCCGCATTGCTGAAAGCACGCGACACCGGCAAAGGCACATTGGTGGAAAGCTCTCTGGTGCGTTCCGCCGCTTATGCGGTCGGCTGCGATTACGGCACCTGGCTGCGCTATGGCCGCATTGCCCGCTCGCGCCCGCGCGAGGAGGCGATTGTCGCCGTCAATAATTATTATATGACCAAAGATGAAAACTGGCTGTTCCTCAATGGCCGCCCAAACGAGCCGGACTGGCCCGATATCGCCCGCGCCATTGGCCGCGAAGACCTGATAGAGGATGAGCGTTTCGGCTCGCTGCGCGACCGTCGCAGCAATGGCGTGGCGCTTATCGCCATGATGGATGAAGCGTTTTCGAAAAAGACGCTGGACGAATGGAAGCCGATACTCGACGAAGCCGGTCTTATTTGGTCGCCCGTGCAAACTTTCGAGCAAGCTTTTGAAGACCCGCAAATGCACGCTGCCGGGGTTTATGTTGATATGCCGAAAGCCGATGGCACGAGCTATAAAAACATCGCCTCGCCCATTCGCTTTGGCGATGAGAGCAGCGACCCGAAAGGCCCGTTGCCTGAAATCGGTCAACACACACTGGATGTACTGACCGAGCTGGGTGTCGATGAAGAGACGCGGCAGAGCTATTTGGAGGCCGGTATTATCGGCCAGCATAAAGGCTGATCAATCGGTCGCGGTCGGCACTAATTGCCCGCGCCTGTCAAGCTGGCGATAGCGCCAAATTACCATCACAAACGGCACCAGCGTGCCGAGAATAACGCCGTCGGCTAACCCCATGGCACCGCGGCCGAGCGGGAAAATCATAATATAGGCAAGCGGTATCATCACCACGCCATAGGCGATGAAGTGGATGAAAGTCGGCGCCCAATTATCGCCGCGCGCGCGCAGCGCCATGGCCAGCAGCGATTGGCCGGTATCAAACACCAGCGCGATCGACACCCAAGCAATCAGCGCCGCCGCCAGATTGAAAACCGCCGGATCATTGGAGAAAAACGCGCCCGCTTGCTGTGCGGTGATAAACATCAGCGCACCGGCCACCAGCATGACCACGCTTTGCACGCTCAACCCCAACCACGCCCAGCGCGACACCAAGCGCAAGTCGCCCGCGCCATTGGCGTTGCCGACGCTAACCGCTGTGGCGACGCCAAAGCCCAGCCCCATCATGAAAAATACCGCGAACACATTTATCATAATCACATGCGCCGCCACCGCCGCCGTTCCGAGGAAACCGGCAAACAGCACCAGCGCGTTGAACGCGCCGTTCTCCAGCCCCATGGAAAGGCCCGAAGCGTAACCGATGCGGCGCAATTCGCGGCCTTTGCGCCAAGTGATTTTCGGCTTGGTAAGACCGTATTTGGCGTGGTCGATAAACAGCCAGACATAGCTGAATATCGCCACCACTTGCATGCAGCGCACAATAAAAGTGGCCCAAATAGAGCCTTCTGCGCCCAATTCAGGCAGGCCGTAGAGGCCATAAACCAGCACATAATTGGCGAAAATATTGACGATATTGGCGACAATCATAATCACCATGCCGGGGCGCGGATTGCGAATGCCCTCGAGGAAAAACCCCGTCGTCATATGCAGCGCCGCCAGCGGCAGACTGAGGCCGGCAATTATCGAAATGCGCCCGCCCTTGGCGGCCAGCTCGGGGTCTTGTCCGGTCAGCAGCAGCCAAAATTCGCCAAAATAGCAAAGCAGAAAGCCGATGAGCCCAATGCCGAAACCCCAAGGTAACGCCTGCCATAGCACGTCGCCGGTTTTGTCATATTGCTTGGCACCGAAACGATTGGAGACCAGCACAGATGTACCCATCAGCAGGCCAATCATAATCAGAATGAAAATATTGCTCGGCACCATGCCAATGCCCAGATAGGCCAAATGCTCGGACGCATAACGCCCCACCATCACCGTATCGGTGATGCCGAGCGTCAGAATGCCGACGCGCGAAATCACCACCGGCCAGGCAAGATTGAGCAATGTTTTGATATCTTGGGACAGACTGTTCATTGTATTTTACTTATTCTTCGAGACCGAAACGCACGACATCATCGAGTGACGGGCGGGCGCGGTCGCTCGGCGCTTCATCGGTCGTGCCGATATAGATGAAACCGGCAATCTCATCGCCTTGCGCGCCGCCCAGCGCCTGCAACACCGCATCCGCATAGGCCGCTGCGCCAGTCAACCATTGCGCCGCAAAACCCGTGGCCTGCGCCGCGGTCAGCAAATTCATACACGCCGCTCCGGCCGACAATATCATCTCGCTGCGCGGAATTTTCGGATGCTCTTGCGGGCACGCCAAAACCGCCACCACACACGGGGCGCGCTCGAACTGCTCAGCAGCACCGGCATCATCGAGCGCCTTTTGAGCAATGGCCCCCAGCTTGGCGCGGTCATCGCCTTGCAGCACCACAAACCGCCACGGCGTCAGCTTGCCATGGTCGGGCACGCGCGCCCCGATACCCAAAAGCGCGCGCAACTGTTCCGCATCGGGACCGGGGCCGGTCATGTTGCGGGCCAGAACCGAGCGACGCTTTTTTAAAAACTCTAGGGTTTCGACCATGCCGTGTTATTCTCCTTCAGAGGCGCTACCTGCCATATAGCTGCGCCTGATTAAAGTCAATTCGCGTTGAAAAACAATAAACGGGGAAACCGAATGCGCCTATTGAATGGATGCTTCATGCTGCTTTGCGCTGACGTCTCGGCGGCTTGCGCGGGAGCATGGGCCCCCGACAAAGGCACCGGCAAAATTATCATCAGCGATATTGAAACCGTGCAGCGGCGAGAAAATATTTCCAATTTCAAACACACCGAGACCTATCGTTCCGTGTTGGTCGAATATGGTCTGAGCGACAGCCTTGGCGTGGCGGTGAAATCCGCCAGGAGCCGTCGCAACGCGCCGCAATATGATGTCGCAGCACAAGACGAGACGGCGCAGCTTGGTCTTATCATCGACACGCCGGCACTGGCCACCGGCCTGCTGCCGCCTTTCACCTATCGGCTGCTGAAAGCGGTGCTGCCGTTCGACACTATCCAACGCCAAAAGCGCGCCGCTATGACGCTGGGTCTGCACGAGACAAAAGATGAATTTTGGACGGCCTTTGCTTTGGGCGATGTGATTTCGGTGGGGCGTTTTCGGGTCGCGCAACAGGCCGAATATGAACGCATTAACAGCGCCGAGCGCGACTGGCGGACATGGATTTACCGCTTCACCCTCGGCTATGGGGCGTTTGATATCGGCACTGAAGCGCAGAAGTTTGAAGATTTTAACGGCACTTATGCGGCGCTGTCGCATAACTATTATGTGCAATGGAAGCCCTCGACCTATAGCTGGGGCTTGCGCCTGAAACAGGGAACGAGCCGCGCCGCGCTTGACGCGACCGGTGTGCAGAAAAATGATTATTCGGCCATACAAATCGAATTTGCGTTTTGACGCGGAATTAATCCGATTGCCTGAGAGCGCCTGTTAAGAGCGCAAATCAGGCGGCGTTGCCTCCTCAGCTAGGGCGCGCACCGCGTCCTCCAAGCCGACCACATTCTGGTCTTTCGAGCCGAGGCGGCGCATCGAGACCGTGCTCTCTTCCGCCTCGCGCATACCGACCGCCAAAATCACCGGCACTTTGGCGACCGAATGTTCGCGCACTTTATAATTAATTTTTTCATTGCGCGTATCGGCGCGCGCGCGCAAACCCTGCGCCTCCAAAGCGGCGACCGCTTGGTGCGCGTAATCGTCAGCATCGGAGGTAATTGGGCAGACCACCACTTGCTCGGGGGCCAGCCAAAGCGGCATTTTGCCGGCATAACTTTCAATCATCATACCGAGGAAACGCTCCATCGAGCCCAGCACGGCGCGGTGCAACATCACCGGTCGGTGCTTATTGCCATCCTCGCCTATGTAAGACGCATCCAGTCGTTCAGGCAGCACGAAGTCGAGCTGCAGCGTGCCGCATTGCCAGGTGCGGCCGATCGCGTCGCGCAGATGATATTCAATCTTCGGGCCATAAAACGCCCCCTCGCCCGGCAGTTCTTCCCAGTCGAGACCGACCTCGGTCAGCGCATCGCGCAGACCCTGCTCGGCGCGGTCCCAAACCGCATCGTCACCGGCGCGGGTTTCCGGTCGCAGTGCCAGCGCCACCGAGACATCCTCAAAACCGAGATCCTCATAGACTTGCGTCACCAGCCCGCAAAAATCCACCGCCTCGGAAATAATCTGGTCTTCGCGGCAGAAAATATGCGCGTCGTCTTGCGTCATCTGGCGCACCCGCATCAGACCGTGCAACGCACCATGCGGCTCGTTGCGATGACAGCAGCCAAATTCAGCCATACGAATGGGCAGGTCGCGATAGGATTTAATGCCCTGTTTGAAAATCTGGACATGCGCCGGACAGTTCATCGGCTTGATGGCCATTAAATCAGCCTCGGGTGAAACCACCGCGCCTTCATCATCTGACGGCACCTCATCGGGCACCACAAACATGTTTTCGCGGAATTTTTCCCAATGCCCCGATTGCTCCCAGAAGCGTTTGTCGAGCAATTGCGGCGTCTTCACCTCTTGATAATCGTGCTGGCCGAGACGGCGACGAATATATTGCTCCAACTGCTGCCAGATGGTGTAGCCCTTGGCGTGCCAGAAAACACTGCCTTGCGCCTCTTCCTGAAAATGGAACAGATCCATCTCGCGGCCCAGCTTGCGGTGGTCGCGCTTCTCGGCTTCCTCCACCATATGCAGATAAGCTTTGAGGTCTTTCTCATTACCCCAACACGTGCCGTAAATGCGTTGCAGCATTTCATTATTGCTGTCGCCGCGCCAATATGCACCGGCCAGTTTGGTCAGCTTAAAAGCTTTGCCGAGCTTGCCGGTGGACGGCAAATGCGGCCCACGACACAGGTCTTTCCAATCGCCCTGCCGATAAACCGTAATCGTCTGGTCAGCCGGAATAGCGGCGATAATCTCTGCTTTATAAGCCTCGCCAATGTCTCGGAAATGCGCCACCGCCGCGTCGCGCTGCCATTCCTCGCGCACAATATCTTCGTTGCGATCGACGATTTCTTTCATGCGCTTTTCAATCGCCTCAAGGTCATCAAGGCTGAACGGCGCTTGGCGCGCAAAGTCGTAATAAAACCCGTCTTCGATAACCGGGCCGATGGTCACTTGCGTGCCGGGGAATAATTCCTGCACCGCCTCGGCCAGCACATGCGCGCAATCATGGCGCATCAGCTCGACGCCCTCGGCATCGGCCGCCGTCACCACCGCCACTTCGGCATCGGCATCAACCGCCATAGCCAGATCGATAAGCTCGCCATTGACCTTCCACGCCAATGCTTTCTTGGCCAGCGATTTTGAAATACTGGTAGCAAAAGCATGGCCGTCAATGGGGCCGTCAAACTGGCGCGTCGCGCCATCTGGCAGGGTCAGCGTAATCATCTGTGTGCGGTCTCGTCTTTCAATTGCGGCTTAATTCTCCAAGGTGCATACCAAGCTGCGCGGCAAATCTCAACAGGCACCGGATCAAAACCGTGGCGCGCGCCCAACGCCTCTATCGGGTGACAGTGCGATACACGCTTCAAACTGAGCCATAGGCCGGCCCATGGTCCGTGTCGCTTCACCGCCTCCAGCGCATATTCCGAACAGGTCGGCTGGAAACGGCAGCGCGGCCCAAGCACCGGCGAGATAACCAATCGGTAACCCTGCACGGGCAAAATAATCAGGAAGGAAAAGACAGACCGCTTCATTCGACCTATAGTAAAGCCAGGTTAAAAAAAAGAAAGGAGAAACCTATGGCTTTTACCGACTGGACTGATACGCGCATCGCGCGCATGAACTGGATGGATGTCGCATTACTTAAAGTTTGTGTCATCGCTTTCACCCTGATGATTGCCAAAATATGGCCGGTTGTTCTGACGCCGCATTGGGCGATTTTCGCGTTTTTGTTTCTGCTTGCCTATGCGCCCCTCAAACAGGTGCAAATCGGCAGGCTGGCGCAAATGATGACATCGACACAAACCGAGCAGAGGCCCGCGCCGCAAGCGAGCAACAGGGGTTTCAACGCTTGGATGGAGGCGCGCATCGCCAATCTCGACACCATCAATATCGGTTTGTTGAAAACCGCTTTGATTATCCTCAGCCTGCTGGTCGCCAAATTCTGGCCGCCTGTGCTGACGCCGGATTGGTGGATGTTCGGACTGGTTTTCATCGTCACCTATATTCCGCTGGCGATAAAATTGCTGATACGTCAAGATGATTGAATGGACACGCTGGAGTATGAGTTTGAGGGCGAGGTGTGGCTCTGGTCGGGCAAAAAGACCGACTGGTGGTTCATCACCATGCCGCGCGACATGAGCGACCACGCGCAGCATTTTACCAAACATGTGCAGCGCGGTTTTAAATCGCTGAAAGTCAATGCGCGCATCGGCAAGACCGAATGGCAAACCTCCATGTTTCCGTCAAAGGAACGCCGCAGTTATTTGCTGCCGATTAAAAAATCCATCCGCGATGCGGAAGGGGTGGAAGTCGGCAAACCGCAAACCGTGAAAGTAACCGTGCTGGGGCTTT
>JADHOK010000042.1 GCA_016779015.1 PS1 clade bacterium | reverse complement strand
GCGCCGGCGGTGGCCAATGACGGGCCGGTGGGCCTTGCGCGCTTCACGACTTTGCGAAGTTGGCTGTCGCAATGGAGCTATGATGACACTCCGGCCGATGGTTTGGGCAATGCTGCGCGGGTCACCATTCCGGCACTGGTCGTCAATAATACAGCCGACCTCGCCTGCACGCCCAGCCATGCACAACGCTTGTTCGCGGCGTTGGGCAGCAGCGACAAAACCCATATCGATATTGCCGGAGCCGACCATTATTATATCGAGCGCCGCGACCTGCTGGACGGGGCGGTGGCCGAAGTGTCGGGCTGGCTGCAAGCGCGCGACTTTATGTAAGCAACACCATCTAGGCAATATGCGGGCTTTCCTTTACGCTGGTGCCCATGAAGTTGCAGCAATTGGTCGACGAGCTGAGCGCGTTTTTACTGGCGCAGGCCGACGGTAAAACTTTTATCTTTGGCATTTCCGGCGGTCAGGGCGCGGGCAAATCGACCCTATGCGCGGCGCTGGCCGAAAAATTGGCGGCGCAAAATAAAAGCGCGTTGGTGCTGGCGCTGGATGATTTTTATCTGCCAAAAGAATCGCGGCAAAAGCTGGCCGAGGATGTGCACCCGTTATGCGCGACGCGCGGCGTGCCCGGCACGCATGAGGTGGAGAGGCTGGCGCAAGTTCTGGCGCGCCTCACCGACCCGGGCGACAGCGCCCCCGTCGAGCTGCCGCGTTTCAGCAAAAGCCATGACGACCGCATGGAACCGGCGACCCTGACCGCGCGGCCGGATTTTATTTTTCTTGAGGGCTGGTGCGTTGGCGGTCACGCCGACTGCATCACCGCCGCGCCGCAAAATCAATGGGAGCATGAACACGACCCGCACGGCACATGGAAGAGCTGGTCGCACAAAGCCGCCGCCGCCTATCAGCCGATCTGGGCGCGCTGCGATGCGATGATGTTATTGCGCCAAGAAACTTTCGACGCCGTTATCGACGCGCGTTGGCTGCAAGAGCAAGGCAATGCGGCTAAAAGCGGCGTCTGGCAATTTAAAAGTCGCGACGAGGTTGCGGCGTTTTGCGCCCATTACCAAAGCTGGACGCTGGGCATTTGGAAAGATTTAACGCAGCGCGCCGATTTTGCTATTGGCCGCGATGCTGCCTATGATTATTATCCTTTAAGGGGATAAAACATTTTTACATAAGGCCGCCCGCGTGCTGCAAGAAATCCTCACCCGCCATATTGAATTCATCTATCCGGACCGCGACACCGCCGCTTTGGTGGCGCAAATATGCGATGCTTTTGCGCTGGCACCCGACACCCAAATGCCGCGCCATAAAGGTGGCACGCGCGCCGCGCCGACATGGTCGGAGGATGACAGTTTTCTCATCACCTATGGCGACACGATTTTATCCGACGATAAAAAACCTTTACAAAACACGCTGGCTTTTTTAACCGAACATTTGAAAGGCGCGGTGAGCGGCGTGCATATTTTGCCCTTCTTCCCTTTCACTTCGGATGACGGTTTCGCGGTCAGCGATTACGACACGGTGCGCCCCGATTTGGGTGATTGGGAGGATATCGGCACGATTGGCAGCGAGTTCCGTTTGATGTCGGATGTGGTTATCAATCATGCCTCGGCCGGGCATAGATGGTTTCAACAATTTCTCGAAGATAAATTGCCGGGCCGCGATTTCATCAAAACCGCTACGGCGGATGATGATTTGAGCTCGGTCATCCGCCCGCGCCCCTCGCCATTGCTCTACACGCATGAGACGGCGGCGGGCGACAAACAAGTCTGGTGCACTTTCGGCCCCGACCAAGTGGACCTCGATTTCTCCAATCCCGACCTGTTATGCGAGTTCATCCGCCTGCTGCGGTTTTATATCGAAAAAGGCGTGCGGGTGTTTCGTCTCGATGCTGTCGGCTTTTTGTGGAAGCAGCCCGGCACCAGCTGTCTGCACCTGCAAGAGACGCATGAGATTATTAAGCTGATGCGGACTTTGGTCGACCATGTACCCGACACGATTTGGCTCATCACCGAGACCAATGTGCCGGCCCATGAAAATCTTGAATATTTCGGCAATAGCAATGAGGCGCATCTGATTTACAATTTTGCGCTGCCGCCTTTGCTGGTGCATGCGCTGTTGACCGGCCGCTCGTCTTATCTGCGACGCTGGATGATGAGCACCGCGCCGACACCCGATGGCTGCACCATGTTCAATTTCTCAGCCAGCCATGACGGCATCGGCCTGCGTCCGGTTGAGGGACTGCTGCCGCCCGAAGAAATCAACCGCATGACCGAGACGGTCGAAAGCTTTGGAGGTCGGCTGACCATGCGCAGCTATGGCGATGCCGAAGTGCCTTATGAGATGAACACCACTTTATTTTCGGCTTTGCGCGGCACGGTGGACGGCGCGGACGACCATCAGATTGACCGCTTCCTCGCCTCGCAAACCATAATGATGTCGCTGGAGGGAATTCCGGCATTTTATGTGCAGAGCTTTCTGGCGGCAGAAAATGACACGGTGCGGGCCGAGGCGACGGGGCGCAACCGTTCTTTGAACCGTCCGCAATGGCGCGCCGAGGAGATCGACAAAAAACTTTCGGTGGGCAGCTCGCCCATGGCGCAAGTATTTTCCGAAATGCGCCGCCGCATCGCCATTCGCAGACAGCAAAAAGCTTTCCACCCCGATGCCACACAATTCACCCTGCATATCAAACCCGGCATGTTCGGGTTTTGGCGTCTCAGCCTCGACCGCAAGCAATCGCTATTCGTGGTGACCAACATCACCGCCGATATGAAGAATTTGAGCCTGCGCGATATGAACCTTTATGCCGACGCCAAATGGGTTGACCTGTTGAGCGGTGCGCCGGTGCATCCGGATGACGAAGAGCTGGAATTGGCTCCCTATCAGAGCGTATGGATTACCAATCAGGCTTAGCCGATTTCTTCATTGTCGAGACGCACCGCCTCGGCATAGCGGGTCAGAAAATCCGGCGAGGCGGCATTGACGCGGTTCCAGCTTGGCAGGAAGGGCGTCTCCATCGGATTGGTCAGATAGGTCTCGCCCGCCACCATGATGTTTTTGGCAAATAGCTCGACGGCGGCTTCCTCAGCATGGCGGTCAAGGGTCAGCCCGTTCATCAGCGCGTCATTATAATAGCTGTCAATCCGGTCCAATGCTTCGCGGAAATAAGTCGCCTTCACCGTGCGGAATTTTTCGGAGGAAAAAATCTCGCCATCGGTGGCCAGCTTTCTGAAAATCGCTTTTGAGATATCGACACTCATGCGCGACAAACCGCGGCTCGCATCCTCGGCCGAGACCTCTTGATGTTTGTGGTCGTAATTATCGGCAATATCGACTTGGGTGATGACGCGGTTGGAATAATTGCGCCGCACTTCTGACAGCACGCCGATTTCCAACCCCCAATCGGAGGGGATACGAATATCCGACACCACATGGCTGCGCATGGCAAACTCACCGGCCAGCGGATAGCGGAAGCTGTCGAGAAAACGCAAATAGCTATTATCGCTGCAGACTTTGCGCAGCGCCGCCAGAAGCGGCGTAATCAGCAAGCGCGTCACCCGTCCGCCCAGCTTGTCGCCGTCAATGCGCGGGTAATAGCCTTTGGAAAACACATAAGGAAACACCGGATTGACGACCGGATAAAGCAGACGCGCCAGCATGGAGCGCTCATAGGTGACGATATCGCAATCGTGCAGGCCAATGGCAAACACATCGCGCTTGGCGAGCATATAGCCGAAACAATACCAGACATTGCGGCCTTTGCCGGGTTCGGGCGGGGCCAGCCCAAGCGCCGCCAGCTCCTCATCCAACGCCGTCAAACGCGGGCCGTCATGCCACAGCACATCGTGCTTTTGCGGCAGGCGCGAGAAATATTCTTTGGCGTGGGCGAACTGATCTTTATCAGCGCGGTCAAGGCCGATGGTGATGCGATTGAGATACGGCACTTTGGCCAGCTCGGTAACAATATTGTCGAGCGCCGGGCCTTCAAGCTCCGAATACAGGCTGGGCAGCACCAACCCGATAGGTCGGCTGGTGGCGAAATTGGCCAACTCCGCCTCAAGGTCTTCGACCGACCGGCGGGTCAGATTGTGCAGGGTGGAAACATTACCGTTTTGAAAAAAATCGGACATGGGAGGGGTGTCCTTCTCGCGTTACCTGGTTACAGCTTACTCAAAATTGTGGCCAAGGAAAGTGGCAATAGCGTCGCGCCAACCCTGCGGGCCGGTTTTGGCGCTGATATAAAGATTATGACCGGGCGGTAAATGTTTTTGCGTGTCGATATGCGGATTGGCAATCAACGCGCCGCGGTCGGCGGCCAGCAGCATGGCGATATCATTGGGGCCGTCGCCCAGCGCCCAAACAACAGGGCGCGGATTTTGTTCCGCCAGCAGCAGGGCGATGGCGTCAGCTTTGTCGCGCGGCGGGATAATGTGGTGAAAGCGACCGCCCTGCGTCAGGCAAAAGCCCGCTTCTTCCACAGCCGTATCCAAAGAGCGCAAACCGGCGCCTTCGGGCGTGGTCGCACCGCGCCATAAAAACGGCTCGCTCGCCTCGCGCTGCGCGGCCAATGCCGCGGCGTCGGGGCTGAGACCGGTGGCGGCGGCGATATCGGCCACGCTCATATCTGAAAAACAGCGCATGGCGCGGCGTACTTCATCGGGCAGCGCCGCCACGACCGCCATTATCTCTTGCCTTGTCGTCGCGCGGTCAATGCGGCCATCCGCCAATTTTATCACCGCGCCGTTTTCGGCAATCGCCGCGCCCGACAGGCTGAGCGCCGCCATTAACGGTTCCAACTCGGCCAGCGTCTTGCTGGTCACCGGCACGACGGGGATACGCGCCGCCGCCAGTGCCTCGAGCGCCGGCAAGGTGGCCTCGAACGAATAGCTGTCATTGTCGAGCAATGTGCCGTCCAAATCGGTGAAAACCATCACCTCATACCTATCGGGCGTATCGGGCGTATCGGGCATATCGGGCATATCTAACGCGGTCATAGCAAGCCAATGTGACGAAAGCCGAGCGCTTCGGCAAGGCGAAAGCCGTAAAAAAACCGGCCAACTGCATATAACAGCTTTTTTGGGCTTATCCGCGAGCGCGAGATTGCCAATAGTTTCTTTGAAACATTCTAGGAGGAAAAGTAATGCAGAATTTCATAAAATTGAAATTGGTTGTTGTGGCACTGGCCGTGTCAATGGCCATGTCTATGACCATCAGCATCAGCGGCGCGCGCGCCGAAGTAATGGAAATTTGGTCGCATTCGCTTGAAGGCGGCGACTACGCCAGAAACGTCAAACAATATGAACGCCTGCGCCCGATTGTTGAAAATCTCGGTGCTTATGTTGAGTATTATCTGGAAGATATTGACGGCCAGCCGGTGTCGCATTTTGTCGTCAAATTTGACGATATGCGGAGCTGGGGCGCTTATCGCGATCGCTTGTCCATGCACCCGTCTTTCCTGAAATGGAACAATCGCTATCGTTCCAAGGCCAATCAGCTGCAGGTCGGTTCGTCGCTGATGAGCAATATCTATGAGCCGAGCGCCAAAGCCGACCTCTATCGCGGCGCTGACACTTTTTACATTACACAGTGGAAAGCCATGCCGGGTAAATCTGCGCAGATGCGCGCCGCGATGATTGAGGGTGCCAAGATTGCCGAGAATAACGGCATTTTCGCGCAAGCCTATGCCAATGGCTATAACGACACCTTTATGGCGGTCTGGGTTTTTGACAGCTATACGGGCGCTTCGACACAATTGGAATTCATTCAAAATTCGAAAGAGTTCCAGAGTTTTTTCAAACGCACGGGCGACCAGAAAATCGGCCAGTTTGTAGACCAAGCGTGGATGGTGAAAACCCTGCCTTATGAGGGCGAATAAACGCGTGTCGGGTTTATTTTCTGTTGCCTTCCTCCCAAGGCGTTAACCGCACGAAGGTAACAGATGTGGGCGCTGCACACCGGCGTTCCCCAGGTGGGGTTTCTTAGGAAACCTCACCCTTTTTATATTGAGCGTGGGGTTTCTTAGGAAACCTCACCCTTTTTATATTGAGCGTGGGGTTTCTTAGGAAACCTCACCCTTTTTATATTGAGCGTGGGGTTTCTTAGGAAACCTCACGCATTTTTATTTTGAGCGTTTATTTGGTGAATTTCAGGGCCCCATCCTGCAGTGCCGAGAAGCGCGTCAGGAAAATATCGGCGATATAATTCTGGTACATGACCCATGGTTTGATGCTGCCCTGTTTCGGCAGTTCGGCCGATTTGCGCACCACATAACCGGATGAGAAATCGAGCAGCGGTTCATATTCGACCTGGCTCATATCGGGGGTCGGCATAACGCGGGCCAAGTTTTTGCGCTCCATATAATTATACAGGCGACACAAATATTTTGAGGTCAGGTCGCAGCGCAGCGTCCATGAGGCATTGGTGTAGCCGAAAGAGACCAGAAGGTTCGGAATGCCCGAATACATCATGCCTTTATAGTTCAGCAGATTGGCCGGCTCGATCGCTTCATTATCCACCGACACTTCAATATTGCCCAAGAAATTCAAATCCAGACCGGTGGCCGAAACGATGATATCGGCCTCGAGGAATTCACCCGATTTCAGCTTAATGCCGTTTTCTTGAATCTCTTCAATATGGTCGGTGGCGATATCGGCCTTGCCGTTGCAAATAGCGGTGAAAAAGTCACCATCGGGGGCGAGGCAAACGCGCTGGTCCCACGGATTATAACGCGGGGTCAGATGCTTTTCGATGTCATAGCCCTCGGGCAGAAGCTCGGGCAGCATATCGAGCAGGCGCTTTTTGACGAATTCGGGTCGCGTGCGGCACAGCCAGAAGAAATAGCGGCCCAGCAGCACATTCTTCCACCGCGTTGCCCCATAGGCCAAACCGGCGGGCAGGATTTTGCGCATGAAATTGGCAAACGCATCCTCAGACGGGCGCGCCACAATATAAGTCGGCGAGCGCTGCAGCATGGTCACATGCTCGGCAGTGTCGGCCATGGCCGGCACCAGTGTCACGGCTGTCGCGCCGGAGCCGATGACCACAACCTTCTTGCCGCTATAATCCATATCCTCAGGCCAGAATTGCGGGTGCACAATCGGCCCTTTAAAGCTTTCAGCGCCCGGAAAATCGGGCTGATAGCCTTTATCGTAATTATAATAACCGGCGCAGCTATGCAGGAATTTGCAAGTCCGCGTCTCGGTCTCTCCGGTCGCGCCATCCTCAATGGTGACAAACCATTTGCTGTCGGGCGTTGACCATTTGGCTTCCACGACTTTCTTTTGGAAATGAATCTTATCATCCAGCGCGCCGTCTTCTACCGCGTCTTGCAAATAGCCCATAATCGACGGCGCATCGGCAATCGCTTTGGCGTCGCGCCACGGGCGAAACGAAAAGCCCAGCGTGTACATATCGCTATCAGAACGAATGCCCGGATATTTGAACAGGTTCCAAGTGCCGCCAATGCTGTCGCGGCGTTCGAGGATTTCGAAGCTGGCTTTGGGGGCGTATTTTTGCAGATGAAAGGCCGAGGAAATACCGGAAATTCCGGCCCCGACAATCAGCACATCGCTATGCGGTATCGCTGTCATAATCACTCCTCAGCGTTTGAAAAACGCTATTTTTTGTCGTTTTAGCGTCTAAAAGCGCTGTTTTAAGCAAAACTGCTACTAATGTGACGAAATCCGCTCCAAGGAGCAAGAGGCAATTCAGCGCACGGCTTTGGCGCTACGCATTCAGTCGTCAAAGCCGATAAAGGTCGCGGCTTCGCCGACGGTTTTGCGCGTCGAGACCACCGCATTAGCGGGAAAACTGTCATCCGGCCAACCCAGCGCTACGGCTTTCATAATCACCTGATCATCGGCAATGCCCGCATGTTCGCGCACCACCGGCGATTGCATAATGCCCTGGCTGTTAATCACCGCACCCAGACCACGCGACCAAGCCGCATTGACCAAAGCGGTGGTGACCGCGCCGCAGTCAAACGACGTATCATCGCTATCGGCCAGCACTTTGTCATAGGTGATAATCACGCATACCGGCGCGTCGAATTGGCGGAACCCGCGTAGCACCCAGTCTTGGCGCGCTTCTTTGTCCTCGCGGGCGATACCCATAGCGGCGAAAAGCTGCTTGGCGACACCAACCTGACGCTCGCGGTGCTGGCCCTCAAACGGCTGGCCGATGCGAAACTCGCGCGAATGCGGCACACCGGCCAGATTGCGCTCGGTATTACCGGCACGAATTTTATCAAGCGCCGCGCCGGTCAGCACGGTGAAATTCCACGGCTGGGTATTCATCGAAGACGGCGACCGCATGGCGAGGCCCAGCACTTCTTCGATCAGCGCCCGCGGTACCGGTTTTTGCTGATAGCCGCGAATGGACCTGCGACCCTGCACAACTTCATCATATTGCATGATTTTTCCCCCAGATTCTTAACAACCAAAATTGCATTAGAGATAAGCCGAGATTGGCGCGGCCGCAAATTAATTTTGTGGCGACGCAATTAACCCTATGCGGCGGCACCAACAAAAGATACAAACCGCACAGTTTGTTTTGAAAGGTCGCCTCGATGCCCTCCCCCACAACACCCGTGCCTGCCGGTGCGCTGCGTAATATCGCCATCATCGCCCATGTTGACCATGGCAAAACCACGCTTATCGACGCGCTGATGAAACAGACCGGCCTGTTTCGTGACAATCAAGCGGTTGACGAGCGGGTGATGGATTCGGGCGATTTGGAAAAAGAGCGCGGCATCACCATTCTCGCCAAGCCGACCTCGATAGGCTGGAAAGACACGCGCATCAATATTATCGACACCCCCGGCCATGCCGATTTCGGCGGCGAGGTGGAGCGCGTTTTGCATATGGCGGATGGCGTTATTCTGCTCACCGATGCGGCGGAAGGGCCGATGCCGCAGACCAAATTCGTGCTCGGCAAAGCGCTGAAACAGGGCCTGCGTCCAATCGTTGTCATCAATAAAGTTGACCGCCCCGATGGCCGCCCCGATGCGGTTATCGACGAGGTGTTTGACCTTTTCGTCTCGCTCGATGCGACCTCGGAACAACTCGACTTCCCGATACTCTATGCTTCGGGCCGCGATGGCTGGTGCGCCGATGAGCTGGACGCACCGCGCGAGAATTTACATCCGCTGCTCGATTTGGTGCTGGCGCATGTGCCGCCGCCCATGGTCGAACCCGACAAGCCTTTCGCCATGCTGGCGACGCTGCTCGATAGCGACCCTTATATTGGGCGCTGCCTGACCGGCCGCGTCCTGCAAGGCACGGCCAAGGTCAATGAGGCGGTGAAAGCGATTAATCTGGACGGCAAACAAGTCGAGACCGGACGCCTGACCAAATTGCTGCGTTTTGAAGGCACCAAGCGCGTGCCGGTAGAAAGCGTCGAAGCCGGTGACCTGATTTGCATTGCCGGATTGACCAAAGCCTCGGTCGCCGACACGATTGGCGACCCGTCGATAACTGACGCCCTGCCCTCAACGCCGATTGACCCGCCGACCATGGCGGTAACCATCACCGTTAATGACAGCCCGTTCGCCGGCACTGAGGGCAAGAAAGTCACCTCGACCGTCATCCGCGAACGCCTGCTCGCCGAGGTCGAGACCAATGTCGCCATCACCTTTGCCGAGAGCGCCAATAAGGACGCGTTCGAAATTGGCGGGCGCGGCGAGCTGCAACTCGGCGTGCTCATCGAAACCATGCGCCGCGAGGGTTTTGAGATGAATGTATCGCGCCCGAAAGTGCTGATACGCCAAGAGGGTGGCCAGAAGCTGGAGCCGGTGGAAGAAGTGACCATTGACGTCGATGAGGAATTTTCATCCGGCGTCGTAGACAGCATGAACCGCCGCAAAGCCAAAATGGTCGATATGCGTAGCGCCGGTGCGGGCAAAACGCGGATGATTTTTCACGCCCCGTCGCGCGGCCTTATCGGCTATCAAAGCCGCTTTTTAACGCAGACGCGCGGCACCGGTGTGTTGAACCGCGTGTTCCACGAATACGCGCCCTATGCGGGCGATATTCCGGGCCGCCGCAACGGCGCTCTGATTGCCAGCGAGACCGGCACGGCGGTGGCCTTTGCGCTGTTCAATCTGCAAGACCGCGGTGCCATGTTTATCGACCCGCAAACGCCGGTTTATCAGGGCATGATTGTCGGCGAGCACAGCCGCGATAACGACCTCGAAATCAATGTGCTGAAAGGCAAAAAGCTGACCAATATCCGCGCCGCCGGTGCCGATGAAGCGGTTACGCTGACGCCGCCGCGCCGCATGTCGCTGGAAGAGATGATGGCCTATGTCGAGTTTGACGAGCTTTTGGAAGTGACGCCGCAAAGCTTGCGCCTCAGAAAACGCTATTTGCTGGAGCACGAGCGCAAAAAATTCCGCAAACAAATGGAAGAAGAAAGCGGTTAATTGGAGACCGTGCGAAACCCAATATGGCTGGTCGGCAGACCGGCCTCTTGCGCTTGGCGCGCTGCGGCGCGATAGCGGCGACAGAAATTCGGGGCGCATAAAAACGAGCCGCCTTTAATCGTATAGACGGCCTCCGTTTCGGTTCTGGAAGCGACGCTGGCCGTCCACTCCCAAACATTGCCGATCATATCGTAAAGGCCGAAATCATTGCTCGGAAAGCAGCCGACCGGTGCGCGCTTGGCATAGCCATCGGCGGCGGTGTTTTGTATCGGAAAACTGCCCTGCCATGTATTGGCCATTTCCGTGTTGTCGGGGGCGCGTTCCTCACCCCAAACATATTCGGTCGCGGCACCGGCGCTGGCGGCATATTCCCATTCCGCCTCATTGGGCAGGCGGCGTCCGGCCCATTTGGCGTAGGCTGCCGCGTCATTATACGAAACCTGCACGACGGGTTCGTGCATGCGGCCTTTGAGCGAGCTGTCCGGCCCGTCCGGGTGACGCCAATTGGCACCGGCCACAAAATGCCACCAGCTTGGATTGCTTAGCGTCGGCGGACGAAACACCACCCCGCCCGGCGCGCCAAAACCCGGCTGCGCGCGCTCGGCATCGGTCTGATAGCCGGTCGCTTCAACAAAGCG
>JADHOK010000041.1 GCA_016779015.1 PS1 clade bacterium | reverse complement strand
ACGCCATCAGGCCCGGCATTTCGGTTTCGGCAATGGCGATTTCCTTGCGGCCCCAATCGGCCAGCGAAATATCGGCAACTTTATAATCTTGCGTCATTATACATCTCCTGCAATTTGGCGTGTTTTAGCAGCTTTTGCCACAATACCGCAAGAAGCATATAAAGATTTCTTTATATTATTTTGAAGGCTCTTTTAATGGCTTTATGTGGGGCTAAAAGAAGGGCTAGAAAAGGGCTCAATCCTCGCCGAATTTATCGGCGATTAAAGCGCATAGCGCATCTAGGGCGGTTTCGGCTTGGCGGCCATTGGCGGTGACGGTGATGGCCGTGCCGGCGGCGGCACCCAACATCATCAGCCCCATAATCGAGGTGGCGTTGACGGTTTCATCGCCGCGCGAGACGCTGACTTGCGCGTCAAAACTCTCGGCCATTCGGACGAATTTGGCGGAGGCGCGGGCGTGCAGGCCGCGTTGATTGACAATGGTGACATTGCGGGTGAACCCCGCTTCGGGCTCATCGCTCATTGTGAGGCGTCATCTTCATGCATCGCTTGCTTCGCCCAGCACTTCGCTGGCGACGGAAATATATTTTTGCGCCGCCTGTTTGGCTTCCAGCAGCGCCTCGGCCAGTGGCATGGTCTCGCGCACCGAAGCCAGCTTGATAAGCATGGGCAGATTGATACCGGCAATCACTTCGACGCGGTTTTTCTCCAAAAGCGAAATCGCTAGATTGGACGGCGTGCCGCCAAACATATCGGTCAGCAACACGACGCCATTGCCGCTATCGACCTCGCCTATGGCATCGACAATATCCTGCCGTCGCTTTTCCATATTATCATCGGCCCCGATACAAATGCTGGCCATATTACCCTGCGGCCCGACCACATGTTCCAGCGCAGCGCGAAATTCATCGGCCAAAGCACCATGGGTGACCAAAACCAAACCGATCATATGCGTCTCCTTTGCGGCGTTTTACTTGCGCCAGCTTGCAAGAGTTTTGCCGCCATATCAAGAAGCGGAATAAACCCCGTCAGCGTTAAAGCCGGTGGTTGGCAAATGCGCCAATGCGTGGGTGATGGCGGCGGGCGTGGCGATGTCGAAAGCGCAAAGTGCCAGTTTTGGTACCGCCACCCCGTCATGCGCGAAATGGTTTTCAGCCGCCACGCGCGGCACGCCGCCGCGCGCCACCAAGTCGACCGCCAGCACAATTTCGGCCTCGTCAATATGAGGCATGGCGACGATGCCGAGACCACGCAATTCCAATTTTCCGGCAAGCGATGATGGCGGGCTGGCGATGAGCTTGGTGTCGTGCCTTTTAAGGGCAACGCGGTCATCGGCAATCAACTTCGCATCATTGTTTTGGATGAGCTGCGCGGCGAGGCCGGATTTACCGCTGCCCGACGGGCCAAGCAACAGCACGCCACCAGCCGGCAGCAGCACGGCGCTGGCGTGATGCGTCTCACTCATTTATATCGCCGACCGTTCTGTCGGCCTCTTTATTGACCTCTTTTTCGCCGCGGCGGCGGCGCGGCGCGGCCTCGGCCAAAGGCAGGCTGAGGGTAAAATAAGCGCCGGTGCCGTCGGGGCGATTATCGGCAATCAACTCGCCGCCATGGGCGCGGGCAATCTGCCGCGATATTGAAAGCCCAAGACCCGAATGGCCGAGCTTTGAATTGGACGCTTCGGGTTGCTTGCTGCGGTCGGTGTAGAAGCGATCGAAGATTTTCTCCTGCGTGTCGGCGGCCAGCCCGGGGCCTTCATCGGCGATCAATAAAAGTGCCTGCCCGTCGCGCTGCTGGGTGGTCAAAAATACGCGGCCTCCGGCCGGGGTAAAGGAGACGGCATTGGTCAGCAGATTATCGATGATTTGGGCGATGCGCGGCTTTTGCCCCAAAACCGGATACGGCGTATCGGTGCGCGCGACCAGCGTCACTTTATTATCGCTTTCAAAGCCGTCGCTCAACGCGGTCACCAGCTCGCCGGCCAGCGCGCTGAGGTCGAAAGGGGCGCTTGGCTCAAGGCTCAGCTCGGCGTCGAGGCGCGTCGCTTTGGAGATATCTGAAATCAGTCGGTTCAACCGATTGACGTCATTATGGATGATGGCCATGAGCTGCGCGTGGTCGTCGCTGCGGCTTTTATCTTGCGCTTGGTCGAGCGTCTGCACAGCGCTGTGCAGCGAGGTCAGCGGGTTTTTGAGCTCATGCGCGACATCCGCCGCAAAGCGGTCAATCGTGTTAATGCGCGCCAATAAGCGGTCGGTCATATCGCGCAATGCGCCCGACAACTCGCCAATCTCGTCACGCCGATGCGACATATCGGGTATCGTCTCAAGCCCCGGCAGACTTGGCGCAGCCCCGCCAAAGCCTCGCATAGCGGCGGCCAGCTTGCGCACCGGCACCACCATTGTGGCGGCCAGCAGCAGCGAGGTGATGATATTGACGGCCAGGGCGATGGCCGAAAGCTGGAAGATGAGCCGCCGCTCCTCGGCCAAAAGCGCGTCGATCTCGCCGGGGCGGGTCGAGACCATTAGCGCGCCGACAATGGCACGATAGCCCTGCACCGGCACGGCGACGGTCAGAATATCGCCGCCTTCTTCCGATTGCCTTTGCGCACTGGCCGGTTGACCGCGCAGCGCGCGCGCCACTTCCGCCAGACGCAACCCATCGGCGGCGTTTATCTCGCTCAATAAAGGCGTCGGGTCGCGCCATAAAGACGCCAAGCCGGTCATCCAGCCCTGCACCATGCCGGGCATGGAATCGTTATTGGGCATGGGCGGCAGGGTTTTGGAAATGACCCGCGCCGAGCGGTCCATATGCGCGCTGTCGAGCACCAGCCGGCCATTGCGCGCATAGAGCCGCAAGCGCGAATTGGAAACCAATCGGGCGCGCGCCAGCACCGCTTCGGCATCACGCAATTGCCAGTCCGAGCGCCCGCCATTTTGCAACAGGCGATTGACGATAGAGGGCTCGAAAAATTGAAACGGATTATCGGCCTGCGCCGTCGGGGCCAGCGTGCCAGCGATGAGATTGGCTTGTGTCTCGAGGCTTTGGCGATAGGCATTGGTGAGCAATTGGCGGCTTTCTTGAAACATTAAAAAGCCGCCGACCAGCACTAATAGACCCAGCATATTAAGGCCGATAAGGCGCGCTATCAGCGACCGCCAGAAGCTGGGCTTTATGGTTTTGCGCGCTTCTGTTTCAGCCATTTAATGCACTTCTTTGAACTTATAGCCGACGCCATAAAGCGTTTCGATGGCGTCGAAAGTTTTATCGACTTGGCGAAACTTACGCCGCAAGCGCTTGATGTGGCTGTCAATGGTGCGGTCATCGACATAGATTTGATCGTCGTAAGCCGCGTCCATCAGCGAGTCGCGACTTTTCACCACACCTGGGCGTCGCGCCAGCGCATCCAGTATAATGAACTCGGTGACAGTCAGCGATACCGTCTTGCCACCCCATAAGCAATCATGACGCTCTGCGTCCAATGTCAGACGCCCGCGCGTCATCACCGCGCCATTATCACTCTGGCTGTCGGTGCTCTGCGTGGTCTCATGCGCCGGCTTGGCGCGCGCTTTGGTACGGCGCAGCACGGCGCGAATGCGCTCGATGAGCAGGCGCTGCGAAAACGGTTTGGTGATGTAATCATCAGCCCCCATTTTGAGGCCGAAAACCTCATCAATCTCATCGTCTTTGGAGGTCAGAAATACCACCGGCATTTGGCTGGTTTGGCGCAGTTTTCTGAGCAATTCGAGACCGTCCATGCGCGGCATTTTAATGTCAAAGACACCGATATCGGCAGGCGTTTGCGCCAACCCCTCAAGCGCGCTTTCGCCATCCGTGAAGCTGCGCACACCAAAGCCCTCAGCCTCCAGCGCCATGCGCACCGAGGCAAGTATATTGGCGTCGTCATCGACCAGAACGATTTGCGGCATATCGGTTCCTTTCAAGCAGTGAGTTTAGGCATTTCGACGGCTTATGAGAAGCGGTTAAGCGCGCCGCTTTTGGGGCGGTGAAATTGCCTCGGCAATGACGTTGGCAATGGCGTTTAACCATCAACAGAATTGTGGCAGGCATGGGGCAGGCGCGGTGCTGCCAAGGTTGCGCTGGCGGGCGCAGTGGAATATATAAGGACATCAAGTTTCATGATGCGCCCAGTTTCAAAAGCGGCGCAGTGTCGGAGGAAATGCCATTATGAAGCAGAGCGGTTTTCACATCAGCACAAACGGCATTGACCAGCAGGGTCTAGGTAAAGCGGCTGCGGTTTACTGGAACCTGCGCCCGTCCGAAATCTACGAAATGGCGCTGGCGCGCGGCGAGGCAGAGATTGCCGGAAGCGGGCCGCTATTGGTGAAAACAGGCGCGCATACGGGCCGCTCGGCGCAGGATAAATTCATCGTCCGCGACGCCACGACCGAGAACACCATCTGGTGGGACAATAATAAATCAATGACCGCAGAGCAGTTCGACGCACTGCACGAAGACATGTTGGCTTATGCCGAGGGTAAGGAATTTCTGGTGCAGGATTTGTTCGGCGGTGCCGACAAAACGCACCGTCTAGCCACCCGCGTGGTCACCGAGCTGGCGTGGCATTCGCTGTTTATCCAAAACCTGCTTATCGAACCGGAGACACCGGAGCTTGACGGCTTTGACCCGGAATTCGTGATTATGAATTTCCCCGGTTTCAGTGCTGATACGGTGCGCCATGGCGGCCGCACCGAGACCATGATTGCGGTTAATTTCGACAAAAAAATCGTGCTGATTTGCGGCACGTCTTATGCTGGTGAAACCAAAAAGTCGGTTTTCTCCATGCTCAATTACACCCTGCCAGCCAAGCGCGTCATGCCGATGCACTGCTCGGTCAATGTAGGTAAAGACGGCGATAGCGCCGTCTTTTTTGGTCTTTCAGGAACCGGTAAGACGACGCTCTCGGCCGACCCCAATCGCGAACTGGTCGGCGATGACGAGCATGGCTGGTCAGAAAACGGCGTCTTCAATTTTGAAGGCGGGTGCTACGCCAAGATGATTAATCTGTCGAAAGAAGCCGAGCCGGAAATTTTCGCCACCACCCAACGTTTCGGTACTGTGCTGGAAAATGTGGTGATGGATCCGGTCACCCGCGAGCTTGATTTCGATGATAATACGCTGGCTGAAAATTCGCGCGGCGCTTATCCGCTGTCCTTCATCCCTAATGCCTCGGCCACCGGCACGGCCGGTCATCCAAAAAGCATCATCATGCTGACAGCGGATGCGTTCGGCGTATTGCCGCCGATTTCGCGCCTGACGCCGAGCCAGGCCATGTATCATTTCCTCTCCGGCTATACCGCAAAAGTGGCGGGCACTGAAAAAGGTGTCACCGAGCCGGAAGCGACTTTCTCGACCTGCTTTGGCGCGCCTTTCATGCCGCGTCACCCGTCTGAATACGGCAATTTGCTGCGCGACCTCATCGCCGAGCACGACGCCAAATGCTGGCTGGTAAATACCGGTTGGACCGGCGGCGCTTACGGCGTCGGCAATCGCATGCCGATTAAAGAGACCCGCGCTTTGTTGTCTGCGGCGTTGGATGGCAGCTTGAATAATGTCGAGTTCCGCACCGATGAGAATTTCGGCTTTGACGTACCGGTCGATGTGCCGGGCGTTGACAGCTCAATCCTCAATCCGCGCGACACATGGGCCGATAAGCAAGCCTATGACGCCCAAGCCGCCAAGTTGGTCGGCATGTTTGTCGATAATTTCGCCAAATTCATCGAGCATGTGGACGATAATGTGAAAGCGGCGGCACTGGCTGCTGAATAGCAGAGATTTAACTCATTTGAAAAAGGCGGGCTTTGACCCGCCTTTTTTGTGTTTTTAATATAATAATAATACTAATTAATATAAATAATACTATTAATGAGCCTCTTCCCAGTTATTTGCCGCCTGTGCATCGACTAAAAGGGACACGCTCAGCTGCAAACGCGGCGCGCAGGCGCTTTCCATCGTCGTTTTCACTGTTTTGATGAGTTTTTCGCATTGTTCTTTCGGCGCTTCGAAAATCAGCTCGTCGTGCACCTGCAACAACATGCGCGCTTCCTTCAATCCGGCTTTTTCCAAAGCTTGGGGCATTTGCACCATGGCGCGGCGAATAATATCGGCCGCCGTGCCCTGTATCGGCGCGTTGATTGCGGCGCGCTCGGCAAAAGCTTTGCGGGCCGGTATTTTGGCGTTGATTTCCGGCACATGCACTTTGCGGCCGAACAGCGTCGAGACATACCCTTGCGCTTTCGCTTCGGCTTTGACGTGCTCCATATAATCCTTAATGCCGGGGAATTTCTCAAAATAGGATTTGATGTAATCGCTGGCCTCGCCGCGCCCAATGCCCAGCTGATTGGCCAGACCGAAAGCCGAAATGCCATAAATAATGCCGAAATTAATCGCTTTGGCGCGACGGCGTATTTCCGGCGTCATGTCCGCCATCGGCACGCCGAACATTTCCGAAGCGGTCATGGCATGAATATCCTGACCATCGGCAAAGGCTTGCCGCAGCGCATCGATTTGCGCCATATGCGCCAGCACCCGCAGCTCGATTTGGCTGTAATCGGCACTGACCAATTGATTGCCCGCGGCGGCGATAAACGCCGTGCGGATGCGCCTCCCGTCCTCGGTTCGAATGGGGATATTTTGCAGGTTCGGCTCCGACGATGATAAGCGACCGGTGGTTGTCGCGGCCAAAGAATATGAGGTGTGGATGCGGCCCGTATCGGGGTTAATGAATTCGGGCAGCGCATCGGTATAGGTCGATTTCAGCTTGGCCAGCCCGCGCCAGTCGAGCACCAGTCTGGCCAGACGCTGACCGTCACCGGCGGCGTACCCGCCGCCATGGCCGTCGGCGCTAAACGCAATGCCCTCCAGCACATCGCCACCGGTACCCCAGGCACCGGTTTTGGTTTTCTTGCCGCCCTCAAGGCCCATTTTGTCGAACAGGATTTCGCCCAATTGTTTGGGGCTGGCAATGTTGAAAGTCTCACCGGCGGTCTCGTAAATCTCGGCTTCCATCGCCGCCATTTTTTGCGCGAACTCGCCAGATAAACGCGACAGCACAGCGCGATCCACCGCCACACCCTCGGCCTCCATGGCGCGCAGCACGCCGACCAAAGGCCGCTCAGTGCTCTCATAAACCCCGACCATATGCTTGCGCACTAGTCGTGGCTGCAAATGCAAATAAAGCCGCAGCGTGACATCGGCATCCTCGGCGGCATAGGCCGTGGCTTTGTCGACCGGCACTTGGTCGAAAGTAATCTGGCTTTTGCCGCTGCCCAAAAGGTCCTTAATCGGTATCGGCGTGTGGCCCAGATATTTTTGCGCCAGCGCGTCCATACCGTGACCGTGATTGCCCGCATCGAGCGCGTAGGACATCAGCATGGTGTCGTCAAAGCTGACAATCTCCATGCCGTAGCGTTGCAAAATCTGCGCGTCAAATTTGGCGTTTTGCAGAATTTTTTTGACCGACGCATCGGCCAGCAAGGGTGCCAACGCAGCCAAAGCCTGTTTGGTGTCAATCTGGCTCGGCACATCGTCGCCCAAGGCCAGCCCGTCACTGGCGCCATGGGCGAGGGGGATATAGGCCGCCTCCCCCGGCGCGACGGCCAGCGACACACCGACCAGATTGCACTGCATCGCATCCAGCCCATCGGTCTCGGTATCGACCGCCACAATGCCGGTCGCATAGGCTCGCGCGATAAAAGCCGCAAGCGTCTGCGTATCGGTGATGCAGGCATAATCCTCGGTCTTCAATGCCGGCATCTCGGCTGGTAGCGGCCGATAAGCGCCCGCCTCGACCGGTGCTTCGGGCTCGGCAGGCGAAGTGGTATTGGCAGCCAGCGTGTCGCTGGCCTCAAAATCTTCGACCGACCAGCCATAGCGTTCGGCCAGTCGCTTGGTCAGCGTGTTGAATTCCATGGCCTTGGCGAAACCGATGAGCTTTTTGCCATCCGGCTCGGTCAGTGCCATATCCTTGAACCCGATGGGCATGGGCGTATCGCGCCTCAGCGTCACCAGCTCACGGCTGACGCGCGCCTGCTCGGCGAATTCGATGAGGTTCTCGCGCCGTTTGTTTTGCTTAATCTCCCCGGCCCGCGCAAGCAATGTGTCGAGGTCGCCATATTCTTCGATCAATAAAGCGGCGGTTTTAATACCGATGCCCGGCACGCCCGGCACATTATCAACGCTGTCACCGGCCAGCGATTGAACATCAACAACGCGCTCCGGCCCGACGCCGAATTTCTCCACCACACCGGCCGCGTCGATGAACTTATCCTTCATCGTATCGACCATATCGATCTTATCATTGACCAATTGCATGAGGTCTTTATCCGACGAGACGATGGTGACGCGCGCACCGTCCCGAGCGGCGGTCTCGGCATAGCTGGCGATGAGGTCGTCAGCCTCAAACCCTTCAAGCTCAATGGCCGGAATATCAAACGCCCGCACCGCCTCGCGCACCAGTGGAAATTGTGGCACCAAATCCTCAGGTGCAGGCGGGCGATGGGCTTTATATTCGGGGTAAATCTCATTGCGGAAACTTTTGCCCGAGGCGTCAAATATCACTGCCAAATGGCTCGGCGATTCCGCAGCGCCCATATCATTGAGCAATTTCACCAGCATATTGCAAAAACCCGACACCGCCCCGACCGGCAGGCCGTCAGATTTGCGCGTCAGCGGCGGCAAGGCGTGATAGGCGCGAAAAATATAGCCGGAGCCATCGACCAGATAAAGGTGATCGTCTTTCGTCAATTTTGTGGCCGCCACGAAGCTCTCCCGTCGAATCTTTCAACGAGTTTAAGACAGGCCCTTTGGATAGCAAGGCGGCAAAGCGCATTTGCCGATTTATTCCCCAGAACATAAGTGCTAAATGAAGGCGCAGGAGATTTTTATGAGCAGCGGCGAATTTGCGTTACAGGCTAAAGGCTTGAAAAAAACCTATAAGGCGATGGGCCCCAGCCCGGCCAAAGAAGCGTTGAAAGGCATTGATTTGGCGGTGCCGCGTGGCTCGATATTCGGTCTGTTGGGGCCGAACGGTGCGGGCAAATCGACTTTTATCAACATCCTCGCCGGTATGGTGATGAAAAGCGGCGGCACGGCTGAAATTTGGGGTTTTGATATCGACGCGAACCCGCGCCAAGCGCGCGCCTCTATCGGTATTGTGCCGCAAGAGCTGTCTATCGACCCGTTTTTTACACCGGGCGAGATTATGGAACTGCAGGCGGGTATGTATGGGGTACCGAAAAGCCAGCGCCGCACTTTGGAAATCCTCACCGCCATGGGGCTTGATGACAAGCTTGACGCTTATGCGCGCACCCTGTCGGGCGGCATGCGCCGTCGCCTGCTGGTCGCCAAAGCATTGGTTCATAATCCGCCGGTTTTGGTGCTGGACGAGCCGACCGCCGGGGTCGATATCGAATTGCGCCGCCAGCTTTGGGATTATGTCGTCGAGCTCAATCGCGCCGGTGTCACCATTGTGCTGACGACGCATTATCTGGAAGAAGCCGAGGAGCTGTGCGACACCATCGCCATTATCGACCAGGGCGAGGTGCGCGCCTATGAAACGACGCAAAACCTGCTGGCCCAGATCGACAATAAAACCATGTTGGTGCGCGCCGCCGCACCTTTGGCCGGAACGCTCAAGCTCGACGGGCTGGATGCCAAAATAACCGCCGATGGGCGTCTTGCCGTGACCTATAATCCGGGCGTTATGGCGGCCGGCGCGGTCATCGAAAAGCTGCAAGCGGCGGGTATTGAAATCGCCGATCTCGATACGCGTGGGGCCGAGCTTGAAAACGTCTTTTTGAAATTGACCGGCGAGCACTAGCTTGCCGGTGGTTTTATCGGGCGCGGGCGTGAAGCTTTTTGTTATTATGGCGATAAATCAGTTTGGGCTTAAATCACCGGCCAAAAAAGGGCTAACAAGACAGTGCCCCGCACAATAAGGAGAAATTTTATGATAGGACGATTGAACCATGTCGGTGTCGCGACACCCTCAATTGAGAAATCAGTGGCGCTTTACCGTGACGTGCTGGGCGCGACCAAGATTCACGACAAATTTAAAATGGAAGAGCAGGGCGTCTGGGTGTGTTTCGTCGATGTGCTGAACAGCCAGATCGAGCTTATCGAGCCGATTGATGAGAAAAGCCCGATTGCCGGTTTTTTGAAAAAAAATCCCGAAGGCGGCCAGCACCATATTTGTTTCGAGGTCGATGACTTGCTGGCAGCGCGCGATGAGATGGTCGAAAAAGGCGCGCGGGTTTTGGGTGCGCCGCGCATTGGCGCGCACGGCACACCGATTATTTTCGTACATCCGAAAGATATGGGCGGCGTGTTGGTTGAGCTGATGCAAAAGCCCGACAGCCACTGAGCGCTTATCTAAATGGCGTCGGGTGGGCGCGTGTCGAGATTAACCGTGTCGAGGACGGCTTGACCGGTCTCCACCATGGCTTCACTCACATTATCGAGCGCATTTTGAATTGCTTCCGGCGTCGCGACCTGAAGGGTTTCGGTCATGGCGCTCAAGGGCTGCTCGGACAACAGCCAAAAGCCGCGCAGACTTGAAGCGACCCAAAAAGCATTGGCCGCCGCCAGCACCCATAAGCCGGAAGACGATGTCGCGATAAGCGCGAAAAGACTGCCCACAGCCATGCAGGCGAAGCCTTTCCGCCTGCGTTTTTCGCACAAGCTTGAAAGTAAAGGGGCCGCCAGCACGGTGCCAAAAATGACCGAACCAACTTGAATTACAACAACAATGTCAGAGAAAAACGACCATATCATCAGCGTCACTTTCCAGCGCAATCCAACATGCGCCATGCGCGTTATTTGGATGAAAAAATCGGAATGCGCAAGATGGAAAATATGGTTTGGCGCAAAAAAATCGACGTTGTTTTTTGGCTATCCCACCATCTTCCATTTCGCGCGCCGTTTCGCGCCCCGTTTCGGTTTGTCATTTGGGTTAGTCATTTGGGTTTGTCATTTCGGTTAGTCATTTGGGTTTGTAATTGGCACCATTTCTCTGCCGCCCTGGTGCATCATGGCAGCAAATGCATTCCAGTGGTCCGAGAGAGAGAATAAAAACCCCGTAGAAACCCAAGCTCAAAGCGGTTATACAGAGCTAACGCACCCGTAGCTCAGCTGGATAGAGCGCTGCCCTCCGAAGGCAGAGGTCAGAGGTTCGAATCCTCTCGGGTGC
>JADHOK010000040.1 GCA_016779015.1 PS1 clade bacterium | reverse complement strand
GCTGAAAAGCCGTCAAATCAACCAATTGGCTCAATTGCGAAAACCGCTCCGCCGTCAGACTGCCATGGCGCATGGCGGCCAACGCCGCGCCCAATTGCGTCAGCGGCGGCTGCGCATAATCCTCGGCCAAAGCCTGCATAAAATAGGGCGGTACCTGGTCGAGCGGCGCGGTGATGCCATAACCGGCCAATTGCAGCAGCGCCAATTGCGTCGGCGTCAAGACGCTGGGCACCACCAATGGCGGCTCTTGCGCCGCCGCTTTCGCCGCCTCCACATCTGCTACTGTGCCGAATTCAGGCGTGGCTTGCGCCGCCATTAAAAATGCCAGCTCGCGGTAAAACTTATCCGCGCCCAATGATTTCTCATTCAACTGCAACGTCAGGCCGGCTTTTTCAAATTCACCGGCGCGCAACTGGCAATAGACCAGAAGCTGCATAAAGAAAGATAGCGTGTCGGCATAACCGCGCGTGCCGCGACGCGGCGCGGGCACGGCACAGGCCGCCTCCCCGGCACCGCGGCCCAGATTGGCCTGCGCAATGGCGCGCGCTGCATAAGGGTCGCTCGACACAGCGCCGGTCAACGCCTCAAGCGCCAATACCGAGGCGGTATCGCCAAGCGCCAAAAAACGCGTCAGCCGCGCCGCATACCAGCTTGTGCCATCGACCGTGCCGACCGGCACCGCCGTGGTCGAGCGGTGCAATTTCAATTCGGCTTCGCGCAGCGCCGCCAAGGGCAGCTCCTCAGGCAAGCGCGCCATTTGGCCAACGATGAAAGCCAGCCGTGCGCCGCGCCATAAATTGCTGCCATAGCCGGTCTCCAGTCCAATCGGTGCGTCTTGCAGCGCCCCCAATTGGCCGACCTGCACAATGCCGCTCTCCGAGCCCGGCGCAGCCGACACGGCGCGCACGGCGCGTTTCGATTGCCGCGCTGCCACGCGCGGAGCCAGTTTATCGGTGGCGTTATTTTTCGTTACCGGCTGACCAATGGCCTGCTGCATGGCCGGCGGCACAATATTGAGCGGCGCGCGCATGGCGTTTTGCGCCTGTGCCGACACCACGACAAAAATTGCCGCACCGACCCAAAGGCTCGCCCATTTAAACGGGCGCAAATTTCTGGCAGCGTGTTCAAACATTAAGATTTTTCAATTCATCAGCGCTGGAAATCCGAATTGTCCAGCACCTCAACCTCTGTTTGGCGCGGCGGCTCTACGGCGCGCGATAAAAACACCACCCCGCCGATCAATACGGCGAACGCAAGAACAATAATGACTGATTGGCGTGTTCCCATGCGAGCGCTCCTTTTCGAATCTCTTGACTATTATAGCATTAAGGCGGCTTTTAGGCAGCCGCGAAGCGCCGTTAAACTGGACAGCTTGACCCTTCTCACGTTAGCTTTTAGCAGCAATCGTGCCTTATATATAGGGGCGCAAAATTTCACCTGTGGGGCCATTCACGCGCATGACAAAGCTACAAAACCGCGACGCCATTAAGGCGCAGCCAATCGTGCTTATCGGCATGATGGGGGCCGGTAAATCGAGCCTCGGCGTGCGCTTGGCCGAAGCACTGGAGACCACCTTTCTCGACGCCGATGCCGAGGTCGAAAAAGCCGCTGCCATGAGCATTGCCGAGATTTTCGAAAAACACGGCGAAGCTGCCTTTCGCGATGGCGAACGCCGCGTCATCAAGCGGCTGCTGGATGACGGCCCTATGGTGCTGGCGCTTGGCGGCGGCGCGTTTATGGATGACCAGACAAGGGCGCTGGTGCAGCAAAAGGCGCTTTCGGTTTGGCTCGACGTGCCACTGGCCGAGCTGGTCAAGCGGGTGAAGAAAAAGCCCGACAAGCGTCCGCTTTTGAAAGGGCAGAATATCGAGGCCAAGCTCACCGAATTGATGCAGACGCGCGGCCCGGTATATGCCACTGCCGCTTTGCGGGTTGACGTTGGCGGCGGCACGCACGAGCAAGCCGTGGCGCGCCTATTGGTGGCGCTGGATGCGCATTATGCCGCTTAAGCGTTTCGCCGCGACTGGACAAAATGGCGGCATTTCTCTAAAGCCAGATTATGAGTGACCAACACAGCGTGAAGGTAGAACTTGGCGACCGCGCCTATGAGATTATCATTGGCAGCGGCGTGTTGGCGCGTGCAGCGAGCTATATGACGCCGCTTCTGTCGCGCCCCAAGCTGGCCATTGTCGCCGATGAAAATCTCGCCGACAGCCATTTGCCGGTGCTGCGCAGCGCGCTTAGCGATGCCGGCATTGAGCATGACAGCTATCTGGTGCCGAGCGGCGAAGCCAGCAAGAATTTTGACCGTCTGGCCGATTTATGCGACTGGCTGCTGGGGCAGAAGATTGAACGCAATGATTGCATTGTCGCGCTGGGCGGCGGCGTGGTCGGCGACCTGACCGGTTTCGCGGCCGCCATATTGCGCCGCGGCACGCGCTTTATCCAAATTCCCACCAGCTTGCTGGCGCAGGTCGACAGCTCCATTGGCGGCAAAACCGCGATCAATGCCAAAAGCGGCAAAAACCTAATCGGCGCGTTTCACCAACCCGATTTGGTGTTGGCCGATATGGACGTGCTGAAAACCCTGCCGCCGCGCGAAATCGGCGCGGGCTATGCCGAGATTGTCAAATATGGCGCGCTGGGCGATGCCGATTTCTTCGCTTGGCTGGAAGAAAACGGCGCGCGCGTGCTGGCATTGGAAGAAGACGCAACGGTCGAAGCGGTGGCCCAAAGCTGCTGCGCCAAAGCCGCTATTGTGGCGCGCGATGAGCGCGAAACGGGCGAGCGCGCCCTGCTCAATCTCGGCCATACATTCGGCCACGCTTTCGAAGCGCTGACCGGATATGACAATACATTGCTGCACGGCGAGGCGGTGGCTTATGGCATGGTGCTGGCCTTCGCCTTCTCGGCGGCGCGCGGCGATTGCCCGAGCGGCGATGCGACACGCGTCAAAGCGCATATTGCGGCCAGCGGCTTGCCTACCGAAATGAGCGCCATTGGCGACGGCAAATTTGCCGCCGACGCGCTCATCGAAGCGATGACCCAAGACAAAAAAGTGCAAAACGGCAAAATGCGTTTTATTTTGGCGCACGGCCTCGGCGACACTTACATCGCCGATAATGTCGCGCCGGCCGAACTTAGGGACTTTCTGCTGGCGCAAGGAGCGCAGGACGCATGACGATTTCTGCTGGAGTGTTATGGACGGCCGGTCTGATATTCCTTTTGCTCATTATCTCGGCTTTTCTATCGGGTTCTGAAACCGCGCTGACCGCCACCAGCAAAGCGCGTATTTTGCGATTGCAGCAAGAAGGCCAACGCCGCGCGCGGTGGGTGATTTTTCTTCTGGAGCAAAAAGAGCGCCTCTTATCGGCCATTTTGCTGGGCAATAATCTGGTCAATATTCTCGCCTCGGCTTTGGCGACACGGCTGTTCCTCGAAGCTTTTGGCGAAAGCGGTGTGGTTTATGCCACTTTGATGATGACCGTCATGGTCGTGGTGTTTGCCGAAGTGCTGCCGAAAACCTATGCCATTCTGGCGCCCGATGTGACGGCGATGCGCGCCGCCGGGCCGTTGCGCGTGCTGGTGGTGGTGCTGGCCCCCATCACCCGCCTGCTCAGTTTCTTTGTCGGCACCATATTGCGCCTCACCGGTTTGGCCAAAAGCGCCGCTGTCTCGCTGGTGCCGGCGCATGAGGAAATTCGCGGGGCCATTGATTTGCATCACCAAGAAGGCGCGGTGCACAAAGGCGACCGCGATATGCTGGGCGGCATTCTTGACCTTGGCGACACCACGCTGGAAGAAATTATGATTCACCGCAGCGCCATTTTGACCCTCGATGCCGAGCTGCCCTCGGATGAGATTGTCGCCGCTGTGCTGGCCAGCCCCTATACGCGCATCCCGCTTTGGCGCAATGAGCCGGAAAACATTATCGGCGTGCTGCACGCCAAAGACTTGCTGCGCGCTTTGGCCAATAGCCCGATCGGGGCGACCGGCATTTCGATTGAAAATATCGCTATCCCGCCTTGGTTTGTGCCCGAGACGACAACGCTTTCCGAACAGCTCAATGCGTTTCGCGAAAGAAAGGCGCATTTCGCATTGGTGATCGATGAATATGGCGCGCTTATGGGTCTGGTGACCATGGAGGATATTCTCGAGGAGATTGTCGGCTCTATTGATGACGAGCACGACCGCCCCGATAATATGCTGCGGCGTCGCCCCGATGGCACGCTGGAAGTCTCGGGCGCGTTATCGGTGCGCGACCTCAATCGCGAAATGGGCTGGACGCTGCCCGATGACGACGCAAGCTCGGTGGCCGGACTGATTATTCAAGAATCTCGGGTTATTCCCGATATCGGTCAAGTGTTCGAATTTCACGGCCTGCGCTTCCGCATTATGGGGCGTCAGCGCAATCGCATCATGCAGGTGCGGATTTCCGAATTGGGCTAAGCGTCTTTTGCAGCCTCGCGCGGGCTTTGCAATTTTAGCGCCAGCGCATGCACCGGGCCTTCCAGCTCAGCCGCCAGACAATCCAGCACATGGCGCTGCCGGTCGAGGCGGCTCATCCCCTCAAATAGGGCCGACACCATATGCACGCGAAAATGCGTCTCGCCGCCGGGCCGCGCACCGGCATGGCCTTTATGCAGGTGCGACTCATCGCTCACCAGCAAATGCTCCGGCGTATAGGTGTCGCTCAATTTTTGTTCTATAATCGTATAAGTTTGCGTCATGCAGTCCTCCGGCCTTTTTCGCAATGCTTTACGCGTCGAAAAGCCGATTTGTGTTTGCGGATAAATGACATATATCGCGTTCAGGGTTTCCAGACCAGAAACAAGGTACCGTGTCATTTCCGACACAAGACTGCCGCTTAAGTTTAACCAGCCGCTCGAGACGCATAGGCGCGCGGCACAGACAGGCCGGTTCATGAATTTGAACTCGAAATATTTCGATATGATACGCACGGCGCGCGAAGAAAAACGCGCGCAAATGGTCGAGGACGGCTCACGGTGCGACTGGCCGGAATGTCTGAAATCCGGCGATTACCCTGCCCCCGCCGGCCCGCAAGCCAATGCAAGGCGGCATTTTTGCTACGACCATGTGCGCGAATATAATCGCAGCTATAATTATTTTGAGGGCATGTCTCAGGCCGAAGCGGAAAGCTTTCGCCGCGCCGCCCAGACCGGCCACCGCCCCACTTGGTCGATGGGCACACGCCGCGCCCGCGGCAGCAAGGTTGAGGATTGGCAGTTTCAAGACCCGTTGGAAATTATGGGCGAAGCCGGTTTCAATGAGGTCAATGCCGAGCAAAGAGCCGCCGCCGGCTCGAAAGTCACATCGGGGCAAAAACGCGCGCTTGATGTCATGGAGCTATCGGAGACGGCGAGCGGCGATGATGTGCGCAAAAAGTTCAAAATTCTGGTCAAACAATATCACCCCGACGCCAATGGTGGCGACCGCACCCATGAAGACAAGCTGCAAAGCGTCATTCAGGCGCATGATTATTTAAAGGCTTCCGGCTTTTGTTAAGTCGGCCTTTCTGCTAACACCTTTCCAAGCAAGCGATTAATTTTCGGAGAAAACGATGAGTAAAGCGGCACAAACGACAGCTACGCCAAATGGACCCATGCCGGAGGCCCCCGATACCGAGGTCGATGCGCGCGAGGTTTTCGGCGTTGATATTGATATGAAAGTGCCGGCTTTTTCCGAGCACAATGAATATGTGCCGGATTTTGACGAGAATTATCTGTTCGACAAGCAAACTACTTTGGCGCTGTTGGCCGGTTTTGCCCATAACCGCCGCGTCATGGTGCAAGGCTATCACGGCACCGGTAAATCGACCCATATTGAGCAGATTGCAGCGCGCCTCAACTGGCCATGCGTGCGGGTCAATCTCGACAGCCATGTCAGCCGTATCGATCTGGTCGGTAAGGATGCGATTGTGTTGAAAGACGGCAAGCAAATCACCGAGTTTCAGGAAGGCATTTTGCCATGGGCGCTGCAAAATCCGGTGGCATTGGTGTTTGACGAATATGACGCCGGTCGCCCCGATGTGATGTTTGTTATCCAGCGCGTGCTGGAGGTTGCCGGTAAGCTGACGCTTCTCGACCAAAACAAAGTCATTCGCCCGAACCCGTTTTTCCGTCTCTTCGCCACCACCAATACAATCGGGCTTGGCGACACGAGCGGGCTTTATCACGGCACGCAGCAAATCAACCAGGGCCAGATGGACCGCTGGAACATTGTCACCACGCTTAACTATCTGGCGCATGACAAGGAAACCGATATTGTGCACGCCAAAGCGCCGGGTTATGAGGGCGCGGAGGGGCGCGAGAAAATCTCTGCCATGGTGCGGGTCGCTGACCTGACGCGCGCCGCTTTCATCAATGGTGATATTTCGACCGTGATGAGCCCGCGGACGGTTCTGACCTGGGCCGAAAATGCCGAAATCCTCGGCAATGATGTGGCGCTGGCTTTCCAACTGACCTTTTTGAACAAATGCGACGAGCTGGAACGCCCGACCGTTGCCGAGTTCTATCAACGCTGCTTCGGCGATGACCTGCCCGACAGCGCGGTATCGGTTCTGGCAGATAATTAATCGGATAGGGCGTGACAGAAAAATCCCCGGTCGAAGAATTTAAACGTGCGCTGACGCAAACCATGCGCTCGATTGCCGAAGAGGCCGAGCTCTCGGTCAGCTTCGGCACGGAAAAACCGGCGCTCGCCGGTTTGAAAGCGCGCTTGCCGCAACCGGCGCGCGACCTCGACCCGGCCGACCGACAAAATGTCCGCGGCCAATCCGATAGTTTTGCCCTGCAACTGGCCCATCACGATGCCGCGATTACGGCCGCCATTGCGCCGTCGGAAACCGATGCGCGTGCCTCTTTCGATGCCGCTGAAACGGCGCGCTGCGAAGCTTTGGGCGCGCGCGCTATGGCCGGCGTCGGCACGAATATCAACGCCATGCATCAGGTGCGCTGCACCAAACTTGGTTATGGCGACGCCATGAGCCGCGAGGACGCGCCATTGGCCGAGGCGCTGGGCTTTATGGTGCGCGAACAATTGACCGGCCTGGCACCGCCACCGGCCGCCGAGGGCGTTGTCGAAGCGTGGCGCGGCTGGGTCGATGAGCGCGTCGGCGATAAGCTGGGGGCGCTTGAAGGCGCGGTCGATGACCAGAAACAATTCGGCGAATTGACCCGCGATATATTGGTTGATTTGGGCCTCACCGATGCGGCCGGTGAAAGCGAAGAAGGCGACGGCGAAGAAGGCGACGGCCAAGACGGCGAAGACGGCCCGCAAGATGGCGAAGGCGGTCAGGCCGAAAGCCCGGACGGCATGTCAGCCGATGAAATGGAGATCGGCGACGCCGCCATGGAAGAAGGCGACGAGCAGACGCTGCAAATGGAAGGCGATGAGATTGAGGGCGAAAGCGATGGCGAAGAAGCCGGCGAAGCGGCCCAGCCTTACGCCCCTGACGGCCCGCTCAATCCGGAAAAATCGGCCTATAATATTTACACCTCGCAATTTGACGAGACCATTGAAGCCGAGGAGCTGTGCGACGCTGAAGAGCTGGAGCGCTTGCGCCAATATCTCGACCAGCAATTGCAACAAATGCAAGGCGTGGTGGCGCGCCTCGCCAATCGCCTACAGCGCCGCTTGCAAGCCAAGCAAAATCGCAGCTGGGAATTTGACCTCGAAGAGGGCTATCTCGACCCGGCGCGGCTGTCACGCATCATTATGGATCCGATGCAGCCGCTCTCCTATAAAATGGAAAGCGACACCAAGTTTCGCGATACGGTGGTAACGCTGCTGATCGACAATTCCGGCTCCATGCGCGGGCGCCCGATTACCGTGGCCGCCATGTGCGCCGATATTCTGGCCCGCACGTTGGAACGGTGCAATGTGAAGACCGAAATTTTGGGTTTCACCACCCGCGCCTGGAAAGGCGGGCAAGCGCGCGAAGTATGGATGTCGAACGGCAAGCCGGGCCATCCGGGGCGTCTCAATGACCTGCGCCATATTATTTATAAAAGTGCTGATGCGCCGTGGCGGCGGGCGCGCAAAAACCTCGGCCTGATGATGCGCGAGGGTTTGCTGAAAGAAAATATCGATGGCGAGGCGCTTATCTGGGCGCATAACCGCTTGCTGGCGCGGCCCGAACAACGCCGCATTTTAATGGTGATTTCCGACGGCGCACCGGTTGATGATTCAACCCTATCGGTGAATGCGGGCAATTATCTGGAAAAACATCTGCGCAATGTCATTGAAGATATTGAGACGCAATCGCCTGTCGAGCTTATCGCCATCGGTATCGGCCATGACGTGACGCGCTATTATCGCCGCGCCGTGACCATTGTCGATGCCGAGCAATTGGGCGGGGCCATGACCGACAAGCTGGCCGAATTGTTTGACGAAAACGAGGCGGTGAAAAAAGAAAAAGGCGTCAATACCGGTGCGCTGAAAGCCGCCGGTAAAGCGGGCGGCAGAACCGCGGCGGGTCGCGGCGGCGTGCGCACAAGCGCGGCACCGGTGCGCGGCTCATCGAGTTAGCAAACCGCCCTAATTTAAAATTCGGCGGTCGCGCGCAGATAATAAAACGCCCTTTTTAGATGGTGCCGCGAGGGCGGTCACGACCAACAGGCCGATAATGAGGCCGGAAACAGCCGGTTTTTTACGCGTTTTTTTATGCGAGCTTTTTTGATGCGTTGTGTGAGAAAGTGTCATGAGGCGCCGTCCGTTTGTAGCTACTGTTGAAAAAAAACCACAAACGCAACGTCTTCATAACTTAGACGCAACACATTAAAATAACGCTAATTACTTAAAAAAGCAGCCGCAAGCTGCCTCTACTTTACCGCCTGACTTAGGCTTGTTTGGCGACGATTTGCTTTTTCAGCTTCAACGCTTTGGACGATAAATGCGCGTCCTTGGCTTTCAGAAGAAAAGCATCGATACCGCCATTATGCTCAACCGAACGCAGCGCATTGGCCGAGATGCGGAACTTCAGCGCACGACCCAAAGCCTCGCTTGGCAGGCTGACTTGCTGCAGATTGGGCAAAAAGCGACGCCGCGTTTTATTCATCGCATGGCTTACATTATTGCCGCTCATTACCGATTTGCCGGTCAGTTCGCATACACGTGACATGGGTCACTCCCAATTTATTGGCCGTCTGTCTGGCCCTAAGGACCATGAAAATAGGGCCAAATGGCCCGCTCGTGGGTTTGATATAGAAAAAGGCTGTCAGCCCGTCAAGTTGTTTTGCCGCCGATCTATTCGGCGTTGTCGTCAAAACCGATATTGGTGATTTTCATAATGCCGCTGCCGGTGATCACCGGCCCGTCCTTGCCGATGAGGCGACCGCTAACAAAACCGGTATTTTTCGTATGCCGCGTGCATTCGCCTTCGCAAATCAGAAAATCTCCTTTTTGACCCGGCGCGACAAAATCGAAATTGAAACTGACCGAGGGGGTGAACACATGCTTGCCCATCGCATTGTGCAAAATGAATGCCAGCCCAACATCCATGACCGACATCAACATGCCGCCATGGCAAATGCCGGCCGGATTGCACATATGCGGCAACACTTCAAAACCAAGCTGGCGTTCCTTATCGGCCCCGCGCATATAGACCGGGCCGACATGTTCGATGAAATGCGTATCGAGATGGTCGAAGCGGTTGCCGAAATCGAGCGGCGTCCACCCTTCGGGTACAGACATGGGCTAAGCCTTTTTCTTACGCGTTTTGCCGGGGTCGATAAAACCGAATAAATGCGCCGCTACTTTGCGGATTTGAATTTCCTCAGAGCCTTCGGTGATACGGTAGCGCCGATGGTGGCGGTAAATATGTTCAAACGGCATATGGCGCGAATACCCAATACCGCCATGCACTTGAATGGCGCGGTCGGCCGCCTCGCAAACCAATCGATTGGCGCGGTAATTGCACATCGACACTTTGTCGGAGAGATAGATCGCCACATCGGGTTTCGACATCTCGTCCATTTGCGCCGCCGTCTTGTAAACCAGATTGCGTATCATCTCGCATTCCGTGTGCAACTCGGTGAGCGGAAACTGGATGGCTTGGTTGGTCGAGAGCGGCTTGCCGAACGGCGCGCGCGCTTTGGCATAAGCAACCGATTGGTCGATGCAATATTGCGCCGCGCCGACGCCACTGGCGGCTTGGCGAATACGGTTTTCATGCACGAAGTGCTGCGCCAAAGCGAGGCCGTTTTCCGGCTCGCCGAATATGGCGCTATCGGGCACCCAAATATTGGTGAAAGAAACCCGTGGGTGGTCAGTCGGCATGTTGAAGGTCCACATATATTCTTCAATCTTGACGCCCGGATCATCGGCCGGCACCAGAAAACAGGTAATGCCTCTGGCCGCGCCATCATCGCCTGAGGTGCGGGCAAACAGCATGACATGGCTCGCCACATGCATGCCGGTGGTCCACATTTTCTCGCCATTCAGCAGCCAGCCATCGACACCGTCGCGCGTCTCGCGCACCCCTTTGGTCTCCATCCAAGTCGCGTCGGAGCCATGCTCGGGCTCGGTCAGCCCGAAACAAATGCGATGCGTGCCGGCCAACATGCCGTTGATAAAATCATCGGCTTGGTCGGGCGTGCCGAAATCGCGGAACATAAGCACTTGCGGAAAATTGCCGACAATCGAGCTTTCATTTTGCAAGTCATTGTGCAGGCCAAGCCCTTTATGCGCCAAATGTTCGCGGATACAGGCCATAGCGAGGTTCGAGCCATCGGCCCCGCCATATTCTTTCGGCAAGCCGAAGCGCAAATGCCCAGCCTTATCGGCGCGGCGGCGCATTTCGCGCAGCAGCTCTTCCCATTCGGGGCGCGGCAGGCCCTGATTATCCCAATCAGTGCGCGCGTGTTCGCGGCGATGGTCGAAAAACCGATTATTGTCGTTTTCCATTTGCAGGGGCACGATTTCCTTTTCGATGAAATCATCCAGAGCTGCGAGATATGTGCGAATGTCGTCCGGTATCGCGAAATCCATGGAAAAACCCCTCCCTTTTCACCTTAGAAGCGCTATGCAAGGCTTGCATCATGGCGGCGCATGGGGGGTTTTGCAAGGCATAAGCGCGCGCCAAACTCGGGGGAGACAATATGCGCACCCACCATATGTAGTGGTGAACAGAAACAGCACGGCTACTATGTAAGTGATTCGGACCCGCTTCGTTCTCTAACTGTTCAGGATAAAACGGCTTTTTTGATTCGCCCGTTCAGCATAATGCGAATCAGTGATTCTCACCGGCTTGCCGATTCGCCCTATCGAAGCCCGACAAATCGTCGCAAAACGCGTGAATGCCCGCGAGACACTTGCCAAAACGGTCCAGCTTGGTCATGGTGAGCGCATGTCCAGACGCGGATTTTCACCACAATTGCGGGTTGTTTTGGGGCCGACCAATACCGGTAAAACCCATCTCGCCATGGAGCGGCTGCTGGCGCATCAAAGCGGCATGATCGGCCTGCCGTTGCGCCTGCTGGCACGCGAGGTTTACGACCGCTGTGT
>JADHOK010000039.1 GCA_016779015.1 PS1 clade bacterium | reverse complement strand
TTTGTGTTTTGCCGCTTTGGGCAGCGCACAAGGGTCGGTGACGCGCACCAGATTGGCATTGACCATTTGCTCGGCAAACCAAGCCGGCGTATTGGTCGGGTCAAACGCCACCGTCTTGCCCGTGAGGCTTTTCAGTTTGGCCAGCATATCGCCCTGCCGATAAAGTTTCAGACCGCTGCCAATATGCGCGCGCACGGTGGCGCTGACGCGGCTATGTCTGATGAACCAGTCGAAATTGCCGTTTTTGTGCAGCAGGCCAAACGATAGCGCAAACGGCGTATGCGGCACATCTTGAGCGCGAATGTTCAACAGCCAAGCAATGTTTTCGGGTTGCGCCACCAGCAATATATCGTGTCCGGCTTTTTTCATATCGGCGGCCAGCGCTTTGCGCTTCTGCTCCGAACTGCGACCGGTCAGGCGGGTCGGTTGAATAACCACCGGTGTGTCGGGCAATTCGGGCCGGTCGCGCCATTCGGCATCGAGCGGGTTTTCGTCCAGCAGCACCAGCCGTGCACCTTTGGCGGCAAGGCGGTCGCGATAGGCTTTAACGGCCGTCTCGCTATGCAGGCGCGGGTCGAGACCGATTTGCATGCCTTTTTTGGCCGTCGCCGCCAGCCAATGCGAGGGTGGGTTTTGCATCACATCGACAATAGTGAACAGCTTGGTGTCCGTCTGTTTCGGGGCTTGCAGAATATAGCGCCCATCGATAAACAGCGCCGCTTTGGGGGCCAGCACAATCGCTGTGCCGGCCGAACCGCCAAAACCGGAAATCCACTTCAGCCGCTCATTGGCAGCCGGCACATATTCGCCCTGATACTCGTCCTCGCGCGGCACAATCATGCCGTCGAGTTTCATCTTGGCGAGGCGCGCCCGCAAGGCTTTCACCCGTGGCGCGATTTCTTTGTTTGAACTGTCATCATCGAAATTTTGAAACATTCGCGACTTTACCGCTTAAAGCAGAGGCTCGTCCATGCCCCGATTGATATTTTCTGCTCCACCAATAGACCGATGCCGCGATAGCGCGCAATGACGGCGCGGGCTTGTTCATCCATCAGACCGGCCACAATCACGCGACCGCGCGGGCTGAGGTGGCGGTCAAAATCGCTCGCCAAATGCCGCAAAGGGGCGGCCAGTATATTGGCCAGTATAAGGTCGAAACGACGCCCATGATAAGTCGGATGCGCCATGCCGGTGGCGGTGAAACAGCGGATACGCGGCGCGACATGGTTGAGCCGCGCATTTTCGCACGCCACAGCGACCGCCAATGGGTCATTATCGCTGGCCAAAACCGCATGGCAGCCGGCTTTGGCCGCCGCAATGGCCAACACGCCGGAGCCGCAGCCAATATCGGCGACACGGCGCGGCGTGTGCTGCTTCAGCATATCCGCCAGCAGCATCAGACAGCCCAGGGTTGTGCCGTGGTGACCAGTGCCGAAAGCGGCCCCCGCCTGCATTTCAATATTGCGCCATCCCCCCCGACGCGGCGTATCATGGGTTCCGTGCAGATGGAAAGGCGGCGCCACCACCGGCGGCAGGCCGCTCTGGCTTTCCGCCACCCAATCCTTATCGGGCAATGCCGCCAGTTGCTGCTTGGCATCGGCCGGCAGGTCGAGCGTCGTAAGGTCGGGTTGGCCGTCAAAATAGACCTCGAAACGCGTGCCGCCCTTAGCTTGCGTTGTCGCCCATAGGGTCGCGCCGAAAGCCTCCAGCGCCGCTTCCGCTGCCGCGCTATCCTTGGCAGTGAAGCTCAGTTTCCAGCTTGTCGGCATGGCGCGCTCAGTGTTTCTCGATATAGGAATCGAGCACTTTCTTGGTGCCGGCTTTTTCGAAATCGACCGTTAGCTTATTACCCTCAATGGCTGCGATGCGGCCATAACCGAATTTCTGATGGAAAATCCGCTCGCCGCGCTTGTAGTTGCTGCTACTCATCGAGGAGACGACGGGTTCGGCGCGAGCATTAATGGTCGGCGGCGTGCTTTGTTTATAGCTACGGCGATTTGCTTGGGCGCGCTGCCAGCCGGGGCTGTTATAACTGGAGGCGGAAAAATCGCCGCCGCTTGTGCTGGCAAAGCGGCTCTGGTTGGAAAAGCCGCCAACCGCGTGATCACTCTCGGCAACTTCCACATGCGTTTCGGGCAGCTCGTCTATGAAGCGCGAAGGCAGGGCTGAATTCCATTGCCCATGCGTGCGCCGATTGCCGGCGAAAGAAATCGTCGCGCGTTGCTTGGCGCGGGTGATGCCGACATAGGCGAGGCGTCGTTCTTCTTCCAACCCTTTAGTGCCGCTTTCATCGAGACTGCGCTGATGGGGAAACAGCCCTTCTTCCCAACCGGGCAGAAAGACGCTCTCAAATTCCAGCCCTTTGGCGGCGTGCAATGTCATGATGGAGACTTTGTCTTCATTATCGTTATTGGCCGCCTCCATGACCAGCGAGATATGCTCCAGATAGCCGGTCAGTGTTTCGAACTCCTCCATCGAGCGCACCAGCTCTTTGAGGTTTTCAAGCTTACCCGGCGCGTCGGGCGATTTATCGGCCTGCCACATGGCCGTATAGCCGCTTTCGTCGAGCACCAACTCGGCCAACTCGGTATGGGTCATGGTGTCGACCAGCGAGCGCCAATGATTAATGGCGCGCACAAAACCGGTCAGCGAGCGCCGCGCCGCCGGTTTCAATTCTTCGGTGTCGATAATTTCCTCGGCCATTTGGAACAGCGACTTGCCTTGTCCGCGCGCCGCATTTTGCAGCGTCTGAATGGCGACATTGCCAAGCCCGCGCCGCGGTTTATTGCAAATGCGTTCAAACGCCAAATCATCGTCGATTTGCGCAATCAGTCGCAAATAGGCATTGGCGTCGCGTATCTCGGCGCGCTCGTAAAAGCGCGGGCCGCCAATCACGCGATAGGGAATACCCAGCGAGATGAAGCGGTCTTCAAACTCGCGCATTTGAAAAGACGCGCGCACCAACACCGCCATTTCATTAAACGTCTGCCCGCCGCGTTGATAAGCTTCAATATCATCCGCCGTCAGGCGCGCCTCTTCCTCGCCATCCCAGACGCCGCGCACTTTCACCGGCTCGCCATCATCATTGGCATCCGTCCAAAGGGTTTTGCCGAGGCGGCTTTCATTGCTGGCAATCAGCCCTGAAGCGGCTCCCAAAATATGCGGCGTCGAGCGATAATTGCGTTCCAATCGGATGACTTGCGCGCCCTCAAAATCTTTTTCAAAGCGCAAAATATTGTCGACCTCGGCGCCGCGCCAGCCGTAAATCGACTGGTCGTCATCGCCAACGCAGCAAATATTATTGTGGCCCTGCGCCAGCAGACGTAGCCATAAATATTGCACCGCATTGGTGTCTTGATATTCGTCGACCAGAATATGTTTGAAGCGCTGCTGATATTCGACCAGCACCGCATCGTTTTCACGGAACAGGCGCAGACATTCCAACAAAAGGTCGCCGAAATCGGCGGCATTGAGGATTTTCAGCCGCTTTTGATAATCCGCGTAAATCTTACCGCCCAAGCCATTGGCGAAGAAACCGGCCTCGCCCTCGGGCACGTTTTCGGGCATCCAGCCGCGGTTTTTCCAGCGGTCAATGAGAATCGCCATTTGCCGCGCCGGCCAGCGCTTTTCATCGATATTTTCGACTTGAATCAGCTGTTTCAGCAGTCTTATCTGGTCGTCTGTATCGAGGATTGTGAAATCGGGTCGCAAATCGACCAATTCAGCGTGAATTCGCAGGATTTTCGCCGATAGCGAGTGGAACGTGCCGAGCCACGGCATGCCTTCGACGGTTTCGCCCAGCATCTGCCCGATACGGGTTTTCATCTCGCGCGCCGCCTTATTGGTAAAGGTGACGGCCAGTATTTGGCTCGGCCATGCCACTTGTGTGGCGATTTTATAGGCGATGCGGGTGGTCAAGGCGCGGGTTTTGCCGGTGCCGGCCCCGGCCAGCAAGAGCAGCGGCCCATCAGCGGCGGTGACCGATTGGCGTTGTTCTTCGTTCAACCCGTCGAGCAAAGGCTCGAGCCGACGCGCCTGTCCGGCAGCAGCGGCTTTCTGCGATATACTGCCACTGCCGTTCGACGCCGCAGCTTGCGGCGCAGGCGTCATAGGGGCGTTAGCGTCATCGCCCAAATCAAACGGGTCATTGTCCATATATGTCACCTAATTTGATTCGATTACTATAGCATCCGTGCGCGCATCGCCGAACCGTTCTCATCGCGCCGTGCACCAAAGCCGTCTGGTAAATAGGGCGCGAGATTGTTAGTCTCGCCACTCAAATTTAAAATAGAGTGCTATGCCGCGATTTCCGTATCTTTCGATGATTTTTCTGCTCCTTGGTGTGCTGGTCGCATCGGTGATTGTGCCGAATAATGTGCCGCTTCTGCCGCCGGTGGAGGAAATTGAAGCCGATTTATCGGCCCGCTTCGCAGCGGCGGTTGAGATTGAAGGGCCGGTGCGCTTGCGCTTTGTGCCGCGCCCGCAACTGATTATCAGCGACGCAAAATTTACCGATACGCAGCGCGGCGAGGCGCGCTTCGCCGCTACCATTCCGCAATTGGTGGTCAACCTTGATGTGGTTGAACTGGTGCAGCGGCGTTTCGTTGCCGCGGCGGTGACGCTGCTCAATGCCGATGTGAATTTGCAATTGGCTGAGCGCCCCGCCGCTTTGTTGACTGCCATGCATGGCCAGCCGCTACCACCGGTGGGGCTGCTTGACAGCAACCTTCGCATTACCGGTCTTGACCCGCTGCGGCCAAAAGTTGAAACGCGGATTGACGCCGTGTCGATGACCTTGGCGGCGCAGCGCGGCAATGGGCCAATGCGCATCACCATGCGCAAAACCTTGCCGAGCGGTCAATCAGCCGGTCTGCAAGTGAGTGTTGGGCGGCGTGCGTTAGCAACAAAAATCGATGTCAGTTTGGGCTTGGGCGTAAATGAGCAGCTTACATTTGCCGGTTTTGTGACAGGCAGTGAGGCCGATTGGCGTCTCGATGGCGAGGTCAGCTTGATGTCGGACGATTTTCTGATGGCGGCGATGGAAGCGCGTTTGCCGCTGCGCGTGCTGCCGGAAGCGCGGCGCTTTCAATTGTCCGGCCTGGTCAGCGGGTCGCCCATTGGTCTTAGGGCCGACAGTCTTGAGATTTCGGCGCTGAACACGGTGTTCCGCACGCGTCTGGCGCTCGACTGGCCGCGTCAGCCGGGGGAAACGCCGTTTCTCGACGGACGCTTGACCACCGGCGCGGTTAATCTCGATCTTCTAAGGCCGAGTACTGATGCGCCCGAGCCGGCTTTGCTGGCGCGCATATGGCAGGGTTTCGCCCCTGACCTTGCGGCCGCGCTAGAGGTCGAGGCGACGCGTTTCACGATTGGCGGCGAGACCGGCACGGATTTATCGGCCGCCATTCGACAAGAGGCGGCGGTGCTGAGCATTGACCGATTAAACCTCATTCTGCCGTTCAACACCGCGCTGCTGGCTTCGGGTGCGTATGAAAGACGCGCTCTTGATGATGCCCCTAATGCCCCTGACGGTGAAGCGGCGACGCCGCGTTTTACGGGCAATTTCTCGGCCCGCTCCTCGGATACGCTGGCGCTGCTGTTATGGCTGGGCAGCCAATACGACACAGACTTTTCGGCTTTTGCCGAAGGCGTAGATGAAGCAGCGCTGCAACGCACCTCGTTGGTTGGCGATGTGGTGTTTGATGGCGCCGGTTTGGCGCTCAACGGCTTGGCCGGTCGCATCGGTAATGATTATCTTTCGGCCGATATCACCCTGCCAAATCTGCCCAATTTGCAAGCAGACATGGCGCTTCAGGTCAACCGCTTTGACCTCGCTGATTGGGGTATTGTCGAGAGCGGTGCGCCGGGGCGCGACAGCAGCACGGCCAGTGTTTGGCCGCAGCTTAATCGCCTGCTCGGTGTGCTTATGGGCGCAGCTGACCCGCAACGGATTTTGGATTTTAAACTCGACGTCGGGCGTCTGTTCGCCGGCGCGCGGGCGCTGGGGCCTTTCGCGGCGCAAGGGCGCGTCGCCGATCAACAGCTGCGGCTGGATAATCTGCGTCTGACCGATTTCAACGGGGCCGACATCGCTCTCAATGGCGCGATGAATTATGACGCCGCGCCGTCATATGGCGGGCTGGCCATCAGCGTCAAAAGCGACAGCGCGAACTGGCTGCACGGGCCGGTTATGTCGCGCTTTGCGTCGCTTGATTTCAATCCGTCGCTGGCATCCGATATCGTCACCAATATCACTATCACCGCGCCCGACGCCGCCGAATGGCCGAAAGTAATCTACAACGCCAAGGGCGATGTGGGTGGTTTGGTCGCCAATTTTGCGATGACCACGCCTGCGCGCTCGCTGGCTTTTGTCGAGGCCGGCACGAACATCACCCTATCGCTCACCGGCGCAGCCAATGATTTGGCGCAGGCCTTCTTCCTACCATCGGTTTATGACGCGGCGGCGCGAGGCGATATGCGTCTGCAACTGGCGGCGCAGAGCAATGATTTGTTTTCCGTCGATGCCGATATGGGGATGGCCCAGGATGCGCTGAGCCTCAACGGCACATTGCGTGCCGCGACCGGAGGCAAATTATTATCGGGCGCGGTAGCGTTCAATATGGCGGATTTTTTACCGCTGCTGGCCCCGCAGACCGACTGGCAAAAGGTTGCCGCCTCGGGCGAGGCGCAGCTCAATGCCGCGCCGGGCAATATCGGATTCTCCGGCCTCGAAGTGCGCCTGGGTGGCGGCCAGATTTCCGGCGAGGGGGTTTTGCAAACCGGCGACGGCCTGCCGCGCCTCAATATGAATTTGGCAGGGCGAGGGGTTGATGTCGGCTTTGTTCTGCCGCAGCGCGACGAAAATGGCTGGCGCACCACGCCGATGAATTGGTCGGTGTTGGGGCGCACCAATGCCGATATTCAATTCAGCGCCGCCGAATTGCGCTTAGGCGATATCGATATCGACACGCTGGCCGGTCGCCTGAAACTGACGGAAGGGGTTTTGGAAGCGCCCGATTTGACCGCTGAATTAATGGGCGGGCAGATGAAAGCCGATGTGCTGGCTGAGGGCGGGTCGCTACCGCCGCGTTTTGGGCTGTCCGCCGAGTTTGATCGGCTCAATCCGAATATTTTTCTGCTCAAGCAATATGGCAATCGATTGGTCGATGCCGGTTTCTTCGGCACGCTCAATCTGGAAGGGCGAGGCACCACGCCGCGCGCCATGATGGCGTCGCTGACCGGAATTTTGAACTATGAAGTCGCCCCGGGGAATTTAACCTTTTTTGACGCGGTTGGTTTTGGCGATAGCCTCTCCGCGCCTTCTTTTGACGGCGATGCCGACGCGCTGGTTGGTGATTTTGTCGGCATGGAAGAGCTGGCTTTCGCGCGCGGCCTTGGTCTGGCGCAAATGCGCGACGGGGTGGTGGAGAAGGCGAGCGTCGATTTCGTTTTTGCCCAAGGCCTGAATGAGGCGCGCTTGGAAGCGGCTTTTGACGTCGTTGATTTGGTGATGGATGCCGAGATGACGCTATATCCGATTGACCGGCAGCGTCCGATTATTTGGCGTCTCACCGGCGATCTGACAGCGCCGAAAATAGAAAGCGATGCGTCGCCCTTTAATTCCGGTGGCGCGTCCAGCGCAACACAGCCACCCGCAGAGTAGAAGACAGGCTGGCCTCGCGCTCTTGCGCGTCCAATGCGCGGATAAGGTCGGGCAGGCTCTGCCCTCGTTCGGCCGCCATATCTTTCAGCGCGTCCCAAAATAGCGGCTCTAACGACACGCTGGTGGCGTGGCCGGCAATGGTGATGGAGCGTTTTTCAGGTTTCACGAGAAACTATTTCGGCGCAATCATGTCCTCGGGGCGGACGATGGCGTCAAATTCTTCTTCTGTCACAAAGCCGCCTTTGACGGCTTCCTCGCGCAATGTGGTGCCGTTTTTATGCGCCGTTTTGGCGACAGTGGTGGCGTTGTCATAGCCGATTTTCGGCGCCAGCGCCGTCACCAGCATCAGCGAACGTTCCATCAAAGCGGCGATATTGTCCTCATTGGCTTTGATGCCGATGACGCAATTATCCGAGAAGCTGACCGCCGCATCGCCGAGCAGGCGGATGGATTGCAGCACATTGGCGGCAATCACCGGCTTGTAAACATTCAGCTCAAAATGGCCTTGCGAACCGGCGAAAGAAACGGCGGTGTTGTTGCCCATCACTTGCGCGCAGACCATGGTCAGCGCTTCGCATTGGGTCGGGTTGACCTTGCCCGGCATAATCGATGAGCCGGGTTCGTTTTCCGGCAAGCTCAACTCGCCAAGGCCGGAGCGTGGGCCGGAGCCGAGGAGGCGAATATCATTGGCGATTTTGAACAGCGACACGGCCGTTTCATTGAGCGCGCCATGCGCCTCTACCATCGCGTCATGCGTGGCCAGCGCCTCGAATTTATTCGGTGCGGTGACGAAAGGCAGCTTGGTATAGGCCGCCACTTCATCGGCAAAGCCCTCGGCAAAACCCGGTTTGGCGTTAATGCCGGTGCCGACAGCGGTGCCGCCTTGCGCCAATTCATAGAGCTTGGGCAGCACACCCTCGACGCGGCCAATGGCGTTTTTCACCATGGCGACATAGCCGGAAAATTCCTGGCCCAATGTCAGCGGCGTCGCGTCTTGCGTATGCGTGCGGCCGATTTTGATAATGTCTTTAAACGCCTGCGCTTTGTCGTTCAGCGCATTGTGAAGCTGCTGCAAAGCCGGCACCAACATATGCACAATCTCCTCCGCCGCGGCGATATGCATGGCGGTCGGAAAAGTATCGTTTGAGGACTGGCTGCGATTGCAATGGTCGTTCGGGTGCACCGGCTCTTTCGAGCCCATAGTGCCGCCGAGGATTTCAATGGCGCGGTTTGAGATGACCTCATTGGTGTTCATATTCGATTGCGTGCCCGACCCGGTTTGCCAGACAACGAGCGGGAAATGGTCGTTCAGCTTGCCCTCGGCCACTTCACCGGCGGCTGCCACAATCGCGTCGCCAATATCACTTTCAAGATTGTCGAGCTTCATATTGGCTTGCGCCGCCGCCATTTTGACAATGCCCAAAGCGCGCACCAGCGGCAGCGGCATGGTCTCCGTGCCGATTTTGAAATTGCCCAGCGAGCGTTGTGTCTGCGCGCCCCAATATTTATCGGCGGGGACTTCCAGCGGGCCAAAACTATCGGTTTCAGTGCGCTTATCGGCCATAATGCTCATTCTCCAATGGATAAAACTCGACTGCTAGCGGTCTAGCACGATGGGGTTCGTGCGCCAATATAGGCGGCGCAGCGAAGCGTTGAAAACTATTTATCGCGAAAGCTGTCGAGACTGACCACTTCGCCGGTTTTTTCTTCTTTCGATTTTTTGTCTGCGGGCCCGTCGGCCTGTTTTTCTTCGGCCGCTAAAATTGCGTCCATTATGGCGTCATGGTCGTCGAGCGAAACAATATCGACAATCGGCGCTTCGACATCGAACATCAGACCGAAAGCCACTGACGGGTCGTAAAATTTGCTCACCGTATTGAACGGCACGGTCAGGCGTTCCGGCGTGTCGTTAAAGCTCAGCGTCACATGAAAAGCTGCGTCCTCAATCACCAAATCCTCGAATTGGTTTTGCAGCACGATGGTGATTTCCTCGGGGTGTTGGGCCCGCAAGCGGTCGCTCATCACCACGCCTTCGGCGTGGGTATAATAGGTAATGTAGAAATGATGCCCGCCGGCAAGCCCGTCGGTGGCCGCTTCGCGCATCACCGTGCGCACCATATCAAGCAGCGCCGCCTGAGCGCGGTCGGCATATTTGTAAATGTCTCCGGGGGAGTCGCTAATGTCAGTCATAGTTCTTTTGTCGAGTTTGCCTTGGGGCCGCGCGCGGCATTAAAAAAGTGGAAGGCTTCTGTTGCCAGGTGCCTTCCGAACCCCGCCATCACCTGCGAAGGAGATGGACTTCAATTGAAGTTGTGTGACTGCTTACGCAGCGACAGCGACTTCCGCATAGTTGTCATTTGCAACTATAAAAATGGCCCGATAACGATGGTACCATGCCGAGCGACGGAAACATCCTTTACGCCCTCGTCGATCCTGGTTCGCCCCCGAAACATGAAAGAATTGGTGGAGGCGCCGGGTGCTGCCCCCGGGTCCGATGGGTTTATTGCGAAGCCCGTTTATCGCCATAGTCGGCAAGCCGACACAACTCATATAACAGTTTTCACAGCAAAATAACAGTGGGCGCGCAAAAGCCGTTGCGAATCTTGGGTGAAAACTCAAATATACGCGAATGCAGCAATATCTTGACCTCTTGGAACATGTTCTCCGCAACGGCGCACAGCGCGATGACCGCACCGGCACCGGCACATTGTCAGTGTTCGGCCATCAAATGCGCTTCAATCTGGGGCAGGGTTTTCCGGTGCTGACGACCAAAAAGCTGCATCTGAAATCGATCATCCACGAGCTTTTATGGTTTCTTTCGGGCGACACGAATATCGCCTATCTGAAAGATAATGGCGTGTCGATTTGGGATGACTGGGCCGATGATGACGGTAATCTCGGCCCGGTTTACGGCAAACAATGGCGCAGTTGGCAGACGCCGGGCGGCGCGCATATCGACCAGATAAGTGCCTTGGTGGCGCAGCTGAAAGACAATCCGGATTCGCGCCGCCATATTGTCACGGCTTGGAATCCGGCCGATGTCGACAATATGGCGCTGCCGCCATGCCATTGCCTGTTCCAGTTTTACGTCGCCAAAGGCAAGCTGTCGTGCCAGCTCTATCAGCGCTCGGCCGATATTTTCCTTGGCGTGCCGTTCAACATCGCTTCCTACGCGCTGCTCACACAAATGCTGGCGCAGGTTTGCGACTTGGAGGCGGGTGATTTCGTCCACACGCTGGGCGACGCGCATCTTTATCTCAACCATATCGACCAAGCGCGAACGCAGTTGCAACGCCGCCCGGGCGTGCTGCCGACGATTAAAATCAACCCCGATAAAAAAGACATTTTCGGTTTCGTGTTTGATGATTTCGAGCTGGTCGATTATGTCGCGCAAGGCCACATCCCCGCACCGGTTGCGGTTTAATCATGCCCGACATTGAAATGCCCATCATTGAGATGGTGGTTGCCGTGGCCGAGAACGGCATTATCGGCAAAGATGGCGATATGCCATGGCGGCTGCCCTCCGACCTCAAACATTTCAAACAAGTCACCATGGGCTGCCCGATAATTATGGGGCGCGCCACATGGGACAGTATCGGCCGTCCGCTGCCCGGGCGTTTGAACATCGTCATCAGTCGCACCGCGCCCGCATTACCCGATGGTGTGGTGGCTGCGGCCACACCGCAAGCGGCCCTTAAAGTGGCCACCGAGGCATTAGGAGAGGCAGTGAGTGAGGCTGTGCGCGAGGCAGAAGCGGACACCCGAAAGGTGATGATAATCGGCGGCGGACAGATTTATAAAATCTTTGAGGCGCAAGCCTCCACCATCCATTTGACACAAGTGCACGCGACCCCGGCGGGCGATACTTCTTTCGCGCTACAACAACCCGATGACTGGCGCGAGACCG
>JADHOK010000038.1 GCA_016779015.1 PS1 clade bacterium | reverse complement strand
TGCGAGGGCGAAGCTGCGCCCGAGGATTCGGGTTTTGAATTTGTCGGTCATTGGTTGGACGTGCTGCGCCCGGCCTATGAGCGCGTCAGTGGCGCGGATGACGCGTCGCGCGCGGTCTCCATGGGGCATCAGGGGGTCATCGGTTCGCTGGAAAATCTGATGGGGTACCCGTTTGTGGCCGATGCTGTGGCGGCCGGCACGCTCAGCCTGCATGGGCTGTGGCACGATATCGGCCCGGGCGAACTTTACGCGCTGTCGCCCGAAAGCAACCGTTTCGAAAAGCTATAAATCAGCACAAAAATGTAAGAGCCGGTGACGATAACCTCGTCCACCCGCTCTTGCGCGCCTGCTGGCGCAACGGCAAAGCCGAGCGCGATTGCGAGCGCACCACGGCATACCGTCTTGATAAGAATTTAGTCTCCCATGACCCTTGCCTCCCCTTTTTTTTCTTATTAGGCCTCTACACCCTACGCATCTTCGCCCAACCTTGGCAAGCGGCATTTGCGGTTTCACCATTTACGTGTCTTCACATCTGCCCCTGTGTGGTGCAGGATAATTGCCTATCCAGCACGTGGGGGGGCGGACATGGTGCAGAATTTGCTGATTGTATTTGCGGTGCCCGTGAACCGAAAAGTCGTGAACCGAAAAACCGTGAACCGAAAAATCATGAGTTATGACCATGAGTAAAGATAAAACCAAATCCGTCACCTCTGTCGCTGCACCGATGCAGGCGGTCGTGCACAGCGTCAATGTCGCGGTGGGCGATGCTGTCAGCGCCGGTGAGGAGCTGGTGATTTTGGAAGCGATGAAAATGCAACACGCGCTCGCTGCGCCGGTTTCGGGGACGGTGAAAGCGCTGAAATATTACGTCGGCGAGGTGGTGGAAGAGGGCGCGCCGGTGTTCTCCATCGAAGTGGGTGAGGCCGCCGCCGCGCAACAGGGCGAGAGCCACACCCAAGACCTCGATGCGGTGCGAGCCGACCTCGCCGAATTGCAAGCACGACTGGCGCGCACACTGGATGCCAATCGGCCCGAGAAAATGGCCAAGCGGCACGATAAAGGCCATCGCTCGGCGCGCGAGAATGTCGAGGATTTGTGCGATGAGGGCAGCTTTATCGAATATGGTCAGCTAATGGTGGCGGCGCAACGCCAACGCCGCCAGCTCGACGACCTTATCGATAATACACCGGCCGATGGGCTGGTCGCCGGTTTCGGCGCGGTCAATGGCGAGATGTTTGACGAGGAGGCAGCGCGTACCGCCGTGCTGGCCTATGACTATACGGTGCTGGCCGGTACGCAAGGTCTGTTCAATCACAAAAAGACCGATCGCGTTTTGGAAATGGCGCATCAATGGCAATTGCCGACAATATTTTATACCGAAGGTGGCGGCGGCCGCCCCGGCGATACCGATGCCAGCAAAATCTCCGGCGGCGGCTTGGACGTAATGACCTTCGCCACTTGGGCGCAGGCCAGCGGCGTCGCTCCGCGCATCGCCATCAATAATGGCTACTGCTTTGCCGGTAATGCGGTGCTGTTTGGCTGCGCCGATGTCACCATCGCCACCAAGGACAGCTATATCGGCATGGGCGGGCCGGCGATGATTGAAGGCGGCGGGCTGGGCGCGGTGGCCCCGACCGAGGTCGGGCCGATGGATATTCAAACCGAAAACGGCGTCGTTGACTTGCTTGCCGACGACGAAGCTCACGCTACCGCCATGGCCAAACAATTGCTCGGCTATTTTCAAGGCCCGCTACAAAGCCATGCGTGCGAAGACCAGCGCAAGCTGCGCCACATTATTCCCGAGGACCGAAAGCGCGCTTATGATATGCGCACCGCCATTGAGATGATTGCCGATACGGGCAGTTTTCTGGAGCTGCGCCGCGCTTATGGCAAGGGCATGATTACCGGTTTTATGCGCATTGAAGGACGGCCTTTCGGGCTGATTGCCAATAATCCGGCGCATTTGGGCGGCGCTATTGATGCCGAGGCGGCTGAAAAAGCCGGTCGCTTTGTGCAGCTTTGCGATGCTTTCGAGTTACCGCTGGTTTCGTTTTGCGACACGCCCGGTTTTATGGTTGGGCCCGAGCACGAGAAATTCGGCACGGTGCGGCGCGCTTCCTCCATGCTGGTGGCGGGGGCCAGCATTTCTGTGCCGGTGTTTATGGTGGTGTTGCGCAAAGGCTACGGGCTGGGCGCGCAAGCCATGGGCATGGGCAGTCTGCATGTGCCGCAAATGACGCTCGCTTGGCCGACCGGCGAGTTCGGCCCAATGGGGCTGGAAGGGGCGGTGCGGCTTGGTTACTCAAAAGAAATCGCCGCCGCCGGTGGCGAGGGCAGCAAGGAAGGCGACGCGATTTTCAACAAGCTGCTGGATGCGATGATTGCCAATGGTAAAGCGCTCAACGCCGCCATGTATCACGAGATTGATGCGGTGATTGACCCGAAAGATACGCGCGCTTATCTCATTCGCGCGCTGAAATCCATGCCGGTCGGTAAAAAAGCCTCTTCTTCCAATAATAGCGGCAAGCGTCCGTTTATCCCGACTTGGTAGTCGCGTAATCCTCAAGGCGCGGGGCGCGCGTCATGTTCCAATAATCGACCAGCCGCCAAGGCATCACCGAATAAACCCGACCTTTGGAGTTGCGGTAATAGGTCGTCATCCCCGGATGCATCCAAATCATATCGGCGTGACGCTCGTTATATTTCGTCATATAGGCGTCTTGCGCGGCCGGTGTCGCAGCCATTTGGTCAATGCCCTCATTCAGCATGGTGGCAATAGTGTGGGCGATATAATGGGCGTGACATTCGGCGATGAACATGCCGCTGCCGCCATGGCCCAGCCCGGTTGTCGGCCCTGCCATCATAAAGAAATTCGGAAAATCGGGCACTGAGATGCCCAAATAAGCCTGCGGGTCGTCGCCGTTCCAGACATCGGATAAATTACCCGCCGGGCCGGTGATATTGATACGGCTGGCCATTTTGGTGACTTCAAAACCGGTCGCCATAACGACAATATCGGGCGCGCAAGTGCTGCCTTTATCGCCGATGACTTGTGTTTCGCTAAACCGCGCCACGCCCTCATCATTGAGCGTCACATTGTCTTTCAGGATGGTGTCGTACCAATGATTGTCGAGCAATATGCGTTTGCCATAAGGCGGATAGTCGGGCACAGATTTGGCAATCAGGTCGGGGCGTCCTTCGAGTTTGCGCTCGATATGCTGCACCATCTCCTCGCGATGGCGGTCATTAATGCGGTTCATGGCGCGCTGCGGATGCGGCCATTCGGGGTCTTTTTTCAAAAACGGCAGCAGCCCGTCGCCATACCGCCAGAACATGGTCAAGCGAAACCACGGCGCATAAAACGGCACATGCTCCAGCAGATATTGCGCCCCATCGCTCAGCCTCTCGTGATAGCGCGGTATCGGGCGCGCCCATTGCGGGGTGCGTTGGAAAATCGTCAATTCGGCGACCTCATCGGCAATCGACGGCGCGATTTGCATGGAGGATGCGCCGGTGCCGACAATGGCGACTTTTTTGCCTTTAAGGTCGAGGTCTTTGGGCCAATGCGAGGAGTGGAAGAGCGGGCCTTTGAAATTTTCCAGCCCGTCAATGGCGGGCAGTTTGGGAACCGAAATTTGCCCAACCGCTGAGACCAAAAGGGGCGCGGTCATGCTTTCTTCGCCATTCGGCGTGGCCAGCGTCAACTTCCAGTGTTTTGCGTCATCCTGCCAGTCAACCTGCTTCACTTCGACACCGAAACGAATATGCGGCCGCACTTGGAACTCATCGGCTTTGCCCGTGAGGTAATCGAGAATTTCATCCTGCGGGGAGAAATATCGCGACCAGCGATGGGTTTTGCCAAAGCTGAAACTATAAGCGTGGTTGGGCGTATCGACACCGGCACCGGGATAGGTATTCTCCCACCAAGTGCCACCGACCTCGGTATTCTTCTCAAGTATAATGTAGTCGAGACCAAGATCGTTCAACAATTTACCCAGCACAATACCGGCGCAACCGGCACCAATAATGACAATCGGCGCGGCGGGTTTGCGCTCAATGCGCGGAATATCGCTCCCCAAAAGTTTGAAGCCCATTTGCTCGCGCATCATCGGTGCGTATTCGGGCGGCACTTTTTCGGCCAGGCTATGCGTCATCATGCGGTTGAGCAGCGCGGTGTCGGGGTCGGGCAGCACGGCCGCGCTCTCGCCGGATAAAATCTCGAGCGCGTGGGCGCGAATATCGGCCTGAATATCTTCCGGCAGTCCCGCATCCTCATCGGCAATCAATAGCGGGTTGCGGCGCGGCGTGTAGGGCGGGGCCAACCATTTTTCATCCGCCGTATAATGAAACAACACCATTAACAGCACGCGCAAATCGGCATATGGCAGGGCGGTTTCCAATTGCGAGCGGTCTAGCTGCATAACAGCGCCCCTTCTTGCACCATCGTCTCCACCTCATTGGCGGCGAAGCCCAACTCTTGCATAATCGCGCTGCTGTGCTGGCCATGGCTCGGGCTGGGCGCGGCCAACGAGGTCGCCGCACCGGCAAAAAGAGCCGGCGGCGTCGGCGCGGTCAGGCGGCCCATATTTTCGGTCACATAAGTCTCTAGCGCGCCGATTGCTTGCACTTGTTCATTGGACGTTAATGTGTTGCGGGTTTCGCATTGGGTACTCGGAATATCTGCCGCCTCAAACGCGCTCATCACTTCGGCCAATGACAAATCGGCAACACCGGCTTTCAGCATTTGCATTATTTCGGGCAAATTCATCATCCGCGCCGGTAGGCTGGCGAACCGCGCATCGGTTTTCAAATCTTCGCGCTTGATGAGTTTCAATATGGCGTCCCAATGGCCGTCGGTCAGCGCGGTGGCGGCTATCGCCCCGTCCTTGGTATTCAAAATTTGATAGCTCTCCGACATCGGGGGCATGTCGATAACATCATCATCGAGCAATGTGTGGCCCATCATGCCGTCGGGCCACATGAAAGCCAGACAAGCATGCAGCATGGAAATGTCGATATGCTGGCCTTCGCCGGTGCTGGCGCGCGCCACCAAAGCGGCGGTGGCGGCCTGCGCCACCGTATAGGCCGTCACCTTGTCGCAAATCAGCATTTTGATGAAATCATATTCGCTGTCGCCGCCATAATCGCCGCCTTGCATGCCGGTGAGGCCGCTAATGCCTTGAATGACATGGTCGTAAGCCGGCCGCGACGCCATTGGGCCAACCGTGCCGAAACCGGTGACCGCCACATTGACCAGACGCGGATTGACCCCGCGCACGACGTCGGGGCCAAGCCCCAAACCATCCATCACGCCGGGGCGATAATTGTTCAGCATCACATCGGCTTGCGCTGCCAGACGTTTCACCGCCTCAATGCCGTTTTGGTGTTTCAGGTCAATGGCCAGTGAGCGTTTGCCGCGATTGCAATTATGGAACAGGGCCGATTGGCCGTTTTTCATACTGCCGACAAAGCGCATCGGGTCGCCTATCAGCACCGGTTCGACTTTCACCACCTCGGCACCTTGCGAGCGCATCATCATGGCGGCCAGCGAACAGGTAATCATGGTTGACATCTCAACCACTTTGAGACCGGCAAGCGGTTTTTCAGCGGTTGGTTTCTCAGCCCTTGATTTCTCAGCGGCTTGTTTCTCAGCGGCTTGTTTCTCGCTCATCACACCCTCCCGATAAGCACAAAATTCAAAAAAAAGGCTAAGAGAAGCGAGGGGGGTGGGTCAATAGCTACAAGGTTGAGCTACAAGGCGGAGCTAAAGGCCCATAAGCCGCACTGAGAGGTCGCGCATGATTTCCTCCGAGCCGCCGCCAATCGCCTGCACTTTGACCTCACGATAAATCCGCTCAACCGCATTGCCACGCAGATAGCCGGCACCGCCCATGATTTGCATCGCCTCGCTGGCGTTTTTCTCAAGATTGCTGGAACAAAAGAACTTCAGCTTAGAGATTTCGGCCAGCGCTTTTTCACCGCGATTGACAATCTCGCCGACCTGATTGAGGTAAGCGTCCATGGCGTCGATACGCGCCGACATATCGGCCAGCTTGTGACGAATGACTTGGTGCGAAATCAGCTTATCGCCAAAAGTCTCGCGGTCTTGCGCGTAAGCCACGCATTCGTCGAACAGCCGCATCGACATGCCGGTCATCTGCGCCGCCATCCAGAAACGCTCATAATTGAAATTATTCATAATGGCGTAAAAGCCTTTATTCTCTTCGCCCATTAAATGGTCGGCGGGCACGCGGCAATCATCGAAATAAAGCGTCGCCGTATCAGATGCCCACCAGCCCATTTTGCGCTCGATCGGGGTGCGGGTGAAACCGGGCGTGTCGGCATCGACGAAAAACAGCGAAATACCGCCCATGCCTTCGCCGCCGGTGCGCGCCGCAACGACAAAATAGCTGGCCTGCATACCGCCGGTGATGAACATTTTCTGACCGTTCAAAACCCACTCATTGCCGTCTTTATGCGCCGTGGTTTTGATATTAGCGACATCGGAGCCGCCGCCCGGCTCGGTAATGCCCAGCGCTCCACCTTTTTTGCCCGACAGCAAATCGGGCAGGGCGCGCGCTTTAATCTCGTCATTGGCCAGCTCGGTCAGCGGTTTCAGCATGATGGAGCGTGACCCGACACTGGCCATCACGCCACCCGCCGAGGACCGCCCCATTTCGATGCCGACGGCTTTGCGCATATGCATATCGTCAAAACCCAAACCGCCATATTCTTCGGGAATATCAAAGCCAAACACACCCAGCTGGCAGACCTTTTCATTGACCTCGTGCGGATAGCCGCCCGCCTCGTCCCATGCATCGACATGCGGGTTAATTTCGGCTTCCATAAATTTGCGCACACTGTCTTGAAAAGCGCGGCGCTCTTCGGTCTCAAACGGGTTCAACATGGCGGCTCTCCCTCAAAAACAATTGCCGCATGGTGGCGCGTTCCGCTTTACAAAGCAAGTTTGCACGCTAACATTCCGCTCCGAGGGAGATGATATGGACAAGACGATACGCATAGGCGGTGCCAGCGGCTATTGGGGCGAAAGCATGATGGCGACGCCGCAGCTTCTCGAGGTCGAGGGCATGGACTATCTGGTCTATGATTTTCTCGCTGAAATTACCATGTCGATATTGGCGCGCGCGCGGGCCAATAATCCCCAAGCCGGTTACGCCACGGATTTCATCACCGGCGTGCTACAGCCCAATTTGCAGGCGATTGACGATAAGGGCGTCAAAATTCTGACCAATGCAGGCGGGGTCAATCCGGCCGCGTGTGGTGCGGCGGCCCGCACCTTGATCGAAGAAGCCGGGCTGGATTTGAAAGTCGCGGTGGTCAGCGGCGATGATTTGATGCAAAGCCGCGACAGCTTCGTCGACAGAAAAGATATGTTTTCGGGCGTCGATTGCCCGCCGGGCGAGGTGCTGGCGAGCGTCAACGCTTATCTCGGCGGTTTTCCGGTCGCGGCGGCGCTGGATGCCGGGGCGGATATCGTCATTACCGGCCGCAGTGTTGACAGCGCGGTGACGCTGGGCGCATGCATCCACGCATTTGGCTGGCAGGCGCGCGACCTCGATGCGCTGGCGGCGGGTTCGCTGGCCGGACATATTATCGAATGCGGCCCGCAAGCCAGCGGTGGCAATTTCACCGATTGGCATTTGTCGGGCGATATAGCCGATATCGGCTATCCCTATATCGATATCGACGCGGCGGGCGTGTTCAGCGTCATGAAACCCGACGGCACGGCGGGCGTGGTCAATACCGGCACAGTGTCGGAACAAATGCTCTATGAAATCGGCGACCCGCAAGCCTATTTGCTGCCCGATGTTACCTGCGATTTTTCGCACGTCACAATCGAGCAAACCGGCACCGATAAAGTGCGCGTCGCCAATGCCAAAGGCACCACACCGCCTGCCACTTACAAAGTTTGTGCCACTTATGCCGACGGTTTTCGCGCCGGCACGATGATGAGTTTTGTCGGCCTCGACGCGGCGGCCAAAGCGCGGGCTTTTGCCGATGCCGCTTTCACCCGCGCGCGCGCCGTGTTGAAAGCCCATAAGCTGCCCGATTTTTCCGAAACCAGTGTCGAAGTGCTGGGCGATGACAGCCAGTTTGGGGCCGCCACCAATGGGCCGCAAAGCCGCGAAGTGGTGCTGAAAATCGCTGCCAAACACGACAGCCAAGCGGGCTGTGGGGCGTTGCTGAAGGAAATTAGCGGGCTGGGTCTGGCCACCCCGGCGGGGCTGTCCATTTTTGCCGGTTCGCGCGCCAAGCCGTCACCGGTGGTGCGGCTGTTCTCTTTTCTGCTCGAAAAAGACGCAGTGTCTATCGATATCGATGTCGATGGCCAAGTGATGCGTTTTGAAGAAGCCGGTGGCGTCACCGGCAGCGCGCCGACGAAGGTCAGTGCACCGGACGCCCCGCAAGAAGTCGGCACGGTTGAAGTGCCTCTGGTCAAGCTGGCTTGGGGGCGCTCGGGCGATAAGGGCAATAAAGCCAATATCGGCATTATCGCGCGCGACGCGGCCTATATGCCTTATATTTGGGCGGCGCTCGATGAAGACGCCATTCGCCATCGCTTTGGTCATTTTATTGGCGAGAATCCGGCGTTGGAACGGTTTTATCTGCCCGGCAGTCACGCCATGAATATTCTCATTGAGGATGCGCTGGGCGGCGGCGGTGTCGCCAGTTTGCGCAATGACCCGCAGGGCAAAGCCTATGCGCAAATCCTCCTCGACCATCCGATTGCCATTCCTGAAAAACTAGCGGAGTCCCTGTAATGCCGGCGTTTGAATCGAAGCTCGATAAAAAATCTGAAGCCTATGCCAAAAATCGCGAAGACCAGCTGGAGAAAATCGCGCATTTGCGGATGCTGGAAGCGCGCGCCGAGGCGGCTTCGGAAAAGCGCCGTCCGCGTTTTGAAGAGCGCGGCCAGCTGACCCCGCGCGACCGGTTGGCGCAATTGCTCGACCCGGGCATGCCGTATTTGCCGCTTTATAATATGGCCAGCTATTGCGTCGACGACCCCGACCGCGAAACCTCCATTCCCGGCGGCTCGGTGCTGGCGGGTATCGGTTATGTGTCGGGCGTGCGCTGCATGGTTTGTGTCGCCGATAGCGGCATTAATGCCGGGGCGGCGACCGAAATGGGCTTTAGAAAAAACCTCGAAGCCATGCAATTGGCGTTGGCCAATAAATTGCCTTTCATCCATTTGGTCGAAAGCGCCGGGGCCAATCTGATGCAGTATAAAGTCGAGCTTTGGGCGCATGGCGGGGGTGTGTTTTGCTCGCTGGGTCGCCTTAGCGCGGCGGGTATTCCGACCATGACAGTGCTGCACGGCCCGTCAACCGCTGGTGGCGCTTATATGCCGGGCATGTCTGATTATAATGTCGGCGTTAAGCATAATGGCATGGCGGCTTTGGGCGGCGCGGCTTTGGTGCAGGCGGCGACCGGCGAAATAGCCGATGAACGCCAGCTTGGCGGCAGCGAGATGCACGCCAGCGTATCGGGCTTGATTGAATATCTGGCCGAGGACGACGCCGATGGCATTCGCCAAATTCGCGATGTGGTGGCCAATATTGGCTGGAACGAACATTGCCCGCCGCTGCCGCAGCGCGACTTTGAGGAGCCGCTTTACGACGCTGAAGAAATTCTGGGTCTGGTGCCGGTGGATTATAAAATTCCCTATGACAGCCGCGAATTGATTGCGCGATTGGTTGACGGTTCACAATTCACCGAGTTCAAACCGCGTTTCGGCCCCAATCTGGTCTGTGTGCAGGCCAGCGTGTTCGGCCATCCGGTCGGCTTGGTCGCCAATAATGGCCCGATGGGCCCTGACGAAGCGGCCAAAGGCGCGCATTTCTTCCAAATTATAGATCAGGCCAATTCGCCGTTGGTGTTCCTCAATAATATCACCGGCTATATGGTCGGCACTGAATACGAACAAAAAGGCATGATTAAACATGGCTCGAAAATGATTCAGGCGGTTTCGAATATCCGCGTGCCGAAATTGTCATTCTATGTCGGCGCGTCTTACGGCGCGGGCAATTATGGCATGGCGGGTTATGGTTTTGACCCCGACTTTTTGTTCACCTGGCCGGGCGCCATGACCGGCGTGATGAGCGGCGAAAGCGCCGCCGGCACAATGGAGACAGTGGCGCTCAACGCTGCCAAACGGCGCGGTGTCGAGCCCGATATGGAAGCTTTGGCCAAGCAGCGCGCTGCCATCGAAGCGGTGTTCGCGGCGCAAGAGGATGCGTTTTTCACCTCCGGTCGCCTGCTCGACCACGGCGTTGTTGACCCCCGCGATACGCGGAAAATCTTGGGTTTCACGCTGGAGACGATTTGGGAGCGCAAGCATCGCTCACTGAACCCGAACGCCTTTGGCGTTGGGCGCATGTAGAGCGCAAGGTGAGGAGATAGTGATGCAAGCACCGGATACAAGTGTCGTCATTCTGGAAGAAGACCGCGACTGGGCCACTGTTTGGCTGAACCGCCCCGAGGCGCGCAACGCCATGTCGGACGAGCTGATGAGCGAGCTGCAAGAAGTCTTTGATTATTTGAAAACCCGCAGCGATATTCGCGGCATCACGGTGCGCGGCAAAGGCGAGATTTTTTGCGCCGGCGGCGATTTGAAAGGATTTAAGAATAATTTTCAGGCCGTGCGAACCGATGAGGAAGTGGTCGAAGACAGTTCCAAAATGGGGCGCTTTTTCCTCACCGTGCGCTCCATGCCGCAAGTGATTATTTTCGTGCTGCACGGTGCCGCTATGGCAGGCGGTTTGGGCATGGCGGCGGCGGCCGATATTGTGATTGCCGTCAAGGACACCAAAATGGCGCTGACTGAAACCGCCATCGGCATCGTGCCGGCGCAAATCGGGCGCTATATCGTCGCCCGCACCGGCGATATTCAAGCCCGCCGCATTATGCTGACCGGCCATCGCTTCACGGCTGAAAAAGGCGCTGATTATGGTCTGGTCGATTTCCCCGTCGATGATATGGACGCGGCGGAAGCGCAACTGGCCGAGCTGGTTGCCGGTGTGCGCCGTTGTGCGCCCGGTGCCAATGCCGCCACCAAAGAATTGCTGGAAGCCAATAAGCACCTCGATGATGTCGCCATGATCCGTTATGCGGGCGAGGTCTTTGCCAAAAGCGTCAAAAGCGATGAAGGCAAAGAGGGCGTCGCCAGCTTCCTTGAAAAGCGCAAACCCAATTGGGTCGCGGAATAGTGAGACGTAAACATGCCGCAGAGTAAAAAAACCATTCGTAAAATCCTTGTTGCCAATCGCGGCGAGATTGCCTGCCGCGTAATGCGCACAGCCCGCGATTTGGGCGTGCGCAGCGTCGCCGTTTATTCCGAGCCCGATGCCGGTGCGCCGCATGTCACCATGGCTGATGAGGCAGTGCTCATCGGCCCGGGGCCGGTCGGGCAGAGCTATTTGGTGGCTGAGAAAATAATCGATGCGGCCAAGCAGACGGGTGCCGATGCCATCCATCCGGGCTATGGCTTTTTGTCTGAAAACGCCGCGTTTTCAGACGCTGTTGAAAAAGCCGGTCTGACATTTATCGGCCCGACTGCCGAAGCCATTGACCTGATGGGCAATAAAGCGGCCGCCAAGCGGCGCATGATTGAGGCCGGTGTGCCTTGCGTGCCGGGCTATGAGGGCGAGGACCAGAGCGACCAAGTGCTGCTTAAAGAAGGCGAAAAAATCGGCTTTCCGATAATGG
>JADHOK010000037.1 GCA_016779015.1 PS1 clade bacterium | reverse complement strand
TTTGATTTGCCAAAGCCCATGGCACCGCGGCCACCGCCTTGCATCTGGCGCATGAAGAAAATCCACACACCGATGAGCAGCAGCATGGGGAACCATGAAATCAACACACCGAGCAGGGTCGGCGAGCCCGAGCTGTCCGGCTTGGCGGTTATGGCGACACCGCGTTCTTGCAGGCGCTGCACCAGTGTCACATCATTGGGCGGCACGAAGGTCGAGAAAGACGACCCATCGGAATACGTACCGGTAATGGCATCACCCTCAATCGTGACCGCCGCAACCGTGCCGGCGTCAACTTCTGCCGTAAATTGCGAGAAGTTAACATTGCGATTGGCGGTTTGTGCCGAAGGCCCCTGAAACACATTGAACAGGGTAAAGAGCATCAAACCGACAACCAACCAAACAGCAATATTTCTCATACCATTCACAGTTTCACCTTTAAGTTTTAGCGTGAACTTTCCTTAGAATGAATATAGGTCCGCACGCATCGGTTTACCAGCCCTGCCCACCTCGCAAAATGTCGCGGTACAGGGTATGGGAATAAACGCCCGACAGGCGGAAATCAGTCACTTCCCTCATTTCCGCCGATAATACAGGACAGCCGAGCAGTTTTTCGCCGTCAAAAACCCCCGGCAGTGCGGCAAAATAGGCAGCCGGAATCGCCGTATCGAAGCGCCCACCGCGCGCCCGCAAATCGTTGACACCGCCCGCACCCAATGCCGCAAGGCTCAAATCAGGGTTTTGAGACGCCGCTTCAACACGAAAGCGGTGATCCCAATCCCCTTCGCTCGCAACCGTCGTGGCGGCGCAAGCAGCCGCTTCGCGGCCGATAAATAATTGTGCTTTGCGCCAGCGCACAAGCGCCCCGCCCAGCACTGTCGCGCCGTGCCCCTGACCGGCGATTTGCGCCAACGCGCGGTCGGATTTTTTCTGTTTCAGCGGATGCTTGTGGCCGCCGAAATATTGCACAAAGCGGCCAAGCAAGCGTTGCCGATGCGCCAAAGGCAGCGCGTCGAAATCTTGGCGCGGCAGACACAACACCCCGTAAGGATGCCAGTCGGCATAGGCGTCAAGCCAGCCGGTCAGCTTTTTGTCCAACGCCGCCTGCACCGAGCGCATCTCCTCGGCCATGGCGGCGAGGCGCTCGGCGCTCAAGCCTTGCGCGGCCAGCAAAGGCAATAGCTTGCGCCAACGCACGCGCTCAAATTGTTCGTCCTTATTGCTGGGGTCTTCAATCACTGGCAATGCGGCGGCGTGGGCCAAGGCTTTCAGCGTCGCGCCCGCTTCCTGCAAAAAAGGCCGCAGCAGCAAAAGCGGCCCGGCCTCGGTTTGTAAAGTTTGGCGCGGGGCCATGCCGCCCAAACCACTGACGCCGCTGCCGCGCGCCATGCGCATCAGCACGGTCTCGGCCTGGTCGTCGCGGTGATGCGCCAACACCAAAGCGTCCGCGCCATGTTCGGCGCACCACGCCGCCATCAGCCGATAACGCAAGCGTCGCGCCTGTTGCTGGATACCGCTATCGGGCAACGCCGCATCGGCGGTCAGTGTGACATGCGGCACACCCAATCGCTTGCAAGCCGCGGCGACTTGCGCCGCTTCGCCCGCCGCTTCGGGCCGCAGCCCATGGTCAACCGTCAAAACGGTGAAGCGCGGCGCGTATGACATTTTTTGCGTCTCTGCCGCCAGCGCCAAAAGACCCATGGAATCACCGCCGCCCGATACCGCCAAGGCCAGATGCGCGTCAGCCCCATAAGGCTGCAAACGATGCAAGAACGCCGCGCCGGTCAGCTCGGACGTCGTTTCAGAGGGGGATTTAGGAGGCACAGCCGGCCCGCTTTTTTTCAATCTCAGCGCGCTTGGCGACAGCGGCGGGTGCGTCGGGAAACTTGGCTCCCAATTCGGCAAAAGCATCGCAGCCGGTTTTCTTCTCGCCCAAAGCGGTCAGGGTCATGCCCAGTTTCAGCAGACTATCGGGGGCTTTTTTGCTCTTCTCATAGGTCGTGTAACCAGCCAGAAAAGCCTGCGCCGCCAGCTTATATTGGCGCTGCACATAAAACGTCTCACCGAGCCAATATTGCGCGTGTCCGGCCATTTTATGATTGGGGAAACGCTCGACCAACGCCGCAAAATCGACCCGCGCACTGGCATAATCGCCGCCCTGCAAATCGCCCAGCGCCCGCTCATACAACGCTTGCGGGTCATCCACTGGCGCGCGCACCGGCGCATCAAAATCAGCAAGATCTTCAGGATTGCCCTCACCGACCAGCGGCGTCGTCACATCGATAACCGCCGAAGCGTCGGCCAAACCGTCGACCGGTGCGGCTTTTTTCACAAAGCCGATAACCTCGGGCTCGGCCGATGACGATGAAATACCCTGATTGGCGCGTCGCACACCGCCCTCCAAAGCTTGAAAACGAAACTCATTATCCGACGAGGCTTTGTCGATGCGCTGCGTCAGATTTCGCATATCAATCATCAAGCGGTCGGTCTGCGCCTGAATGAGCCGCAACATTTCCGCCAATTGATTGAATTGCACACGTGCCGCGGCATCTGATGTTGACGTCGCTGAGGAGGTGCTATCAGCCGAGGCAGAAAAACTGTCCTGCGCCGATAAAAGTCGCGCCTCCAATAATTCCAGACGCTGTCTCAGGGCTTGCGTTTCCGCCAGACGATTGCGGTTTTGTAATGTGCGTTGCGCTTCCAGTAATTGCTCGAGCTGCGCGATACGCAATTCCAGCGCGTCAACGCGCTCGCCCGCCGGTTGGTCAGAGCCCGGCGCGCGCGGTGCAAATTCTGACGACGCGCGCGGCCCGCTTTGCGCCCAAACGGGTGATGCAAGCAGGCCGAAAAGTGTCAGCAATGCAGCTAAAAATCTCATATCCCAATCTATGCGCGGCAAAATCGGCGAAATCAAGGCAGAAAAAAGGGCACCCGAAGGTGCCCTTAAATCCGTTTTTTGCCGCTAGCGAATGGTCGCTACAGAGCGGCGATTTTTCGACCAGCAAGCTTCTTCAGAGCACAACGAAACCGGGCGCTCTTTACCATAAGAAATGGTCTGCAAGCGGTTGCCGTCCACGCCTTCGCTAATCAGGAAATCGCGCACTGCATTGGCACGACGCGCGCCCAATGCCAGATTGTATTCGCGAGTGCCGCGCTCATCGGCATGGCCTTCGATAATCAAGTTGATGCTGCCGTTTTGGGCCAGCCACTGCGCTTGATTCCGCAAAGTCGCGCGGGCCGAACCGTCAAGATTTGATTGGTCGGTTTGGAAGAAAACGCGGTCACCCACATTTTGCACCAGATATTGCGCGCTCGCCGAGCCGGAGGCCGCCGTCGAAGCACTTGTTGAAGACGATGATGTCGAAGACGATCCCTGATTAGCGGTTGATGCACAACCAGCCAGGGTAAGTCCGGCTATAGCCATGGAAATTATAATTTTTGATTTTGTCGGCGATCCCATTGAAAGCTCCTCATTATGCGCAGGCAGAAAGCCTGTTCTGCGTTTGTAAATAAGCCAAAATAAGCGTAATTGCAAATCAAAGCTCAGCTTAACGATAAATGTAACAATTACTTGAACTATCGAATAAGCGGCGACCATGCGGGGTCGGAGGCCCATCCGGGAGTAGATAACGGACGCTCATTATAACCTGTTACATCTACAGTCCACAAGGCCGGTCCTTGGTTTTCACCCCGCCCCTCTCTGAAAAAGGCGATAACGCGACCATTTGGCGACCATGCCGGGCCTTCATTGTGATAGCCCTCGGTCAAAATACGCTCGCCGCTGCCATCGGTGCGCATAACGCCGATAAGAAACCGCCCGTTAAGGGTTTTGGTGAAAGCAATGAGATCGCCGCGCGGCGACCAAACCGGCGTCGCATAACGCCCCTCACCATAAGATATCCGCCGCACATTGGAGCCGTCAGCTTCCATCACATAAAGCTGTTGCGAGCCCATGCGGTCGCTTTCAAACACAATGCGACTGCCATCGGGCGCGAAACACGGCGCTGTATCAATGGCCAAAGACGAAGTCAGACGGCGCGTCTCGCGGGTCCGTAAATCCATGGTGTAAATATTGGAATTACCGTTGCGCTCAAGGCTCATTATGATTTTCTGGCCATCGGGCGAAAACCGCGGCGCGAACGTCATGCCCGGAAAATCGCCCACAACTTCTTGCTGACCGGTCTCGATATTGAGCAGATAGACGCGCGGCTTATTGCGGTAAAAAGACAAATAGGTGATTTCCTGCGCGGTCGGTGAAAAACGCGGCGTCAGCGCCAGCGCATTGCCCCGCGTCAGTTCGCTCTGGGCGAAACCGTCTTGGTCCATAATCGCCAGTTTTTTGACGCGATTGTTTTTCGGCCCCGATTCCGAAACATAGACCAGTCGCGTGTCGAAATAGCCGGTCTCGCCGGTCAGACGCTCATAAATCGCATCGGCCACCAAATGCGCAATGCGCCGCCAGTTCTCCGGCGTAGTGAAAAATTGCAGACCCGCCATCTGTTCTTCGGCGACCACATCCCACAAGCGAAACTCAACCAACAGGCGGCCATCGCTGTGCTGCACCGCGCGGCCGGTGACCAGCGCCAGCGCATTGATAACGCGCCAATCGGAAAAACGCGGCCGCACATTGACGCCGATATTCCGCTCGATAAAAGCATCGCGATCGACCGGACGGAACAGGCCGGAGCGCTCAAGGTCGGCGACAATCACTGTCGCCAAATCTTGTCCCACCGAGCCCTCGCCGTCAAAATCCAGCACCGCTATCGGCAGCGGCTCGACATTGCCTTGGGTGATATCAATCTTCAGCGCTGCCAATGCCGGAATGGGCAGCAGGCAAAACATCATCGCCAGAACGGCGAGGCCGCGCCTCGGGCTGATGGATGGATGATATGCGTTCATGGGTAACTCCTGACCCTCTCTAGCCGCCCAGCATTTTACGCGGGTCGAATGTTAACTCAATATTACGCCAACTGGCATATTTTTCAGTCGGCATGGTAAAAGGCTGGCACCGCCGAATGGCGCGCAACACGCTTTCCGCCGCGGCGCGAAAAAACGGGTCGCCCAATAACGCCCGATTGACCACAACCGGCCCGGCCGATATTGCCCCGCCCGGTGTTAAAGAAAGACGAACCTGCACGATCAAATTCTCCGCCTGTTTAGCACCGGCGGGCGGCGACCAACAGCGCCGCATTTGGGCGCGAAACGCATCCACCTCGTTCAAAGTCAGTCGCTCGGCCGCGCTGGGGCCGGCTTCGCTTTTGCTGACCCCGCTATCGCTCACCTCTTGGTCGGGGGTCTTGTTGAGCAGCGCCTGCACACGACCAATATCGAGCAGCGGTTTCGGCTTCACTTGCGGGCGTGCCAATGGCACCGGCGAGGCGACGCGGAAGCGCGGCTCTTCAGGCACCGCTTCTTGCGTCAGCTCGGGCGTCGGTGCCTTATCGGGCGGCGGCGCGGCATCGGGCAAAGGCATGGTGTCGGGTTGCACCGCAGACGGCGCGGTAGTGCGCTCAAAAGCCGGTGCCTCTTGGCGCGCATCGGCCTCATCGGGCATGGTTGCTTCCTCGACCAGCTTGGTGAACTGGTCGATGGTGATGATTTCAATCGGCAGGCTTTGGTCGTTCAGCCGCGCATCATTGAGCATTGGTGACCACAAGCCGACGAGCAAAGCCAAACTCACATGCAGAAAAATTGATGCGAGAAGATTGGACGACACCGGCATTATCCCCGCGACCTCATTTCGGCGACCCGGCTTTTTCGGTCACCAACGCCACGCGGGCAAAACCGGCGGCGCTGATTTCCGACACCACATTGGCGACCAGCCCATAATTGACACTCTTATCGCCGCGCACATAAATCCGTTGGTCATAGCCTTCACCGGCAATCGCTTTGAGGCGCGGCACCAGCATGCCCCGCTCGATTTGCGTTTCTTGCAAAAACACCTGCCCGTCGGCATTGATGGAAATTGCCAAAGGCTCTTCATCACCGCGCAGCGCTTGCGCACCCGTCTTGGGCAGATTGACCGGCACACCGACCGTCAAGAGCGGCGCAGCGACCATAAACACAATCAGCAACACCAACATTACATCGACCATGGGCGTGACGTTTATTTCTGACATCGGTCGGTAATGGCGTCGCCGCCGCGATGAGTTGGAGGGGGGGGAGGAAAAAGCCAAGCGCCTAGCCTTTACTGTTTGGGCCGCTTTGGCGCGAAATCAGATTGATAAAATCATCGGCGAAATGGTCGAGCCGCGCCGCGAAGCGCTGCACCGAAGAAGAAAAAGCATTATAGGCAACCACCGCCGGAATGGCGGCAAGCAGACCAAGACCGGTGGCAAACAACGCCTCGGCAATGCCCGGCGCGACCACCGCCAGATTGGTGTCGCGGCTCATGGCAATCGCCTGAAAGCTGTTCATAATACCCCAAACCGTGCCGAACAGGCCGATGAAAGGTGCCACCGCGCCCACCGTTGCCAAAAATAACAAGCGACTTTCCAACGCCTCCATCTCGCGCGCCACCGCATTGGTCAGCGCCCGCTCAATGGATGGGACAATGCCGACCGTATCGCTTTTTCTGCGATTGCTGTCATGGCTCACCCATTCGCGCATGGCGGCGTTGAATACGCGCACAGACGGCGTCGGCTCGCCATTGGCCCATTGCCGATAGATATTTTGCATCGTCTCGCCCGACCAGAACAGTGCCTCAAACTCCTCGGCCTGACGGCGCACGGCGCGAAAGGTCATGATTTTTTCAATGATGATTGACCAGCTGGCTATCGAGGCAATAATCAGACCGATCATCACCAGTTTGACAACGATGTCGGCGCGGACGAAAAGCGCCCAAAGCGAAAAATCGGTCAGGGCGAGCTGCGCCGCCGGATCAATGGTTACAGTTTCCATGAAAAAGCTCTCACAATTTGTGTTCTTCTATGGCGTAAATGTGACCAAACTTTGTCACTTTTTAGCCGCCCCTGATGCAGTGTCGGTTTTTGAAACAGGCTTGTTTAGAAACGATTGGCCGAGATGCGGCGTCAGCCGCGCGGCGACAATTTTCGGCATGCGTTTAGGGCGGCCTTGCAAATCGACCACCGCGGCCAGTACATGCGCCTGCCACAAAGTCTCGCCATCGCGCGACACGCGCTGCTCAGCGACCAGTCTGGCACCGCGCAATTGGGTAAATACCGTTTCAACCAGCAGCGCGTCTTCGATATGGCCCGGCGCGGCAAAATCCATCTCCATGCGCCCGACCACAAAAGCCAGTGGCGGCGTGTGCTCGAGCAATTGTGCGTGCTCAACCCCGGCCAGTTTGAGGAAATTGGAGCGTCCGCGCTCGGCAAATTTCAGATAATTGGCGTGATAGACAAAACCGGAAAAATCCGTGTCTTCGTAATGCACCAGCACATCCAACAGATGACGTGTCCCGTCAGACTGTTTTTCAAAACGACCAAGCAGTTGGTTCTGGTTCATATATGTTCCCCGAAACTATCTGCAGGAAAATTTCTGCAGAATTGGGCGATTTGTCAAAAAACCAAACGCCGCCCCGAGCTTTATGATGTACACTATAAGTGGCGATTTCCGCGATTCGTGTGTTTTCTTTCACCCGCATTTTGCGCCAAATAATCACTCGTTGAACAGGTCGCTGGCGGTTTCCGATAGCGCCTCGTGCGCCGTCTTCGGCACATCCAAGCCCAAATGCGTAAAAGCCGCCGGCATCAGCATACGCCCACGCGGCGTGCGATTGACAAACCCCAATTGGATGAGAAACGGCTCGACAATATCCTCAAGCGCATCGCGCGGTTCCCCCAGCGCGGCGGCCAGCGTTTCAATACCCACCGGCCCGCCGATAAATTTCTCCGCCACCACGCTAAGGTAACGCCGGTCAAGGCCGTCGAGGCCGCGCTTATCGACCTCCAGACGCCCCAGCGCCGCATCGGCCAAGGCCGCGGTAATCTTATCGGTGCCATCGACATTGGCGAAATCGCGCACCCGGCGCAATAGCCGCCCCGCCACACGCGGCGTGCCGCGCGCCCGCGAAGCAATTTCCCGCGCCCCGTCATCGGTCACATCCAGCCCCATCAGTTTCGCATTACGGCGAATGATGAATTCCAATTCGTCATGCGTATAAAAGCCCAGATAAATCGGAATACCGAAACGGTCGCGCAGCGGCGTCGTCAACAGACCCGAGCGCGTGGTCGCGCCGACCAAAGTAAAAGGTGGTAGATCAATCTTTACCGAGCGCGCCGCCGGACCGTCGCCGATAATCAAATCGAGCTCGAAATCCTCCATCGCCGGATACAGCACTTCTTCGACCGCCGCACTGAGGCGATGTATCTCGTCGATAAACAGCACATCATGCGGTTCGAGATTGGTCAGCAGTGCGGCCAGCTCGCCGGCTTTGGTGATGACCGGGCCGGAAGTGGAGCGGAAACCGGTTCCCAATTCGCGCGCAACGATTTGCGCCAATGTGGTCTTGCCGAGGCCGGGCGGGCCGGCGAGCAGCACATGGTCGAGCGCATCGCCGCGCTTCTTCGCCGCTTCGATAAAAATAGCCAGGTTCTCGCGGCCTTTTTGCTGACCGACAAAATCTGCCAGCGTTTTGGGACGCATGGCGGCATCGCCATTTTGCGCCGCATCATCGGATTGCACATTGCGGTCAACCAGACGCTCACTCATCAGACCATCTCCTTCAGTGCTTGTTTGATGAGCGCCTCAATGCTTTCAGCCTCATCGCCCAGCTTGCCACGCGCCGCCATCAGCGCCGCATTGGCCTGACTGCGCTGATAGCCGAGATTGGTCAATGCCGACAGCGCCTCCTCCAGCACTTTGCTGCCCGCCGCCGCGCCGCCGTTTCCGGCTGTCGCGCTGCTTGCCGCGATAAACTGTGCCTCAGGGATTTTGTCTTTCAATTCCTGCACAATGCGCTGCGCCACTTTGGGGCCGACACCGGGGGCGCGCGCCACCATGGCTTTGTCTTGCGCCGCAATGGCTTGCGTCAAATCATCAGCCGACAAGACGCTTTCAATGGCCAGCGCTACTTTGGCACCAACCCCCTGCACGCCCATCAGCAGGCGGAACCAGCTACGGTCTTCCTCGCTCAAAAAGCCGAACAGCCTCAGCTGGTCTTCGCGCACATATGTCTCGATCGCCAGCGTCACGGCTTCGCCATCGCCCGGCAGGTTTTCGAGCATACGCGCCGAGCCTTCGACCATATAACCGACGCCGCCGACATCTATCAGCACCCAATTATCACCGCGCCCATCGACGCGTCCGCGCAAGCGACCGATCATATGACCGTCCCTTTTTGCTCGGCGCGAGCAATCGCGTCCTGCATCTTGCCGCCAAAATCTCCGGCATGGGCCAGCGTGATAGCAACAGCCAACGCGTCAGCCGCGTGCTCATTGGCAATCTCGGCCGTCGGCAGCAGCATTTGCACCATGCTTTGAACTTGTTTCTTGTCGGCATGGCCGGAACCGGTGACGCTACGCTTGATAAAATTCGGCGCATATTCGCTGACGCCAATGCGCCGCCGCGCCGGCACCAACAGGCAGACGGCGCGCGCCTGACCGAGCTTCAGCGTCGCCGCCCCATCGCGATTGACGAAGGTCTGTTCGACAGCGGCAAAATCGGGCCGGTGCTCGGCCACCACCGCATCCAGCCCTTCATCCAATTGCAGCAGCCTTTCGGCCAGCGATAGCGCCGCGTCCGAACGCACTGCGCCATTGGCAATATGTGTGAGTTTCGAGCCGCGCATATCAATCACGCCCCAACCGGTAAACCGAAGCCCGGGGTCCAGTCCGATAAGCCGTCTTGTGGCTGCGCTCAACTGCTTTCCTCTCTTGTCCTCCTTCGAGGATTAGGCCGAAAGCTGCTGCAGCACCTCTTCCGAAATGTCGAAATTGGCATAGACATTCTGGACGTCGTCAACATCGTCCAGCGCTTCGACCAGCTTTACTACTTTTTCGGCTGCTTCGCCGTCTACGGCAATATCATTTTGCGCCCGCCAGATAATATCGGCCGCGCGCGGCTCCCCCAGAGAACCATCTAGAGCACTGACAACATTGTGTAATTCTTCCACCGCGCAGATAATTTCATGGCCCGCATCAGAACTGTCCACATCTTCCGCGCCCGCTTCAATGGCGGCGTCAAAGACGGTTTCGGCGTCAGCCCGTTCGGCGTCGAACTCAATCGCGCCGACGCGGTCAAACATGAAAGACACCGAACCGGTCTCACCGAGATTGCCGCCGTTTTTGGCAAAAGTCGAACGCACCTCGGCTGCCGTGCGATTGCGGTTATCGGTCAGCGTCTCGACAATGATACCGATACCGGCCGGGCCGAAGCCCTCATAGCGCACTTCCTCATAAACCGTGTCGCCGTCATCCGAGCTCTTTTTAATGGCCCGCTCGATATTATCTTTCGGCATGTTTTGCGCGCGCGCCGCCAATATCGCCGTGCGCAAACGCGGATTGGCGTCCGGATCGGGCAGTCCCATTTTCGCCGCGACCATAATCTCTTTGGTCAGACGAGCGAAAATCTTGGCGCGCTTTTTGTCCTGCGCGCCTTTGCGGTGCTGAATATTCTTAAATTTGGAATGGCCAGCCATGGCACCCTCCGCTTTTTGTTTCAGTTCTAGCTTACAGTGTCGGGGCGGCGGTGGAAAGCCTGCCACCGGCGCGTATCGGATGAATGGCAACCGCCTTACCGGTCTTATCGTCGGTTTCCACCATCACGCCGCACAATGTTGGTGTGCCCTGCGCCGCGCCAAACCGGCTGCCGCGCAATTTGGTAACAAAGCGATTGACCGGCTCTTCTTTTTCCATGCCGATGACACTGTCATAATCGCCGCACATTCCGGCATCGGTTTGATAGGCCGTGCCATGCGGCAGAATTTGCGCATCTGCGGTTGGAATATGGGTATGGGTGCCAACCACCAGACTGGCGCGGCCATCGCAAAAATGCCCCATCGCCATTTTCTCCGACGTCGCCTCGCAATGCATATCGACAATAATCGCATCCGCCGCTTCGCCCAACGGACAAGCGTTCAGCTCGCGTTCGACCGCGGCAAACGGGTCGTCGAGCGATTCCATAAACAACTGCCCCATCACATTGACCACCAGCACACGCTTGTCGCCGACCTCATACAGGCCGGCGCCCTTGCCCGGTGTTTCGGGCGGAAAATTGGCCGGACGCAAGAGCCGCGGCTCATCCGCAATATAGGCGCGAATATCGCTCTGGTCCCAAACATGGTTGCCGGTCGAGACCACATCGACACCGGCCTCAAGAAACGCCGTTGTGATATCAGGCGTGATGCCGAAACCACCGGCCGCGTTCTCGCCATTTACAATGACAAAATCGAGTTCATATTGCGTGCGCCAGACCGGCACTTGCCGCGTCACCGCTTCGCGCGCGGCGCGCCCTACTACATCGCCTAAAAACAAAATGCGCATGAAACCCGCTCAATCCTCGTTAAACTCGTGCCAAATGCTCGGTGTCAGCACACCGTGCAGGGGTTCGTCATGCGGCGCGGTCGGGCATTTGTCAACCATTTGCATGTCAAAAGCCAGGCCGAGAAAGCGGCATGGCGTGGTGTCGCGCAGCTTGGCCAATGTGCGGTCGTAAAATCCACCGCCGCGGCCCAACCGACGGCCCGCGCCGTCAAACGCCAACAAAGGCAGCAGCACAATATCCGGCGTCACTTGTTGGGCAGTAGCGCGCGGCGCGGCAATGCCCATCGCATCGGGCAGCAGACCATCGCCCGGCTTATAGCGTCGAAACACCAT
>JADHOK010000036.1 GCA_016779015.1 PS1 clade bacterium | reverse complement strand
ACGCCGATTGGCGTGTCGCCTTCATCGTTTTCGAGGTTCATACCGCGCGCATAGACCAGTCGGTCGGCGTGTTTAATCTCGCAGCCCATGGCGATGGCGAATTGGTTGTCGGGCACACCGAAGCCGGAATTATCGCGGCTCACCGTGCGCGCGATGGAGAAATAGCGCGTGCCGTCTTCCATCTGCACGGTCTGGGTAGAGATTTTGCCGGGGATGCGAAACGCATCATGCACATGCCAGCGTGGGCAGGTGCCGCCAAAGCGGGCGAAATGAAAACCGCCGGCGGAAAACCGCTTCGAGATATTGCCGGCATTATCGACGCGGATGAGGAAGAAGGGGATGCCGCGCGCGCCCGGCCGTTGCAGCGTTGTCAGTCGGTGACACACTTGCTCAAAACTGGTGCCGAAGCGGCGGCCCAAAAGCGTGATGTCATATTGATTGACCTCCGCGGTTTTCAAAAACGCCGTATAGGGCATCAGCACGGCGGCGGCAAAATAATTGGCCAGCGAGATGCGCGCCGCGATGCGCGTCTCCTCGCTCTCCATGCCGGAGGCGACAATAATATCTTCAATGGCGGGCATTTGCTCAAAATAGGCGAGTTGATAAGCGAGCTGGAAAGAGCGGCCCGGTTGGTCGAGCAATTCGGATAGGAAAATCGATTGGCGGTGCCGGTCATAACGGCGCAGCGTGTTATCCATCACCTCGATCGGCGCGATACGGGTTTTGACTTTATGGCGTTCCTCCAGCCGCGCGCGCAAAGCCAGATAAGGCTCGTCGTGACCGGCCACCGCGTCTTCGTGCAAGGCCTCGGCTTCCTCATCCAGCGCCGCGAAATAGTTATTTTGCGCCGAAATGAAATCGCGCACTTGTTCGAGCGCCAACGCATTGCCGCCGCTTTCCACCGTGTCACCGCCGGCCAATTGCTCGGCCAATAGCGCGTTGGAAGCCCGGCTTTGCAAAAACGATTGATAAAGCTGTGCCACCGCGTCGGCGGCGGCCGGGCTGGCGGCGGCCATGTCTTTCAACTCGGCGCGCGACAAAGCCGTGTCACGAAACATCGGGTCGGAAAACACCTCGTGCAATTGCGTTTGCGCGCGCGCTTCCTCATCGCCGGCCAGGCCGCGCGGGTCGATATCGAAGACTTCGACCAATTGCAGCAGGATTTGCGCCGATATTGGGCGCTGATCGCGCTCGATGAGATTGAGATAGCTGGTCGAAATGCCCAGAGCTTCGGCCATAGCGGCTTGGGTCATGCGTTGCTCGCGGCGCAGCCGGCGCACGCGGGCACCGGCAAACAGCTTGCGTTCGACCAGTTTTCCCTGTTCTGCCACTATACGCCCCTTTTTGAATCACGCTTAAGAATCAAGCCTTTATGATGGCTTGGCCGCTCAAAAGTTTACAAGGTTTACATATATAACAGAATATCAGTGTATTTGTGTAAATTTTTTTACTTTAATTTTTTCAATGGCTTAAGTTTCACTCGACATCAAGCTGTCATCTGTGTATGAGCAAGCAATCGAAACGCCTGAGAAGGATTCTGTGATGACGAAATACACCGATTTGGTTGCTGAAAAAGCTGCAACCATCAAACAAGGCGGCGCCCCATGGGCCGCCATTAACCCGGAATATGCGGCCCGTATGGAGCTGCAAAACCGTTTCAAAACCGGTCTCGACATTGCCCGCTACACAGCCGGTATTATGCGCAAAGACATGGCTGATTATGACGCCGATAGCAGCAAATACACCCAGTCGCTAGGGTGCTGGCACGGCTTTACCGCGCAGCAAATGATGATGGCGGTGAAACGCCACCGCAAGACCACCGACAAGTCTTACGTCTATCTGTCAGGCTGGATGGTCGCGGCGCTGCGCTCAGACTTCGGCCCGCTGCCGGACCAGTCAATGCACGAAAAGACCGCCGTTTCCGGTCTCATCGAAGAAATTTATACGTTCCTGCGTCAAGCCGATGCGCGCGAATTGCGTCATTTGTTTGTTGACCTCGACGAAGCGCGCGCCAATGGCGGCGACGTCGACGCGGCGCTGGCAGCGATTGATAATCATGAAACGCATGTCGTGCCAATCATTGCCGATATCGACGCCGGTTTCGGTAATGAGGAAGCAACTTATCTTCTGGCCAAGCAAATGATCGAAGCCGGTGCCTGTTGCATCCAAATTGAGAACCAAGTTTCCGACGCCAAACAATGTGGTCACCAAGACGGTAAAGTGACGGTGCCGCATGAGGACTTCCTGTCGAAGATTAACGCTGTGCGTTATGCCTTTCTCGAACTGGGCGTCAATGATGGCGTCATCGTGGCGCGGACCGACAGCCTCGGCGCCGGTCTGACGCAAAAAATTCCGGTCTCGCAACAGCCGGGCGATTTGGCCGACCAGTATAATGCGTTCCTGCAATTGGAAGAGGTCTCCGACCTGTCCGGCATTAAGCAGGGCGATCAAGTGGTGACGCAAGGCGGCAAGACTTACAAGCCGACGCGCCTGCCTAATGGCCTGTATGCGTTTAAAGACGGCACCGGCGAAGACCGCTGCGTGCTCGATTGCATCACGGCGCTGCAAAACGGCGCCGACCTGTTGTGGATTGAAACCGAGCGGCCCCATGTCGGCCAAATCGGTGGCATGGTCAACCGCATTCGCGAAGCCATCCCGAACGCCAAGCTGGTTTACAACAACTCGCCGAGCTTTAATTGGACGCTGAACTTCCGTAATCAGGTGCACAGCGAATGGGTTGCTGCGGGCAAAGATGTCTCAGCCTATCCGGACCCGGCGTCTGACCCGCAAGGCCTGATGGACCCGAAATTTGACGATAGCGAGCTGGCGGCTGAAGCCGACAAGCTGGTGCAAAGCTTCCAAGCCGATGGCGCGCGCGAAGCCGGTATCTTCCACCACCTCATCACCCTGCCGACCTATCACGATACGGCGCTGGGCACGGATGTGTTGTCGGAAGGTTATTTCGGTGACCTCGGCATGCTGGCCTATGTACGCGATGTGCAGCGCAAAGAAATTCGTCGCGGCATGGCATCGGTCAAGCACCAAGACCTCGCCGGTTCGAACATTGGCGATGACCACAAAGAATATTTCTCCGGCGATATGGCGCTGCTGGCGTCGGGTGAAGACAATACGATGAACCAGTTCTAAATCGGGCATCGGAAATTGCCGGGGGCTTGCGGCATTGACTGCAAGCCCCCTTTTTTTGGTCTTAACAATTTGGCGGAACCTGAATGGCTGACACAAAATATATGACGACCGATTTGTCGGATGCCTATGAGGGCAAAGCCCGCTTGCGTTATCTGCCGCCGACTTACCGAGATTTCGGGGGGCGCACGCGCTTTCACGGCCGCGCCAAAACGCTCGTTACATTCGAGGATAATACCAAGCTGCGCGCCGCCGTTGAGATGGCGGGCGAAAGCCGCGTGCTGGTTGTCGATGGCGGTGGCTCGATGAATTGCGCTTTATTTGGTGGCAATCTGGCCGCGCTGGCGGCTGAGAATGGCTGGGCCGGTGTCATTATTAATGGCTGCGTGCGCGACCGCGCCGAGTTGGCGGGCGAAAATGTCGGCATTAAAGCGCTGGCCAGTCATCCGAGAAAAAGTCAGAAGCGCGGCCTTGGCTCTTTCGATGTCGCTCTGCGTTTTTCGGGCGTCACCGTTCATCCCGACGACTGGATTTACGCCGATGAAGACGGGGTGATAATTTCCGATACAGAATTGACGTCCTAAAAGCCTTTCAACACAGCTTTTCGCGAAAACCTGCCCGTTTCTGCGCTCAAAACCAATTCGCTCTAAACCAATTCGCTCTAAAATAGGGCGCGCGATACGAATAAAAACGTGCCCAAGACGGTCAATATCAAGGCCGCCAAATCGGCCCATTTAATCGGCGGGGTCGGCAATTCTTCCAACAGATAAGGGCCCAGAAAAACCAGCGGGATAAACACCAATAATTGCCCGACCTCAATGCCGATATTGAAACCGAATAGCGCGCCCGCGACATTACCTGGCGGCAGGCCGATATCGGCCAACACACCGGCAAACCCGAAACCGTGGATGAGACCGAAAGCAATGGTCATCAGCGGGGCGAGGCGCAGCGCGTCATCGCTGTCGCGGATAACCAGACCATAGGCCAGACAGAACAGCGTCAGACCGGCCCAAACACCAAGCCCGAAACCGCCGCCGCCATTGGTCGTCACTGCTGAGATGAAGGAGAGGGCAAAAAACACCGCCGCTGCAGTAAGGCCGGTGCGTAGCATCAGCCGATTGCGCGCCAGCACGCGTTCGGCCGCCACCAGCGCGATGGAAAATCCGATAAGCGCCTCGACCACTTGCGGGTCGGCGCGCACCAGCCCCAAAGCGGCCAGCGCCAATGTGATGGAATGGCCAATGGTGAAACCGGTAATCAACAAGAGCGTCTGGTTACGCGTGCCGCCAATCAGCAGCAGACAAAAGACAAAAGCCAGATGGTCATAACCGGTGATGATATGCGCGACACCGAGGCCGAAATGGCCGGAAAAAATCTCGCCGAAAGTCATATCGGTTTCAATACGCCCGCTTGCCGCGCCGTCAACGGCCAGCGCGATGCGGTGCATGCGTTGGGTGGCGGTAAATAAAAGCTCAGTGCCGTCCAGTGCCGGGTCTTCTTGCAAAGACAGCCGCGCGAAATGCACATGACTGCGCGCCAGATTGAAGAAAGCGTGGTTATTTATCTCGATCGGCGCGGTTTCGTTAAAGCAGGCAAAACGGCCGGTAACGCGCACATAGCCTTGCCGCGCCGGGGCGGCGTTAAAGCCGCGTTCCAGCGCGCACCGCGACTTGATTTGCGTGAGCTGCAAATGCGTCGCCACGTGCCGACCCAAGGCTTGCGCGAGATTTTGACTGGTTGTCACCTCGGGCAGCAAGGTGACGTCGCGTGACGGGGCGGTGAAACTGACATAAAGCATCTTGCCGTCCCAATGCCAGTCGGAAAAACTGAGGCTCTTATTATGCGCCCACCCCGGGGTCGGCGAAAGCGCCGCGAGACCAGCGGCGGCCAGTACCAAAAACGCAAACAAACGCATGAAGGAAGTCATCTCGGTGACAATTCTATTGCGGCGCGTCGGGTGCCAGCACGATATCGGCGCGGCCGCGCAGCCAGTCGAGATAATCGCGCAAGGCGCTGTCGTCATTATCGCGGCGCAGCGCGTCGATGATTTGCGCGCGAATATCGTCAAAAGCGGGCGGTGTGCCCGGCTGGTTGCGGATGATTTTCAGAAAATGCCAACCGGTTGGGCCGGCCAGCGCATCGGAGATGGCGCCTTGCGGCAACCTCGCCGCCGCCGCCGTCAGCGTGGGGCCTAAATAATCGGTCATCTTATTGGGCGTCAGCATAACGCGCGGTAGGGGCGGCAAAATTTCAGTACCTAGCGCTTGCGCGGTTGCGGTAAAATCATCGCCACGGCGCAGCGCGGTGCGCACCTCGTCGAGCCGCGTGGTCACCGCCGCATCGTCGGGCGTCGCGCCATAAGGCACAAAAATTTGCGCCACTTGCAGACGGCTGGCCGGGGTAAAACGCTGTTTATTCTCTTCGTAATAAGTGCGCAGCGACCGTTCGCCCAGCGCGTCCGTGCCGTCTTGCGCCAGCACAAATTCGATGACCGCCATGGCGACGGCTTTGCGCACCGCAGCGTCGCCGTCCAGCAGACCTATCTCGAGGCCGCGCTGCACCAGCAATTCCTCTTCAATCAATCGATCGAGCACCAGTTTTTTATCGCCCGCTGTTGGCGCTTTGGTCTTGTCGGAAAGCAGCGCCTGATAGGCGGCGGCGTATTCGGTGCGGTCGATATGGTGGTCATTGACCTTGGCGATGGCGCCGGCTTCGGAGAGGCGCGCGCGCTCGGCCGGTGTCGCCGCCACCAGCGCAATCAGCAAACCCAGCACCGCCGCAGCGGCCAGGCCGCGCCGCATCACCTTTTCGTAAAGCTCGTCCTCACTCATCGCGCCTAATCTAGCGGTGAAAAATTATTGTGCAAGGTCTGGCCTTGGCGCGTCCGCGGCGGTGGTTTTCGATGGTCAGGCTGTTAGAATAATGTCGAGTCGGCTTTGATTAAGGACAGATGGCATATGCTTCAGCAGGATTTAACCCACGCGTTGGATGCCGCCGCGCAACCGCATTTTGACGCGGCGCTGGCGGTGTTGGGCAAAGCCCATACGCGTTACCAAAACGCGCCGCTGCCGCATATGCTGTTGGGCGATAAGACGGATGACATAGCACCGATGCAGAGTTTGGCGGCGACGCTTGGGGACGGCGCTGAGCGCATTCTTATTCTCGGCACGGGTGGCTCCAGCCTTGGCGCGCAAGTATTGGCGCAAGTGCATGGCGCGCTGACCCCGGCCGGACAAATGACCGGCCCGCAATTGGTGTTTGTCGATAATCTGGACGCTGAAAGCTATGCCCGCTTGCTGGAGGGGGGGCTGACGGCTAGCCGTTTTCTGGTGGTGTCGAAATCGGGCGGCACGGCCGAGACCATGATGCAAGCCGGTGGCGCGCTATTGGCGCTGCAAGCGCAAGGCCTCGATGCGGCAAAACATATGGGCGGTATTGCAGGTCGCGGTGATAATGCGCTGCGGCGTCTGGCGGCGGCGCATGGTTTTGCGCTGCTTGACCATGAGGATGATATTGGCGGGCGGTTTTCCGTCTTCACCAATGTCGGCCTGCTGCCCGCCATTTGGGCCGGTGCGGATGTAGCGAAAATACGCGCCGGTGCGGCTTCGGTGGCCGCCGGGCTTGAAGGTGCGGCGCACGCTTTCGCGCCGCTTTTGGGCGCGGCGACACAGTTGGCGCACATGGCGGCGGGGCGCAATATTTCGGTGATGATGGCCTATGCCGACCGTTTGGAGCGCTTGGCTTTTTGGTATCGCCAGCTTTGGGCCGAGAGCCTCGGCAAGCAGGGCAAAGGCTCGGTGCCGGTGAATGCGCTGGGGCCGGTAGACCAGCACAGCCAGATGCAGCTTTATATGGCCGGCCCTGATGACAAGTTTTACACCGTGTTGACGCAGCCGACGCGCGGCACCGGCACCCGCGTGCCTGAAAGTTTTGCCGATGATAGCGCCGTGGCGGCACTGGCCGGACACAGTATGGGCAATCTGGTCGATGCCGAGGCGCGCGGCACTATCGATACGCTCATCGAGGCGGGACGTCCGCTGCGCCATATGGCGCTCGACGCGATTGACGATGCCACCCTTGGCGCGCTGCTGATGCATTTTCAGCTGGAGACGATTTACGCCGCTGACGGTCTTGGCGTCGATGCGTTTGACCAACCGGCTGTCGAGGCCGGTAAAATTCGCGCCAAACATTATCTTTCTGAAATGGGCTCGGACTGATGGCCATAATTCGTCGCCTGCCCGAAGCCACAATCAACCGCATCGCCGCCGGTGAGGTGGTGGAGCGCCCGGCCAGCGCGGTGAAAGAGCTGGTTGAAAACGCCATTGATGCGGGGGCGCGCCAAATCGATGTCAGTCTCGGCCAAGGCGGCAAGAGCCTGATATTGGTCGAGGATGACGGCCACGGCATGGATGACGCGGCCCTGGCGTTGGCCATTGAACGTCACGCCACCTCTAAATTGCCCGAGGGCGATGGTGGCAATCGAATGTTTCAAATCGCCAGTCTCGGGTTTCGTGGCGAGGCGCTGCCAAGCATTGGCGCGGTGGCGCATTTGACCCTGACCAGCCGCACCGCCAATGCCGACAGCGCGCATAGCGTATCGGTGAATGGCGGTCGCGTGACGCCAATCGCGCCGGCGGCCGGGGCTGTGGGGACACGGGTGGAGGTGCGCGATCTGTTTTTTGCCACACCGGCGCGGCTGAAATTCCTGAAATCCGACCGCGCCGAAACGACGGCGGTGAGCGATATTCTCAAACGCCTCGCCATGGCGCATCCGCGTATCGGCTTTTCCCTGACCAGCGATGGGCGCAAGACTTTCGCCTATCCGCCCGAGGCCGGTGATGACGGCCAGTTGAAACGATTGGGCGCAATATTGGGGCGCGATTTCGCCGATAATGCGGTGCCCGTGATGGCCGAACGCGATGGCGTTCGTCTGTATGGTTTCGCAGGGCTGCCGACTTTCAATCATGCGACCGCGCAAAAACAATATTTGGTGGTCAATGGCCGACCGGTGCGCGACAAGCTTTTGAACGGCGCGGTGCGCGGTGCTTATCAAGATTTCCTCGCCGGCAATCGGCATCCGGCGCTGGCTTTGTTCATCGAATTGCCGCCGGCTGAGCTGGACGTCAATGTGCATCCGGCCAAGACCGAGGTGCGCTTCCGCGATGCCGGTCTTATTCGCTCGATGATTGTCGGCGGCTTGCGCGCGGCTTTGGGCGAAGCCGGCCATCGCGCTTCGACCACAGTGGCGGGGCAGACCATGGCGGCGTTTCGGCCCGGCAATGCCCCGCATACAGGGCAGGGTGACTTTGCGGCGGCGCAGAATTTTCAAGCGCCGCTAGAGCCAAACCCGCCGGGCCTTTCGGAGGCGGCGGCGCAATGGCTGTCAACGCCGCAAGCGGCGGCGGCCATGGCCGAACCAGCAGATGCCGGTTCTTTGGCGCGTTTGCCTTTGGGGCTGGCGCGCGCGCAACTGCACGAAACCTATGTGCTGGCGCAGACCCATGACGGCTTTGTGATTGTTGACCAGCACGCGGCGCATGAACGGCTGGTTTATGAGTGGATGAAAAAGCAGATTGCCGAGAGCGGTATTAAGCGACAAATCCTGCTGGTGCCGGAAGTCGCCGAGCTGGACGAAGACGCCGCTCTTTTGTTGTTGTCGCGCGCTGCCGAACTGGCCGAGTTGGGTTTTGTAATCGAGGATTTCGGCCCGCCGCAAGCCGGACGCAAAGCGGTGATGCTGCGCGAAGTGCCGGCCATGCTTTACGGTGCTGATTGCAAAACCATGCTGGCCGATATGGCCGAAGAGATGCGCGAACTGGGGGCCGGACTAGCGCTCAAGGAGAAGCTTGAGGAGATTGCCGGCACGCTGGCGTGCCATACATCGGTGCGCGCCGGACGGCGTCTCAATTCCGATGAGATGAACGCGCTATTGCGCGATATGGAGGCGACGCCTAATTCGGGCCAGTGCAATCATGGTCGCCCGACCTATGTCGAATTGAAGCTGGCCGATATTGAACGCCTGTTCGGTCGCCGATAAAAAACCCCGCCCTGAAGCCAAATAGGGCCAGAGCGGGGTTTAATATCAGCCTTAATGCGGTCTCTTTATGAGCGCGGCACATCCAGTGTTTTCAATTCAGCGTCACCGGCTTGGCTCAGATCGGCGTATTTTTTCAACTCCAAACGGGCGATGGTGCGGTTGTGCACTTCATCGGGGCCGTCGGCGATACGCAGAGTGCGGATGCCTGAATACATACGGGCCAGACCGAAATCAGTGGTCACGCCGCCGCCACCATGCGCCTGAATGGCGTCATCGATGATTTGCAGTGCGATGCGCGGACCGGCAACTTTAATTTGCGCAATCTCGCTTTTGGCAACCTTATTGCCCACCGTATCCATCATGTAAGCGGCTTTCATGGTCAAAAGGCGGCTCATTTCGATATTGGTGCGCGCTTCGGCGATGCGCTGTTCCCAGACGCTTTGGTCAGCCACGCGCTTACCGAAAGCGGTCCGCGTCATCAGACGCTCGCACATTTTCTCCAAGGCGCGTTCGGCGACACCAATGGTGCGCATGCAGTGGTGAATGCGGCCCGGGCCAAGGCGGCCTTGCGCAATCTCAAAACCGCGGCCTTCGCCGAGCAGCAGGTTTTCAGCCGGTACACGCACATCTTTCAGCAGCACCTCAGCATGGCCGTGCGGCGCGTCGTCATAACCGAAGACCGGTAGCATACGAACAACCTCAATGCCCGGCGCGTCCAGCGGCACCAGAACTTGGCTTTGCTGCTGGTGACGCGGTGCGTCGGGATTGGTTTTACCCATCACAATGGCAATTTTGCAGCGCGGGTCACCGACGCCTGACGACCACCATTTGCGGCCGTTAATGACATACTCATCGCCATCGCGCTCAATTTTGGTCTCGATATTGGTGGCGTCTGATGAGGCGACCAGCGGTTCGGTCATCAAAAACGCCGAGCGGATTTCACCGTTCAGCAGCGGCACCATATATTCTTCCTTATGGCGGTCATTGCCGTAGCGTTCCAGCACTTCCATATTGCCGGTGTCGGGCGCCGAGCAGTTGAACACTTCCGACGCGAAGCCGACGCGGCCCATAATTTCGCAAAGCGGTGCGTATTCGACATTGGAGAGACCGAAACCGCGATCGCTTTCGGGCAGGAATAGGTTCCACAGGCCTTCGGTTTTGGCTTTTTCTTTCAGCTCTTCCAGAATTTGCGGCACTTGCCACGGATTGCCGTCGGCACGAAACGCGTCCATTTGCTCGGCATAGGTGCCTTCATTCGGATAGATATGCGCGTCCATAAAAGCTTCGACGCGGGCAATCAATTCCTTGGTGCGGTCATTATGTTCGAAAATCATTTTGGTCTCCCTCTCAATTGCCAAAAGACTAGGAAATGGCACGGCCAGTGCCAAGCAAAAAAGCGGCCTAGGCGCTAACCATTTCGCCGCAGGGCAAAAAAGTCTTTCAGCAGAGCGGCGCTGTCGCTTTCGCGCAGGCCGCCAATGACTTCGGGGGCGTGGTGGCAGCTTTTCTGGTCAAACAGAGCGACGCCATTATCCACCGCGCCGCCTTTTATATCGGCCGCGCCATAAAAAAGTTTGGCGATGCGTGCCTCGGCAATGGCACCGGCGCACATCGGGCATGGTTCCAGCGTCACATAAAGGCTGCAACCTGTGAGGCGTTCATTGCCCCGTTTTTGGCAGGCGGCGCGAATGGCGGCGATCTCGGCATGCGCGGTCGGGTCGTTTGCGGCGCGCATCATATTACGCGCGCGCGCCAGCACTTGGCCGTCGGGGCTGACCAGCACCGCACCCACCGGCACTTCGCCGGCATTGGCTGCGGCTTGCGCTTCGTCCAGCGCCATTTGCATGAAATCCTCGCTCATGCGCGCGACACTAGCATGGCGGGCGCGGCGCATGCTACACCACGGCATGGATAAAAAGCATGGATAAGAAAAGCGCCTTTGAGGGCGACCGTATTGCCAAAGTGTTGGCCCGCGCCGGTGTGTGTTCGCGGCGCGATGCCGAGCGATATATCGCAGATGGCCGCGTGGCCGTGAACGGACGCCGCCTCGATACGCCAGCTTTCAATGTCACGCAAAAAGATAATATCACCGTCGATGGCAAACCGCTTGCCGAGCCCGACCCGCCGCGCCTGTGGCGGTATCACAAGCCGGCCGGTTTGGTGACCACCAATCGCGACCCGCAGGGACGCGAAACGGTGTTTCAAAAATTGCCGCCCAGCCTGCCGCGCGTCAATACGGTAGGGCGGCTCGACATCAATACGGAAGGGCTTTTGCTCCTCACCAATGATGGCGGCATGAAGCGGTTTTTAGAATTGCCTAGCACGGGCTGGCTGCGGCGCTATCGGGTGCGTGCTTTTGGCAAGGCCGATGAGGCACGGCTGCAAGGGCTGAAAAGAGGTATCGAGATTGACGGCGTGCGCTATCGCTCCATCGAGGCGTCTTTGGAGCGCGTGCAAGGCGGCAATGTGTGGCTGACCATGGCGCTGCGCGAGGGCAAAAATCGCGAGATTAAAAAAGTGCTGGAGGCGCTGGAGTTGAAAGTGAACCGTCTCATTCGTTTGAGCTTTGGGCCGTTTCAACTGGGCCAATTGGAGAGCGGCAAGGTGGAAGAAGTGCCGCGCCGGGTGCTGCGCCAGCAATTGGGCAA
>JADHOK010000035.1 GCA_016779015.1 PS1 clade bacterium | reverse complement strand
TCTGCCGGAACGGCTTCGGCATCGCCCTCATTTTCGGTGCCTTCGACGGGCAATTCGGGGGTCGGATTGAGCGCTTCCAGCTCGGCATCGCGTTCGGCGGCCTCGCCTTTCAGACGCTGCATCAAACCACCGGTACCGGCCGGAATGAGGCGGCCAACAATGACGTTCTCTTTCAAGCCGACAAGCTCATCATATTTGCCATTAATCGCCGCCTCGGTAAGAACCCGGGTGGTTTCTTGGAACGACGCGGCCGAGATGAAGGAGCGGGTTTGCAGCGAGGCTTTGGTGATGCCGAGAAGGATAGGCGTCGCCACGGGCGGCTCTTTGCCTTCCGCTTTCAGACGCTCGACTTCCGCTTCAAACTCGATTTTGTCAATCTGCTCTTCTTTCAGATAGATGCTGTCGCCGGTGACTTGCACTTCGACTTTTTGCAGCATCTGGCGAACAATCACCTCAATGTGCTTATCGTTAATGGTCACACCTTGCAGGCGATAGACATCCTGAATCTCATTGATGAGATAGGCGGCCAGCTCTTCAACGCCGGAAATCGCAAGAATATCATGCGGTGCCGGGTGGCCATCGATAAGGTATTCGCCTTTCTCGATAACGTCGCCCTCTTGCACCGACAAGTGCTTGGCTTTCGGCACCAGATATTCGACCGGCTCCATATCGGCAGATTCCGGCTGGATGACGATGCGGCGCTTATTCTTATAATCGCGCCCAAACTCAACCTTACCGGTGATTTCAGCGATAATCGCGTGGTCTTTCGGACGCCGCGCTTCAAACAATTCAGCAACCCGCGGCAAACCGCCGGTAATATCACTGGTTGATGCGCCCTCGGTCGGGATACGCGCCAGCGTGTCACCGGCATGGACGCTTGCGCCCGGCTCAACCGACAAAATAGCTTCGGCGGCCAGAATGAAGCGCGCTTCATTGCCGTTTGAAAGCGTTTTGATTTTGCCTTTATCGTCTTTGACAACAATGGCCGGTTTCAAATTGCTGCCGCGGCTGCCTGTAGAGGCATCGATGACGACGCGCTGGCTGATGCCGGTCGCTTCGTCAGTGGTTTCGATAACCGAAACGCCCTCGACCAAATCTTCAAACTCGACCACGCCCTCAAGCTCGGTGAGGATGGGGATTGCATAAGGCTCCCATTCCGCCAGACGGTCACCGCGGGAAACCTCTTGGCCTTCCTCGACGCGCAGGCGCGCACCGTAAGCCAGCTTATGACTGGCCCGCTCCAGACCGTTATTGTCAACGATTTTGATGACCACATTACGGCTCATCACAACCGGCCGATCGCTGCTGTCTTTCACGATGCTGGCATTTTCAAGCTGCACAACGCCATCGGCATTGGACTCGATAAATGACTGGTCAACCACCTGCGCCGTACCACCAATGTGGAAGGTGCGCATGGTCAACTGCGTGCCCGGTTCACCAATTGACTGCGCCGCGATAACGCCGACAGCCTCGCCAATATTGACCGGTGTGCCGCGCGCCAAATCACGACCATAACAGGTCGCGCAAACGCCGGACTTAACTTCGCAAGTCAGCGGCGAACGCACTTTAATGTTAACCAGATTGGCCTCTTCAATAGCCGGCGCGTGTTCTTCCGAAATCAGCGTGCCTTTTTTGACGATGATTTCATCGGTCGCCGGATTGACCACATTATCAACCGGCACGCGACCCAGCACGCGCTCGGACAATGAGGTGATAACTTCACCGGCATCGATAACCGCGGCGACGGTGATGCCGTCTTTGGTGCCGCAATCGACTTCATTGACAATGCAGTCTTGCGCCACGTCCACCAGACGACGGGTCAGATAGCCGGAGTTAGCGGTTTTCAGCGCCGTATCGGCCAGGCCTTTCCGTGCCCCGTGGGTCGAGTTGAAATATTCCAACACCGACAGACCTTCTTTGAAGTTCGAGATAATCGGCGTTTCGATAATCTCGCCCGACGGTTTGGCCATCAGACCGCGCATACCGGCCAGCTGTTTCATCTGAGCGGGTGAACCACGCGCGCCCGAATGCGACATCATATAAATCGAATTGATGAAGCTATCATCATCCGTATCACTGGCATCGACGGTGGAAATTTTGCCCATCATGGCATCGGCCACACGGTCGGTGCAGCGCGCCCAAGCATCCACCACTTTGTTATATTTCTCGCCTTGCGTAATCAGGCCGTCAATATATTGCTGCTCATATTCCTTCGCCAGCTTGGTGGTCTCTTCAATCAGGCCCACCTTGTCTTCGGGAATAACCATATCGTCTTTGCCGAAAGAAATACCGGCTTTGCAAGCTTCGCGGAAGCCGACTTTCATAATGTGGTCGCAGAAAATAACTGTCTCTTTTTGACCGCAATGGCGATAGACGGCGTCGATGACTTTGGAAATCTCTTTCTTGGTCATCAATTTGTTAATGGTGTCGAACGGCACATTGGCGTGCTTGGGCAGTTCTTGACCCAGCATATAGCGACCGGCCGTGGTCTCAACCACGCGCGGCACCAGATTGCCGTCAGCGTCCATTTCCTCAATGCGCCCTTTGATTTTGGTGTGCAAGGTGACGACCCGATTGTCGAGTGCCAGTTCCAACTCAGCCAAATCGCCAATAATGGTGCCCTCGCCCGGCAAACCATCGCGCTGCAGCGTCATATAATAAAGACCCAGCACAATATCTTGTGACGGCACGATAATCGGCGCGCCATTGGCCGGATGCAGGATATTATTGGTGGACATCATCAGCACGCGGGCTTCCAACTGGGCTTCCAGCGACAGCGGCACATGCACGGCCATTTGGTCGCCGTCAAAGTCGGCGTTAAAGGCGGCGCAAACCAGCGGATGCAGTTGAATGGCTTTGCCTTCAATCAGCACCGGCTCAAACGCCTGAATGCCCAAGCGGTGCAGCGTCGGCGCGCGGTTCAGCATCACCGGATGCTCGCGAATGACCTCATCTAGAATATCCCAAACTTCGGGGCGTTCTTTCTCGACCATTTTCTTGGATTGCTTGACGGTGGCCGACAGACCTTTCGCCTCAAGTCGCGAATAGATAAACGGCTTGAACAATTCCAACGCCATTTTCTTCGGCAGGCCACATTGGTGCAATTTCAGCTCCGGCCCGACCACAATCACCGAGCGGCCCGAATAGTCAACGCGCTTCCCGAGCAGGTTCTGACGGAAGCGGCCCTGCTTGCCTTTCAGCATGTCGGACAGCGATTTCAGCGGACGCTTATTACCACCGGTAATAACCCGGCCACGACGGCCATTATCAAACAGCGCATCGACCGATTCCTGCAGCATACGCTTTTCATTGCGGACAATAATATCCGGCGCGCGCAATTCGATAAGGCGCTTCAGACGATTATTCCGGTTAATGACGCGGCGATACAAATCATTCAGGTCGGAGGTCGCGAAACGACCGCCATCCAGCGGCACGAGCGGGCGCAATTCCGGCGGGATGACCGGCACGACATTCAGTATCATCCATTCCGGACGACTGCCCGAGCGGATAAATGCCTCGACCACTTTCAGACGCTTGGCCAGTTTGCGCGGCTTCAACTCTGTTGTCGCCTCGGCAATGCCAACGCGCAATTCTTCGCGTAGCTCTTCGAGATCAAGCTCTTCCAGCATCACTCGCACCGCTTCGGCGCCGATACCGGCAACGAAATTGTCCTCGCCATGCTCGTCTTGCGCGTCGAAATATTCTTCTTCGGTCAGCAATTGGCCTTTTTCAAGCGGCGACAGCATCGGGTCGAGAACGATGAAGTTTTCGAAATACAGGACGCGCTCCAAATCCTTCAGCGTCATATCGAGCAGCAAGCCAATGCGGCTCGGCAGCGATTTCAAGAACCAGATATGCGCCACAGGTGCGGCCAGTTCGATATGGCCCATGCGCTCGCGGCGCACTTTGGTGAGCGTCACTTCCACACCGCATTTCTCGCAGATGACGCCTTTAAACTTCATCCGCTTATATTTCCCGCACAGGCACTCATAATCCTTAATCGGGCCGAAAATACGGGCGCAAAACAGACCATCGCGCTCCGGCTTAAAGGTCCGATAGTTAATCGTCTCCGGTTTTTTAATCTCACCGTAAGACCAGGAAAGAATTTTTTCCGGACTGGCGATCGAAATACGAATTTGGTCGAAGGCCTGTTGGTTGGCCTGCGGGTTGAAAATGTTCATGACCTCGTGGTTCATGCGCTCTTCTCCTGCGATACGGCTGTCGCCGCTCTTTTAATTCAGCGGGCTTCGCCCTATTCCTGATTATCCTTACGGCTCTCTGTCAGCTCGACATTGAGACCCAAGGAACGGATTTCTTTCACCAACACATTGAAGCTTTCGGGAATACCCGCTTCGAATGTGTCATCACCTTTGACAATCGCCTCATAGACTTTGGTCCGACCGGCAACATCATCAGATTTCACCGTCAGCATTTCCTGCAACGTATAGGCAGCGCCATAAGCTTCCAGCGCCCACACTTCCATCTCGCCGAAACGCTGGCCGCCAAATTGCGCCTTACCACCAAGCGGCTGCTGGGTGACGAGGCTGTAGGGGCCAATGGAACGGGCGTGGATTTTGTCATCCACCAGATGGTGGAGTTTCAGCATATAGATGTAGCCGACCGTCACCTTGCGGTCGAACGGCTCACCGGTGCGGCCATCGTGCAATTGCACCTGACCGGAGCTGTCAATGCCGGCTTTGCCGAGCATTTCGACAATGTCGCTTTCGACCGCGCCGTCAAATACCGGCGTCGCCACCGGCACACCACGCCGCAGCGTCTGGCTCATCTCAATAACTTCGCCATCCGACAATTTGCCGACGGCCGGGTCATCCGAATAGACATCTTTCAACGTCTCTTTGACTTTCGCCACATCGCCTTCGCGCTCATAAGCGGTCAGCGCGTCATTAATCTGACGCCCCAAACCGGCACACGCCCAACCCAAATGGGTTTCGAGAATTTGCCCGACATTCATCCGGCTCGGCACGCCGAGCGGATTGAGCACAATATCAACCGGGGTACCGTCATCGTGATACGGCATATCCTCAACCGGCATAATGCGGCTGATGACACCTTTGTTACCGTGACGACCGGCCATTTTGTCACCGGGTTGCAGCTTGCGCTTCACGGCGACATAGACCTTGATCATTTTCATCACGCCCGGCGGCAATTCATCACCGCGCTGCAGCTTATCGACCTTATCCTCGAAGCGGGCTTCCAACGCCGCTTTGGCGTCGTCAAACTGCTTCTTCATGGCTTCGACTTCGGCCATGGCCTGGTCGTTTTTCAGCGCGATTTGCCACCACTGGCTGCTCGGCAATTCATCCAACATGGCGTTGGTAATCTTGGCATCCGCGTCAACCCCTTTGGGGCCTGAAGCGGCTTGCTTGCCGACCAGCACTTCTTCCAGACGCTTGTAAACATTGCGTTCCAGAATGGCCAATTCGTCATCGCGGTCTTTGGCCAGCGCTTCAATTTCTTCGCGCTCAATGGCCAGTGCCCGCTCGTCTTTATCAATACCGTGGCGGTTGAACACACGCACTTCCACCACCGTGCCGGCGGTACCGGGCGGCAGTTTCAGCGAGGTGTCACGCACGTCAGAGGCTTTCTCACCGAAAATGGCGCGCAGCAGCTTTTCTTCCGGCGTCATCGGGCTTTCGCCTTTTGGCGTAATTTTACCGACCAGAATATCGCCCGGATTAACCTCGGCCCCGATATAGACAATGCCTGCTTCGTCGAGATTGCTCAGCGCTTCCTCACCGACATTGGGAATATCGCGGGTGATTTCTTCCGGCCCCAATTTGGTATCGCGGGCCATCACCTCGAACTCCTCAATATGGATTGAGGTGAAAACATCGTCGCGCACAATGCGCTCGGAAATCAAAATCGAGTCTTCAAAATTGTAGCCATTCCAAGGCATGAAGGCGACGAGCACATTGCGACCCAGCGCCAATTCGCCAAGCTCAGTGGACGGGCCGTCAGCCACAACATCGCCAACTTCAACGCGGTCACCGACACGCACCAGCGGACGCTGGTTGATGCAAGTAGACTGGTTGGAACGCTGGAACTTGCGCAGATTGTAGATATCGACGCCCGATTTCGAAGCATCGGTTTCTTCAGTTGCGCGGATAACGATACGCGTCGCGTCAACCTGGTCAACGACACCGGCGCGGCGTGCCGAAATGGCAGCGCCACTATCGCGCGCCACCACTTCTTCCATGCCGGTTCCGACCAGCGGGGCTTCGGCTTGCAGCAGCGGCACTGCTTGGCGTTGCATGTTCGATCCCATAAGGGCGCGGTTGGCGTCATCGTTTTCGAGGAACGGGATAAGCGCCGCGGCGACCGAAACGATTTGTTTCGGCGATACATCGAGCAGGTCAACCATATCGGCCGGCACCATCTCAAAATCACCATTGATGCGGCAGTTAATCAGCTCATCGGTCAGCTTGCCATTATCATCAATGCCGATATTGGCCTGCGCGATACGGAAGCGCGCTTCCTCCATCGCTGACAGATAGATGACTTCTTTTGTCACCTTACCACCTTCAACACGACGATACGGGCTTTCGATAAAGCCGTATTTATTGACGCGGGCAAAGGTTGCCAGCGAATTGATAAGACCGATATTCGGGCCTTCCGGCGTCTCAATCGGGCAGATACGGCCGTAATGGGTCGGGTGCACATCGCGCACCTCAAAGCCCGCCCGCTCGCGCGTCAGACCACCCGGGCCAAGCGCCGACAGGCGACGCTTATGGGTAATCTCAGACAGCGGGTTGGTTTGGTCCATAAATTGCGACAATTGCGAGGAGCCGAAGAACTCACGCACCGAGGCCGAAACCGGCTTGGCGTTAATCAGGTCTTGCGGCATCACCGTATCAATATCGATAGAGCTCATGCGCTCTTTAATGGCGCGCTCCATGCGCAGCAGGCCGATGCGATACTGATTTTCCATCAGTTCACCGACCGAGCGCACACGGCGATTGCCGAGATTGTCGATATCGTCAATATCGCCACGCCCATCGCGCAAACCGACCAGCGTCCGCACGACGCCGACAATATCTTCCTTGCGCAGCACACGGATATCATCCGGGCATTCTTGATTGAGGCGGATATTCATTTTAACGCGACCGACGGCCGACAGGTCGTAACGCTCGCTATCGAAGAACAGACCGTCGAACAGCGCTTGCGCGGTTTCAGGCGTCGGCGGCTCGCCCGGACGCATGACGCGGTAAATTTCTTCCAAAGCCGACAGCTTGTCGCTCGATTTATCGGCTAACAAAGTATTGCGGATGAACGGGCCTTTATTGACCGGATCGATATCCAGCACACTCAGCTCGTCATAGCCTTTTTCTTTCAACTCGGCGAGCAGCTCCTCGGTAATCTCGTCACCGGCTTCGGCAAAAATCTCACCGGTTTCATAGCTTACCAGCTCGTCAGACAAAAAGCGACCGATAAGCTCTACGTCGCCGACCAGAAGCTGTTTCAGACCTTCTTCAGCCAGCAAGCGGGCTTTGCGCGGCGAAATTTTCTGCCCCGCTTCGACCACCACATCGCCCGATTTGGCATCCACCAAATCATAGACCGGCTTGGAGCCGCGACGTTGTTCGGGGTCAAAATCAGTGACCCAGCCATCTTTGCCGAGCTTGTAAGTGACTTTGTCGTAGAACATTTCGAGAATGGTATCGGAGGCATAATCCAGCGCGTGCAGCAGCACTGTGGCCGGCAATTTGCGGCGGCGGTCAATGCGCACATGCAGAATATCCTTGGCGTCGAACTCAAAGTCGAGCCACGAACCACGGTAAGGAATGATGCGGGCGGCAAACAACAGCTTGCCGGACACATGCGTTTTACCTTTATCATGGTCGAAGAAGACGCCCGGGCTACGGTGCATTTGCGAAACAATCACCCGCTCCGTGCCGTTGACGACAAAAGTGCCATTATCGGTCATGAAAGGCAGGTCGCCCATATAGACTTCTTGCTCTTTAATATCTTTCACCGATTTGGCACCGGTTTCTTCATCAATATCAAAAACCACCAGACGGAGCGTCACCTTGAGCGGTGCGGCATAGGTCATGCCGCGCTGCTGGCACTCTTCGACGTCGTATTTGGGTTTTTCAAATTCATAGGAGACGAATTCCAGCATCGAGGCGCCGGAAAAATCACTAATCGGGAATACCGATTTGAACACAGCCTGCAAACCGTCTTCATCACGACCGCCATCAGGGGCTTGCACCTGCAGGAACTGGTCATAGGAATATTTCTGAACTTCAATCAGATTGGGCATTTTCACGACTTGTGGAATGCGACCGAATGAACGGCGGACACGTTTGCGACCTGCGTAAGCTTGCGACATGAGCTTCCTCACTTTTGCCAAGCGGGCCCGGAATTCCGGTTTTCGGGTTTCCCCGGTGCACACTCCCTACCCGCGATTTGGGAGCATGTGCCTTAAAGGCAAGATGGGGTGGCCGGACACGATGCGCCCAACCACCCCTTTATTAAAACTGCGCGCTATTTCAGCTCGACAGTTGCGCCAACGCCTTCGAGCTTTTCTTTCAGCTCATTGGCTTCGGCGGTCGGTACGTTTTCTTTCAGGTCTTTCGGCGCACCTTCAACCATTTCCTTGGCTTCTTTCAGACCAAGGCCGGTGATCGCACGAACTTCCTTAATAACGTTAATTTTCTGGTCGCCGGCTGAGGCGAGAACGACGGTAAACGCGTCCTTCTCTTCAGCAGCACCGGCGTCGCCGCCGGCTGCAGGCGCGGCAGCTACTGCAACAGGTGCAGCGGCAGAAACGCCCCATTTGTCTTCCAGAAGTTTTGCTAGCTCGGCCGCTTCCATCACGGACAGGCTTGAGAGGTCATCGGCAATTTTTTCAATATCAGCCATTTTTTTCTCCAATCGGTTGATCCGGGACTTGCTGCGATTAAGCAGCATCTCCCTCTGCAGCTTTGGCGCCAATTACGCGGGCCAGTTGACCGGCCGGAGCTTGCAATACGCCAGCCAGTTTCGTGGCAGGCGAATTGATAAGTCCGACAAGTTGACCGCGCAGCTCGCCCAGAGACGGCAGCGACGCCAGATTTTTGACACCTTCAGCATCGAGGACAGTTCCGTCCATAATGCCACCAAGGATTTTGAGGTTGTCATTCCCCTTGGCAAATTTGGCGGCGACTTTCGGGGCAGCGACCGGATCGTCCGAAAAGGCAATCGCGGTCGGGCCGATGAAATATTCGCCGACAGACTCGTTTGGTGTTCCTGCGAGAGCGAGCTTGACGAGACGGTTTTTGGTCACTTTGACCGTGCCACCGACATCCGCCATTTGGTGCCGAAGCTCATCGAGATCCGGCACGGAAAGCCCCGAATAGTGGGTCACAACAATCACACCGGCATTTTCAAAAATGCCGCTATAATGTGAGACGAGCTCTTCTTTTCCAGCTCTATCCACTGTTCACTCTCCTTGTCATATACCTTTCGGCATACGCTGGTGGTGCCGCCCCCTTTCGGGTTGGGCACCGGTTCGGAATTGCCACCGGACACAAACGCGCATCTGGTGACGCTCTTCCTGTCCCGGGTCCAGCCGATGCGAAGCGCTCGCGCGCTCTCAAAAACTGTTCTCCCGTCTCATACAGGATATTAAGCACTCCCAATTGAGCGCCCCTGTAATCTCGGACAGGCCGAAGGGCGAACCCCTCGGACATCCGCTCGCCGCCCCCATGTATACGCAAAGGGCAGCGAGCGAAATTGGTTAGGCCTCGTTGCCGAGGTCTGCAATATCCAGCTTGACCCCCGGCCCCATAGTGGAGCTGACAGCCAGGCGTTTCATATAGGTGCCTTTAGCACCGCTGGGCCGTGCTTTTTGTACGGCCGTAACAAGCGCGCGGATGTTACCCGCCAATTGCTCTTCTGAGAAGCTGGCTTTGCCGACACCGGCCTGCAAGATACCCTCTTTCTCAACCCGAAACTCAACCGCCCCGCCTTTGGCTGAACGAACAGCCTCGGCGACATCGGCGGTCACTGTGCCGACTTTCGGATTCGGCATCAGATTGCGCGGGCCCAAAACCTTGCCGAGACGACCGACCAGCGGCATCATATCCGGCGTAGCAATGCAGCGGTCGAAATCAATCGTGCCGCCTTGCACGGTTTCCATCAAATCCTCAGCCCCAACGATATCAGCCCCGGCGGCTTTCGCCTCCTCGGCTTTTTCATCGCGGGCAAACACGGCAACGCGCTGGGCGCGGCCTGTGCCATTGGGCAGTTCGATAACGCCGCGGACCATTTGGTCGGCATGGCGCGGGTCGACACCCAGATTAATGGCAATCTCAACAGTCTCATCAAACTTGGCAGTAGCGTTTGCCTTTACCAGCTTGATGGCTTCATCCAGCGTGTAGAGCTTGTTCTTATCGACAGACTCATTAGCTGTTTTCAAACGTTTTCCGGCCATTAGTCGCGCACCTCAAAACCCATGGACCGCGCGGAACCGGCGATCATTTTCTGTGCCTCATCGAGATCCGATGTATTCAAATCGGCAATTTTCTGCTCGGCGATTTCGCGGCATTGTGCCATCGTCACCGAACCTGCAACCTCGCGCCCCGGGGCCGAGCCGCCTTTATCCAAATTGGCTGCCTTCTTCAAATAATATGAAGCGGGCGGCGTTTTGATGACGAAATCAAAAGATTTGTCTTCATAAATCGTCACAATGGTCGGAATCGGCATGTTGGCTTCCATTTCTTGCGTTTTCGCATTGAAAGCCTTGCAAAATTCCATAATGTTCAGACCGCGCTGACCCAAAGCCGGGCCAATGGGCGGTGACGGGCTTGCACCCCCTGCAGGCACCTGCATCTTCAGGTAACCTTGTATCTTTTTTGCCATCTCTCGTTCCTTTCCGATCTCTTTCGAGACCGACGATTATGGGCCGTGGTGCGGCAGTTTGCTCTGCCTGCCACGAACGATAAACGGGGTTCAGCCTTTTTCGACCTGCCCGTACTCCAATTCGACCGGGGTTGCCCGACCGAAAATTGACACCGCCACTTTGAGCCGTGCCTTTTCTTCATCGACCTCTTCAACAAGGCCGCTGAAAGAAGCAAACGGGCCGTCGCATACGCGCACTTCCTCGCCCACTTCGAAAATAATGGAGGGCTTGGGCCGTTCCGCCCCGTCCTCAACTTGATTGACAATGCGGTCCACTTCCGACTGAGAAATCGGTGCCGGCTTGCTTTGCGAACCAAGAAAACCGGTCACTTTCGGTGTGTTCTTGACCAGATGATAGGCATCATCGGTCAGGTCCATTTTCACCAAAACATAACCCGGGAAGAATTTACGCTCGCTATTGACGCGGCGGCCGCGACGCATTTCGACGACCTCCTCAGTCGGCACGAGAATTTCCTCAAACGCATCCTGCAGACCGGTTTGCGCGGCTTGCTCGCGAATGCTTTCGGCAACCTTGTGCTCGAAATTCGAATAAGCGTGAACGATATACCAGCGCTTTGCCATATTACCCAGCCAGTCCCAAAAGCAATGACACCAACCAGCTCAAAATCTGGTCGGCGATAAAAAAGAAAATGGCAGCAAGTGTCGCCAAGATGAAGACCATGACGGTGGTCACCGCAACTTCATTGCGGGTCGGCCACGTCACTTTCGACGTCTCGCTACGCACTTCCTGTACAAATTTCAGCGGATTTGCCATCTGCCGATTTTCCTCTTTCCGCAAGCCTTCCGACTCGCTGTTGTCCTTCACAAAACCTGCTGCCTCTTTTCGAGGCTGGCAGGAGTGGAGGGACTCGAACCCCCAACCCCCGGTTTTGGAGACCGGTGCTCTACCAGTTGAGCTACACTCCTCCGGTCACGCTACTCAATAATAGCCGCGACGACGCCGGCTCCGACGGTGCGTCCGCCTTCACGGATAGCGAAGCGCAGCTTCTCTTCCATGGCGACCGGCACAATCAGTTCCACTTCCATCTCGACATTATCGCCCGGCATTACCATTTCCGTACCCGATGGCAGCGAGACAACGCCCG
>JADHOK010000034.1 GCA_016779015.1 PS1 clade bacterium | reverse complement strand
TGCCAAAAAGGGAAAAATATTGACCAGTGCGGGCTATCGACTAGAGTCAGTTGAGGTGTAACCGGTTCTATACAAGTAGAAATTTATTTGCGTAAGAGGTGATCGAACCACCGACACGCGGATTTTCAGTCCGCTGCTCTACCAACTGAGCTACCTGGGCGTGCGGGCAATGCTGAAAAGCATTACCTGAAGTGCGCTGTTTATAGGGCATGGTTTTGCGCCTGTCTAGACGCCCATTAGCGCCACTAATGCAGCTTATCGGGCGTATCTTGCTCGGCCAAGGCTGCTTCGATCTCGGCGTCGAAATCATCCGGCGGCTCGACCGCCGGCACCGCATATCGCCCACCCATCCAACGATGCAGATCAACGTCGGCGCAGCGCTTGGAGCAAAAAGGCCGGAATTTTTCAGCCACCTCGGTTTTTTTACAAATCGGGCATTTGGCCGCCTTCTTCGCCGCCGCTTTTTTTTCAGGGTTTGTTTTCTCAGGCTCAGTCATCAGCAGGTTCCGCCTCTTGCCCCCCGCCCCCTTGGCTCAAAGCTTCGCTCAGTGTCATGACATCGCGGCGGCGGGTCATTTCGACAACGCTGAACTCCGACATCGGGCCGATGCGGACAGCATTTTTGTCGCCGTCAAAACCGCCATCCAATGCTTTCAGCACCGCCTCATGCGCCGCTTCATCGGTCATATCGATAAAATCAATCGCCACCAAACCGCCCAAGGCGCGCAGACGAATTTGTTTGGCAATGGCGGCAGCGGCCTCCAGATTGACCGCCAGCGCGTCACCCTCAGCGCTGCCCGAATTGACATCGACCGTAGTCATCGCCTCGGTCGGCTCGATCATCAGCCACGCGCCCGACGCCAAGTCAACACGCGGCGACAGCGCTTTGTCCAATTGGCCGGCGACATCGTGCCGATCAAAGAGGATTTCACCATCATCGCTTGGCGACAAAATTTCCGCCAACTGCGGCATGTTCTGGCGCATAAAACCTTTGGCGACAGCAAAAGCGGCGGCCCCTTCCACCACCACAGCGCTGGTATCGGCGCGCACTAAATCGCGCAGCGCTTTTTCGACCGGCCCCAAATCCTCGTGGATAAGGCTCGGCGGCTCCGTATCCTCAGCCCGCTCCAACAGCGCCTCCCATTGCGCCCCCACATTTGCCATATCGGCAGCCAGTGCTTCGATATCTTGACCTTCGGCCGCCGTGCGCAGCACCCAGCCCGACGGGCCATCCATACCTTCAATATCGACCGCCTCGACACCGTCACCGGCGCGAATTTTCTCGGCCAGTTCGATAAGGCGCGCGCGCTCGGCTTCATCCTCGATCTGGCGCGACACGGCGATGCGCGAGCGGCACGGGGCCAGAACCACGCCGCGCCCGGCCACGGTCACATCGGCGGTCACTTGCGCGCCTTTTTCGCCTTGCGGGGGCCGCGTTACCTGCACCAACACCGTATCGCCGCTCTCAACACAGTCCTCAATCGGCGTGTCGCGTGTCGCATCGGGCACCAGAGCGCGGGCTTCGCGGGCCCCCAAAAAACCGCTTTTGTCAAAACCGATATCGACAAAAGCCGCTTGCAAACGCTCAACCACGCGCTCGACGCGGGCCAAATATATCTGCCCGACCATCCCACTGCTGGCGCTGTCGGCATCGGCCTTGCCCATGGGTGCCGCTTGCAGCGCCGTCAACTCACCGTCTTCGACTTGGGCTACCCGCAATAAACCGTTTTCAACGCTCATCAGAATTTCATGCGACATGGTATTCAACTTTCATAGATTTTACAGGCCTTGAGGCGCGGAGTGATAAATTTCAGTTCGGACGATAACCGGCAGCTTGCAATAAATTGGCGGTTTCAAACAAGGGTAAACCGACAATATTGCTGTGCGAGCCGACCACATTGGCGATGAAGGCGGCGGCGCGGCCCTGAATAGCGTAGCCGCCGGATTTGCCTTGCCATTCGCCGCTATCGAGATAGTCGGCGATTTCTTCCGCCGCCAGCCGTTTCATCTGCACCCGACTGGTGACACAGCGTAGCCATTGCCTTTTGCCGTCGATAAGACAAACGCCCGAATGCACACGGTGGCCGCGCCCCGACATTAATTCGAGACAGGCGCGCGCTTGCGCGGCGGTTTCGGTTTTCGGCAAAATCCGTCGCCCGACACTGACCACCGTATCGGCCGCCAGCACCAGCGTATCGTCGTTTTGGGCGGCGATGGCGGCGGCTTTTTCCTGCGCCAGTCTTTTGGCGAGCGCGCGCGGCAATTCACGCGGGCGCGGCGTCTCGTCAATATCGGCAGCGATAATGCGGTCCGGGGTGAAGCCGATTTGCGCCAACAAATCGACCCGGCGTGGGCTGGCACTGGCCAGCACAAGCTGTTTATTTGAAGCGATAGGTAATGCGTCCCTTGGTGAGGTCATAAGGTGTCATTTCCACCAAAACCTTATCACCGGCCAGCACCCGAATACGGTTCTTGCGCATTTTACCGGCGGTATGGGCAATCACTTCATGGTCGTTTTCCAATTTCACACGAAACGTCGCATTGGGCAGCAATTCCACCACCGTTGCGTTAAACTCCAGAAGTTCTTCTTTAGCCATATGTCCTACTCGTTAAATCTGCCGGAGAATGGCCAGAACTGGGGCAGAAATCAACCTTTTTTTGGCCATTTAACAATGCTAGCCGCGCATTTGCAGAACGGAGATAAGCGTGAACAAACGCCGCGCCGTATCATCGTCCAGCACCACTTTGCCAGCCAGACGGGTTTTCAACAGCTCGGCGCTTTCATTGTGCAGGGCGCGGCGCGCCTGATCAATGGTCTCGACCCGCTCCGGCGTCGCCGAACGCATGGCTTCGAAATAGCTTTCGCAAATCATAAAATAGTCGCGCACATTGCGCCGAAACGGCGTCATCGAAAGTTCGATGCGCGCCAATGACGCATCCTCACGATTGGAGACAGCGAACACAATGCCGCGATCAGCCAGCGAAAGTTGCAGGCGATAGGGGCCGGGCGGCCCATCGACTAATTCGAAATGATTGCTTTCCAGAATATCAAAAATAGCGACACGGCGTTCGTGCTCAAGGTCGGGATTGCGCGCCGCCAAAGCCGGGTCATCCAGCGATAGATGGACGATACGCGCGCCTTTTTGCTCGCCATCCGCGCTCATTTAAGCGTCACTTCCAATATTCAACCGAATGGAGATAGAGCGGCCATGCGCTTGCAGCCCCTCTTCCTCGGCCAGACGCACCGCCGCCGGTCCGATAGCGGCCAGCGCCGCGGCATCGCATTTGACCAAAGAAGACCGCTTCATGAAATCAAGCACCGACAATCCGGACGCATAGCGCGCCGCGCGCGCCGTCGGCAGCACGTGATTGGGGCCGGCGATATAATCGCCAATCGCTTCGGGCGTATGGCGGCCTAGAAAAATCGCCCCCGCATGGCGAATATTCTCGGCCAGCCCATCGGGGTCGGCGACCGCCAATTCCAAATGTTCGGGTGCCAAATCATTGACCAGTTCGGGCGCTTGCGTGGCCAAATCATTGACCACCAAAATGGCGCCGAAATTCTGCCAACTGGCGCGCGCAATGGCCTCGCGCGGCAGTGTCGCCAGCGTCGTCTCAATGGCCGCGGCCACCGCATCGGCATATTCCGCATCGTCGCAAATGAAAATCGACTGCGCCACTTCATCGTGCTCGGCTTGGCTCAACAAATCGGCCGCCATCCATGCCGGATCGTTTTCATTATCGGCGACCACCAGAATTTCCGACGGGCCGGCAATCATATCAATGCCGACCTGCCCGAAGACTTGCTTCTTGGCCGCCGCCACATAGGCATTGCCCGGCCCGACAATGACATTGACCGGCGAAATAGTGTCCGTACCGTAGGCCAAAGCCGCGACCGCTTGCGCGCCGCCAATGCGATACACCTCGTCGACACCGGCCAGTTTGGCAGCCACCAATACGAGCGGGTTCAACGCGCCATCCGGCGTCGGCACCACCATGACCACACGCGCGACACCGGCGACACGCGCCGGGATGGCGTTCATCAACACGCTGGACGGGTAATTGGCCAGCCCGCCCGGCACATAAAGACCGGCCGCGTCAACAGCGCTCCAGCGATGCCCCAGCTCGACACCGGCTTCATCGATGAAACGGGCATTTTCGGGTTTCTGACGGGCATGAAAATCGGCAATGCGAGTGGCCGCCAGCTCCAAAGCGGCCTTGGTCTCGGGCGCGCAAGCCGCCACCGCCGCCTCTATCTCGGCATCCGATACGCGCAACGTTTCGGCGCTCAAGGTCTGGCGGTCATATTTCTCGGTCAGCTCGATAAGCGCTGCATCGCCGCGCGCGCGCACATCCTCGATAATGGCCGCGACGGCATTATTGACGTCGACCGATTGCTCGCGCTTCATCGATTTGAGCGCCGCAAAGCGTTCAGCAAAATCCGTGTCGTCAATATGGGCGCGTAAAAAACAGGCCATTTTGCTACTCGTCAAACTCCTCATTCGCCTCGTGATACGGCCGCGAAGCAGCGGCCCAAGGGGCAGTTATGTCTTCCAATATGGCCTCGCAGGCCTCAACTGCCAAGCGTATCTCGCCGCCGCCGGCAAATTGCAAACTGATTTCGCCGCCGGGTAATGTTTGCGGCTCAAAACCCACCGCCAGCAGTGCAACAACCCCCTCGCGGCGCGTCAAATTTAGCTTCTTTTGCCTGATGGAAGTGACGTTGGCAAGCTGCAGCGCGCTTCTGACGCGCATCGGTGCGGCCTCGACCTCCCAACAAAAGCGATTGACCAGCACCACAAAGCGCTGCTCATCGGCCAGATAAGCCATATCGCCGAGCTGCGCCACCGCATCTTGCAAAAACGCCGATATCACCTGCATGTCCTCGGCGCTGCGCCCGTAAAGTTTGAGCGGCTCCTGGCTCATTGGCTTTCCCGCCAGATTTTTGCGCCGACCGCGGAGAGCTTTTCTTCAATCCGCTCATAGCCGCGGTCGAGATGATAGACCCGCGCGATACGTGTTTGCCCTTCGGCCATCAGGCCGGCGATGACCAGCGTCACCGAGGCGCGCAAATCGGTCGCCATAACCGGCGCGCCGAACAGCTTTTCAACACCGGTGACAATCGCCGTGTCGCCCTCAAGCGAAATATCGGCGCCGAGGCGCGCCAGCTCCTGCACATGCATGAAGCGGTTTTCAAAAATCGTCTCGCGAATGCGCGATACGCCATCGGCGCAACACATCAGCCCCATAAACGGCGCTTGCAGGTCGGTGGCGAAACCGGGATAGGGCTCGGTGGTCACCGGCGTCGCTATGGCGCGCCCGCGCGGCCCTTTGACGTGCAAGCCGGTCCCTGTCTCGCTCAGCTCAGCACCGGCCAGACGCATGGCCGGGGCCAGCGCACCCAGCAGGTTTTCGTCAATGCCGGTCAAAGTCACATCGCCATGCGTCGCCGCGACAGCCAGCGCAAACGCGCCCGCCTCGATGCGGTCGCGGGTCACTGTGTGGTCAGCGCCTGACAAGCGCGCCACCCCATCAATGGTCAGGGTTCTGGTGCCGAGCCCGTCAATCTTCGCGCCCATGGCCTGTAAGCAAGTGCCGACATCGACCACTTCCGGCTCGCTCGCGGCATTGGTGATGACGCTGGTGCCCTTGGCCAAACACGCCGCCATCATCAGCACATGGGTCGCACCGACCGAGACGAATGGGAAATCGACCCGCGCCGCTTTCAGACCGCCTTTGGCCGTGGCGTTCACGTAACCGCCTTCGACGACAATATCGGCGCCCATGGCTTCCAATCCGTTCAGATAAAGGTCAACCGGCCGGGTGCCGATAGCGCAGCCGCCGGGCAGCGATACTTGCGCCTGATGGGCGCGGGCCAGCAACGGCCCCAACACCCAGAAACTAGCGCGCATTTTTGATACCCATTCATAAGGCGCGCGGGTGCTGACCAGATCGGTCGCCTGCACACTCACCCCCTCGCCCGGGCCGTCACCAAACTCCTCGACCGCCGCGCCCAATTCGCCCAGCACTTTCGCCAATGTGCGCGTATCGGCCAGCCTTGGCGTGCCGCGCAAAACCAGCTTCTCATCCGTTAGCAGCCCCGCCACCATGAGCGGCAGCACAGCGTTTTTCGAGCCGGATACGGCAATCTCGCCGCGCAATGGCACACCGCCCTCAATGACGATCTCATCCATCAGTCGGCATCTTTCTTGCTCGTGGTGGCGCGTTTGGCAGCTTTGCGGCGTTTCAGATTAGCGCGCAAAGCGGCGGCCAGCTTTTGCTGGCGTTCGGTTTTTTTATCCGCTTGTGAAGGCGTTTTGCTCATGCCCTTTCATAATATCATTCGGGCATCTTGTCATGCTTCGACACCACGCCGCGCGTCCAGCCCGCGCCGTGCCAGTCGGGACGCAAAAATATCTCGCGCCCGCCGCATTGCGCGCAGCGAAACTTATGCTTCAACTCGGCCAACGTCGCATCGCCGTATTTTTCATGTAGCGGCGCTGCCGGCACGGTTTTGTTATGGCTGCAGCTTTCGCACCAGACCCAGAGATTTAACCGACGCTCAACCAACCAGCCCAGACGCACCGGCTTTACGGACGCTTTTCGCATAACGCAACACTTAAGAACAAAGAATGAACATTAGCTTAACGCGCGCGCCGGCGCAATCGTCGCTTGCATCGCCGCGCGGCCTATGGCAAACAGCTTCCACGCTTTTGGCTGTCGTAGCTCAGGGGTAGAGCACCTCATTGGTAATGAGGAGGTCGGTGGTTCAATTCCACCCGGCAGCACCATCTTCCAGGTGAAAATTATTTCGCGCGGCCTTGCAGCTTTTCGAATGTGCGCATGCCGCCCAGCCCCAGCAGCGCGTAAAGTATCGTCGTCAGCACATCGATATGTAAAACCGGCGGCGGCGGGGTTTCGGCGGCCGTGAACATAAGCCCCCAGACCATAAGGTCGCGCAGCACGAAATTATAAAATAGCGCCAGCCCGCACACCCATCCGATGAAAGGTCGCCAGCCCGCAACAAACACCGATTTATGGCTCGCTTCGATGCGGCTTATCTCGCCTTGCACCAAACTTGGCTGCTGTGCGATGCGCGCCAGCACAGCTTTTTTGTCCAACCTTTCCTTGTCGGAGGTGAACAGTGCGTCCAGCACATTGCCGACCGCCTCGATCGGTTCAGTGGCTTTATGGGTCAGAAAAGAAAACATGGCCGCCATGATAAAGCCGACGGCGCGGGCGGGGATAAATCAGCTTTTCACCAATTTGCCCGCTTGTTTTGAAAACGCGTCGGCGTCTTCTTTGCTCTTACCGGCCAGCTCGGCAAGGTCGAACGGCACTTTCACCCCGGCTTGGCATTTGGGCCGCGCCGATATGGCCGATGACCAACGACTGAGATGGTAGAGGTCGTGGCTTTCCACCCCCGACCATTTGGCGGTGCGCGTCCAGCACCAATTGGCGATATCGGCGATGGAGAAATCATCGGCCAGATATTCATGGTCAGCCAAATGGCTATCCAACACCTCCAGCAAGCGGCGCACTTCGAGCTGAAAGCGCGAGATGACCGAGGGCAGTTTTTCGGGGAAATAGCGATAGAAGATATTGGCCTGCCCCATCATCGGGCCAATGCCGCCCATTTGAAACATCAGCCAGCTCATCACCCGGGCGCGGCCTTTGGTGTCATTGGGCAATAAGCGGCCCGTCTTTTCGGCCAGATGCACCATAATCGCGCCGGTCTCGAATATTGCCAGATTGTCAAAATCCGGATCGACAATCACCGGAATGCGCCCATTTGGGTTCATGGCCAAAAACGCCGGTGTCTTTTGGTCGCCCTCCTGCAGATTAATCACATGGACATTATACGGCAGCTCCAATTCCTCCAGCGTCACCGAGGCTTTATAGCCATTCGGTGTCGGCGATGTGTAAAGCTCGATCATGCCAATCCTCTTTGTTGTTTCAGGCATGCCATGAAAGAGCAAAACCGCGATAAACAAAAGCCCAAAAAAAAGAGACACCGAAGCGCCTCTTTCTTATTCATTGATCGGCCCAATCATTATTCGCGATGGTCCGAAATTTTAAGCGCGCCTATTCAAACGCCTCGTCCCATGTGCCGGCGGTGGCCGCTTTGGCATATTCGGTCGCGCGCCCTTCAAAGAAGTTCATGTGCTCAATGCCGTTCAGCATCTCGTCCATCCATGGCAGCGGATTTTTCTCGATATCGTAAATCGGCTCCAGATTGAGCTGCGTCAGGCGGCGATTGCCGATATAGCGAATATAATCTTTCACTTCCTGCGCCTCGAGGCCTTCAACCCCGCCCATTTCAAACGCCAAATCGATAAACGCATCCTCATGGGTGACGACGGTCTCGCACGCTTTATAGAGGTCGCGCTTGACCTTATCGTTCCAGATTTCGGGGTTCTCCTGCACAAATGTGTTGAACAGTTGAACCGTCGAATTGGTATGCAGCGTCTCGTCGCGCGCCGACCAAGTCACGATTTGCCCCATGCCCTTCATTTTATTGAAGCGCGGGAAGTTCATCAAAATGGCGAAGCTGGCAAACAGCTGCAGGCCTTCAGTGAAACCGCCAAACACGGCCAGCGTTTTGGCCACGTCCTCTTTGGTCTCGACACCCCATTCCTGCATATAGTCGTATTTATCCTTCATCTCGCCATATTTCATGAAGGCTTCATATTCGATCTCAGGCATGCCGATAGTGTCGAGCAGGTGCGAATAAGCAGCGATATGGATGGTTTCCATATTGGAAAACGCGGCCAGCATCATCTGCACTTCGGTCGGCTTAAAGACTTGGGAATAATGCTTCATATAGCAATTATTCACCTCAACATCAGCCTGCACAAAAAAGCGGAAGATTTGCGTCAGCAGATTGCGTTCAGCGCCGGTCAGCTTTTTGTGCCAGTCTTTCACATCCTCAGCCAGCGGCACCTCTTCCGGCAGCCAGTGAATCCGCTGTTGTGTCAACCAGGCATCATAGGCCCAAGGATAGCGGAAAGGTTTATAGACAATACGTTCTTCAAGCAGAGACATTTGATTTACCTTTTCTCATATACGTCAAATTAAGTGGCGAAATGGGCCCGCCGGTTAGTGTTGCACGCCCCTCTTATTGGCAAGAGAGGCATTCTTCATAATCGTTGCCTTCGGCCGCCGCCGCAATGGCGTCTTGCATGGCCTTGGTGCCGTCATCGGCTTTCTCGGCCCGCTGAATCGACAGCGAACGGCAGTAGTAGAGGCTTTTGACGCCTTTCTTCCACGCCTGATAATGAACTTGGTGCAAGTCCTTCTTATGGATATTGGCGGGCAAGAAGACATTCAAAGACTGCGCCTGGTCGATAAGCTCGGAACGGTCACCGGCAAAGTCAATCAGCCAACGCTGGTCCAATTCAAAGGCGGTTTTGAAAACCGCTTTTTCATCATCGCTCAAGAAGTCGAGATGCTGCACCGAGCCGCCCGAGGTGACGATAGACGACCAGACCTCATCATTGTTCTGACCTTTTTCATCGAGCAGACGGTCGAGATGGCGGTTACGCACATTGAACGAACCCGACAGGGTTTTATGGGTAAAGCTGTTACCCGCAATCGGCTCAATGCCCGGGCTGGTGCCGCCGCAAATAATGGAAATCGACGCGGTCGGCGCAATCGCCGTCTTGTTTGAGAAGCGCTCATTCATGCCGCATTCGGCCGCATCGAGACAGGGCCCGCGCTCATTGGCCAAGGCTTGCGAGGCCGCATCGACCTGCTCTTTGATATGGGTGAAAATGCGCTTGTTCCAGACTTTCGCCATGACGCTTTCCCACGGGATCATATTGGCCTGCAGGAAACTATGGAAACCCATCACGCCGAGGCCGACCGAGCGCTCGCGCTGGGCTGAATATTTGGCTTTCGCCATATCATCGGGTGCGCGTTGGATGAAATCCTCCAGCACATTGTCGAGGAAACGCATGACGTCAGGAATAAATTCTTCTTCCTTGTTCCACTCGTCGAATTTTTCGGCGTTCAAAGACGACAGGCAGCACACCGCCGTGCGCTGGTTGCCGAGATGGTCTTCACCTGTCGGCAGCGTAATCTCCGAGCACAGATTGGAGGTTTTGATTTCCAGATTGAGCAATTTTTGATGCTCGGGACGCAGATTATTCACCGTATCCTTGAACACCATATAAGGCTCGCCCGTCTCAATGCGCGCGGTGAGCATGCGAATCCACAAATCGCGCGCTTTCACCGTGGCCTGCACCGAGCCGTCTTTAGGACTGCGCAACGCCCATTCCTCATCCCGCTCAACGGCCCGCATAAAGGCGTCGGAAATCAAAATGCCGTGATGCAGATTGAGCGCTTTGCGGTTCGGGTCACCACCGGTAGGACGGCGAATTTCGATAAATTCTTCGATTTCAGGATGGTCAATCGGCAGATAGACCGCCGCCGAGCCGCGCCGCAGCGAGCCTTGCGAAATGGCCAATGTCAGACTGTCCATCACGCGGATGAAAGGCACAATACCGGAGGTCTTGCCGTTTTCACCGACTTTCTCGCCAATCGAACGCAGATTGCCCCAATAAGAACCAATGCCGCCGCCGCGCGAGGCGAGCCAGACATTCTCATTCCACAAATTGACAATATCGCCGAGGCTGTCATTGGCCTCGTTCAAAAAGCACGAAATCGGCAAACCACGGTCCGTGCCGCCATTGGAGAGAACGGGCGTGGCGGGCATGAACCAGAGCTTGGAAATATAATCATAAAGACGCTGCGCATGCGCATCGTCACTGCCGTAATAAGAAGCGACGCGGGCGAACAGGTCTTGAAAGCTTTCGCCGGGCATCAAATAGCGGTCGGTCAATGTGGCTTTACCGAAAACGGTCAGCAGCGCGTCGCGCGACGGGTCGGTTTTAACCCGCGGCGCCGCTTTGAACTGAACCGCCTGGTCCTGGCGGTCGAAATCGAGCTGCGGTTCGCCATGCGCCGGATCGCCTTCTGCACGGCGACGCCGGCGCGTGGCCATCTGCTCTTTGGTCAGAATATCATCTTGCATCTTATCCTTTTCCTGACCTTTTTTTGCGGCCCCGTTTGTCGAGCCATCATCGGCCCCGTTCTCTCTAAACATGCTCTCTCCTCAATCCCACGCCACCGGATTACTTGGCGGCTTAATTGTCTCTTCCGGTCCGCTTTTTTAGTTAAAAACGCTCTCAAAAACGGCCAAAACCGAGGGAAAGCTATCCCGTGGCGCCCAGCAGGCACTCTTGGCTCAATGATGAGCCTATCACGGGATGGTTTTAACTTTCGGCGGATTGTAGATGGCTTTGAACAAAAGCTCTGAACCAATTACCCCCCTACCGGACACTAGATATAGTGTCTACTTGCAATGAAAACGTCAACAGCTAGTTGCATGAAAGTTAATTTTTTTTCATTAGTTGAAATTATTTTAATTTTTTCAATGTTTTAGCTGACCCCCGAAAGGTAATGTCGTGAGGCGTTTTTTTGACAACCGTCCACCAACTTATCCACAGGAGAACAAAAAGAGCAAATCAGTTGCAAATCAGCCTAGTGATTTGGCCTCATTCGAGGCAAAAACCGTACCAGCACCCAGACCACACTGACGACATGGCCGAGCAGAAAAATCGGCAATGTCCACGCCAGCGCCACGCGCTTTTGTTTTTCATGCGCGAAAATCACCGCCCCCATGCAGACCCCGCCCAGCATCACATCGAGCAGCGTCACCACGCCCCATGGCTCGGCCAACACATTGTCAAAACCGCTGCCGCCGACGGCGCGATAGGCGTTGACGCACATGGCGAGGAATAAAATCCCCGCCGCGGCGACGATGATTTGAATCACTCTGGCTTTGTTATTTGTCATCTTGGTCTCCTTTATTATTCTTACGCCGAATCACCCGCATCAGTTCAGCGGCGCGCGTGGGCGTCTTTATGTGCCAGTTAAAAAAAATAAGTCTAAAAAATAAGTCCAAACAAAAAGGCCGCCGGGCATACAAGCCCCGCGGCCTCTAATTGGTCGTTCCGTCAGAAGTGGTTTACAGCACTTCGAACAGACCGGCAGCACCCATGCCGCCGCCAATGCACATGGTGACAACGACGTTTTTGGCACCGCGGCGTTTGCCTTCCATCAG
>JADHOK010000033.1 GCA_016779015.1 PS1 clade bacterium | reverse complement strand
CAGGTCGCAATCAATACCTGGCTCAGACAATATAACCAGATCAGACCTCATCACGCATTGGGCATGAGACCACCCGTCCCCGAAACCTTATTAGAGAACGACAAAATAAGTGGCACTGAAAAATGGGGCTAGACAGTTCTGGGCTTAATGGCGTTTTCTTCTCGACGAGAGATATAAGCTGCCACGACCGAGCCTATGGTGGCATGGTTTCGTAGCTCTTTGATTGGTTTTGGGTCCTTACCGCTCATGACTGTCAAAATCATCTCAGAGGCCGCAGAGCGCGCCAGCTCGGGGGTCATGGCAGGGTACTGACCAAGTTTAGGTCTGCGCTCAACCCTGCCGAGTGTGCGGTAATAGAGGTGAAAGCTGGCCTTACCCGAAGGGTAGAGCTTCAAGTGCAGCCCCTTAACTTCTGTGTCATAAATGATGGTGGCCTTCATCACTGGCATAATTTGCTCAATGGTACGCTTGGTGATTTTTTGTTTCATTACAGTCTCCATAAAATATTGGGTCGCATATAGGTCGCACGAGGCGTCAACCTCGGTCGTCCTGGTTCGACCAATTTTTTTATGAAAAGCTGCTCAACTCCCCGTGTTGCGGGCGCATATCGACCTAAAGAAACAAACTTCAACTCAAATCAATCATCGCCTACCCTAATTTGTAATCAGAGGGTCGGGAGTTCAAGTCTCTCTGCCGGCACCATTTCCCCCCTCATCCCTCATCCCCCCTCATCCCCCCCATCCCCCATCCAATTGACAATTGGGGTGGCGTGTTTACCATTCTCGTCTCATATGATGCAGAGGTTCTAAAGAGGCTCTAAAGAGGCGCTGCAGAGGCGCTGAGGTGACACGAAAATGAGCGATATTCGGATAATTTCTTATCTCCCCAATCCGCGGGTTTACAAAGCGACGATTGTGGCGCGGTTTTCCGGTGCTGAGATCGAGGTGCTGGGCAGCGCCCCGCCCGAGATGGCCGATTGGCTGTGGGATTATGATGCGGTGAAAATGACCGAAGCCGAAAAAGCCCACCACGCCGATGCGCGCCGCATCGCCAGCACCGGTTTTTCCGGCGAGCTGTACAAGACCGACAGCTTTTTGGCGGCCAATCCGTTCGGCGATATCCCCGCCGCTTTTGCCGAAGACGGCACGCTGGGGGTTTTTGAATCGAACTCGATTATGCGGCTGGCGGCGCTGACCGGCCCCAACGCCCCGGCGCTTTACGGCGACCGTCCGGCGCAGCGCGCGCGCATTGACGGCTTCCTCGACAAGACGCTGCTTTTTGCCAACACCATCCAGTCTTATATTTTGGCGGGCGAGGGCCTCGATGCGGCGTTGCACGGCGCTATGGCCAAGGCTTTTGAGGGCTATTGCAAATCTTGCGAGGCGGCTTTGGGCAATGGCGATTTTCTGGCCGGCGATGCGCTGAGCTTGGCCGATGTGGTGCTGGCATGCGAGTTGGCGCTATTGGGCAATGAAGGCCGCATGGCCGAAGAGCTGGCGAAGAAAGGCCTGCCGCCCATTCTGCCCGGCTTGCGCGCCTATCCCAAACTCTTTACCCATGTGCAGGGGCTTTATGCGCGCGCAGAATTCGCCGCCGACCTGGCTAATTATGGCCGCTTTGTTTTAGACGCCGCTTAGCAATAACAATTTATTTGGGCTGCCCATCCCCGCCTCATTGTGACTATCGTTTGATATTGTCAGATGAGGAGAAGTGCTATGGCATCGATTGATGTCAAAAGTTTTGCCACCGATAGCGAGGTGAACGAACCGAATAACGCCCGCGCTGAAGCGGTTAATGTTAACGGGCAGCGGATTATGCGTTTGACCTTGCAGCCGGGCTGGCGTTGGTCGGAAGACATTAAGCCGACGGTTGGCACGGATAGCTGTCAAGCCACGCACCTAGGCATTGTGATAAAGGGCACGATCGCCGCCAGCCATGATGACGGCACGGAAGTTACCTATGGCGCAGGCGACGCCTATTTCGTCGCGCCGGGTCATGATAGCTGGGTGGTCGGTGACGAAGAAGCCTTGGTATATGAATTCCACGGCGCGTGGGGCGATAAAAGTGCTTAGCGAGCGAAGCAAGGTCTAGCGCGCCTATCGCCCTACCGAAGGCGCGCGTTGCACCCCTCATAAAATCCCAACAAAAACGGGCGCATGAAAAACCACGCGCCCGTTATCATTCGCCTCTTAGCGCCTTTATCGGATTAAGCGGTTTCGCCGTCCCATTTGGCGGCGACAAACAGGTAAACCGACAATGCGGCGTGGGCCAGCATGGCGATTGGGCCGAGCACCTGCCAAGTCGGCGGTGTCATCGCTTGACCGGCGGTCAAACCATTGCTTTCCATAAACGCTTTCATCATTGGCGCATTGCCTTCAGCAGCCATGGTGCTCAATGTGCTGGCAAAACCAAGGAATGCGCCTTGGCTGGCGGTCAATAAGGTGAAAGTGTTGAAGATGAAAAATACAGCAATCGCCGCAGAAATGCTGCGGAACCACATGGGTTGGTGGCGCACCAGATAGGCGATAATGATAATCACCAGGCTAAGCACGCCATAGCCGATATTATACAGCCCGTAAGCCTGACGGCTCTCAACGGCTACACTCATAAGTTCTATTTCTGTCATAAGTTCCCCCTCCTATTGGGACAAAAACACCCCACAATCTCAGTCGGCGCGGCTCAACCCAAAAAAACTGTTTTTATCATTGCAACCGATTATGTGATGTGTTCTCATTTTGGTATTGGGGGAGTCTGAAATGCGTATCGATTCAGACAGCGTAAAAAAAGTCCTGGCGGTCGACCAAATCGCCGAAGGGCTGGTTTTTGACAAACGCCCAAGCAATCAAGAACTCATCCTCGGTCATATTCTATTGCGCCATGAAGAAGGCCGCACGGTTGTGCCGCGCGAGCTTATTAATATTATCGGCTGCAGTCCGGAAAGCCTGCGCCTGATGCTGCGGAAAGCGGAAAAAGGTGGTTTTGTGGTGACGACGGGGCGGCCCGATTATGAAATCCGGCCCAGTCAAAAATTGCTTTGGCTGGTATTTCAAGTCAGTCAGGAATGGCGGGTGCGCAATCAGCGTCGCCTGCTGCCCTATTCGCCGACCATTCGTGATGTCTATCGGATCACGCAGTCCTTCGATATTTATACCCGCGTGAACAATCTGATGCCGTTTGTGCTGAAGAGCCCGATGAAGCGCGGCATTACATTTTTTGTCCTCGATAGGGAGAAATTTGGCGGGGTGGAGCTGACCCAGTTGCGCCACAATTTCCCAATCGATCATGAAAGCCTGCGCCAGTTCATCAATTCGATGATTGAGACGCGGCAATTTGAAAAATATCGCAAGGGCAAGAAGGCTTACATCCGACCGACACGGGCCTTGACGCAACAGCTCAATACAATTGTCGATGAGGTGTGCGCCGGGCTGGCGTCGCATAAATCCACTTTCACCGTGTATAGCGATTTCATCGATAATGTGCTGTCGGATAAAGCCGTGCGTCATGTCGCCGAGTAGCGTGCCGATTTTGCATTTTTTTGAGTAAGTAAGCGCTCTTTGCTTCAATCTTTACTTCAATTCGGGGCGTTTTTCCTGCTAGTGTTCGGAGCTGTTTCCCATGGGAGGCTTAAGGTGGTTGCCTTATAGCGGGGGACTTGTTTTAGGAGGCGGCGTTTAGGAGGCCGCGTTTAAGGGGCCGTGCGCGGCGTGTCGCCGTCAATCGGTTGACGCGGAAAATAGGGAATTTTATGGCAGAGTTTTTTCAACTGCTGGTTATCGGTTTGTCGCAAGGCTGTGTTTACGGTCTCATCGCCATGGGTTTTGTGATGATTTACAAGGCGACTGAAATGGTCAATTTCGCGCAGGGCGATATTATGATGCTCGGCTCGTTTGTTGCCTTCACCATCATCGTCACTTGGGGTTTTAATTTCTGGCTCGGCTTGCTGCTCGCCATGGGCGTGATGGCGGTGTTCGGCTTTCTGGTCGATGCGGTGGTGGTGCGCCGTATTATCGGCCAGCCGCAATTCTCCATCGTCATTCTTACCATCAGCCTTGGCTTCATCTTTCGCGCCGTTGCCGGCATGATTTGGGGGCAAGCGCCGTTGAGCCTCGACACGCCGTTTGTCGGCACCTCGAATTTCGGCGGGGCAGTTATCGGCCATGACCGTCTGGCGATTATGGGCGGCACAGTGGCTGTGGTGTCGCTGATATTTCTGTTTTTGCGCTATAGCCGCTGGGGCATTGCCATGCAGGCGGCGTCGCAAAACCAGTTGGCGGCGTTTTATGTCGGCATTCCGGTCAAGCTGGTTTACTCCGGCGTTTGGGGGCTGGCCGCAGCGATTAGCTGCGTCGCCGGTGTGTTGCTCGCGCCCATCACCCTCATCGGGCCGCTCAATGGATTTCTCGGCATTAAAGCTTTCGCCGCTGCGGTGATTGGCGGCTTCGGCTCACTGCCCGGGGCGCTGATTGGCGGGTTGATTATCGGCATTGCCGAACCGTTCGCCGCCGCCTATTTGCCCGAGGTGAAAAACATCATCGGTTATCTGATTATGTTTGCCGTGCTGATGTTGCGCCCCGAAGGCTTGTTCGCGACCATCTACCAGAAGAAGGTGTAAAGTCGATGCGCGTATTGTTCAAAACCGATTACAATCAGGATATCAAATTCGCCAAACATAGCGGCTATGTGTTCTGGTATGGGCTGCTTTTGGCCGGGGTGTTTCTGGCACCGATGGCGCTCGACACTTATTGGATAAACGAGCTGACGCGCGTGTTGATATACGCGCTTGCCGGTCTCGGCCTGATGGTGGTCACCGGCTTTACCGGTCAGGTGTCGCTGGGTCACGCCGCCTTTATGGCGATTGGCGCTTATACGCATGCATTTTTGCTGACGCAGGGTGTGCCGTTTTTCGTCTCGCTGCCGATTGCGGCGCTGACCTCCGGCGTGGTTGGATTGCTGATTGCCATTCCGGCCAGCCGCATGACCGGCCTTTATCTCACCATTGCCTCTCTGGCTTTCGCCATTGTGGTTGAGGATGTGGTCATCCATTGGGAGGGTGTCACCGGTGGCAATCGCGGCATGGCGGTCGACCCGCCAATGCTGTTCGGATATGAGATTTTTGAAGCGTGGGAATATTATTACATCGTCCTCGTGCTGCTGATTATGTCCATCATCTTGGTGCTCAATGTGCTGCGCTCGCCGCTGGGCCGCTCCATGTTGGCGGTGCGCGATAGCGAGATTTCAGCCGAGAGCCTGGGCATTCGCGTGGCGCGCACAAAAGTGCTGGCATTTTTGATTTCTGCCGCGCTGACCGGTCTGGCCGGTGGTTTGTTCGCGCATTTCATCCAGTTTTTGTCGCCCGAGACATTCGGCATTTTATTGTCGATACAATTGCTTTTGATGATTGTTGTCGGCGGCCTCGGCACGGTGCATGGGGCGATTTACGGGGCCGTCCTTATCGGCTTTTTGGAGGCGACGATTTCCATCATGAAAGACTGGCTGCCGCCCGCCATCGGCAATCAGCCGGGCCTCGAACCGGGGCTTTTCGGTGTCATTCTGGTGTTGTTCATTATTTTCGAGCCGGAAGGTGTGTATGGCCGCTGGCTCAAATTCCGCACTTTCCTCGAGAATTTCCCGTTTTATCGGCGCAATACGTTTAAGCGTCAGCGCAGCTATCTGAAGACGGAGCGCATGCGATGAGTTTCTTTGAGATAGAAAATCTGAGCCTCAGCTTTGGCGGCGTGAAGGCGGTGGATGGTGTCAATTTCGCCATGGAGAAAGGCGAAGTGTTCACCATTGTCGGGCCGAATGGTGCCGGCAAATCGACCATTTTCAATATGATTTCGTCATTCTATGCGCCGGATGAAGGCCATATCCGCTTCAAAGGCGAGGACATTACCGAGGCGCGCGCCGACGCCATTGCGCGCATCGGCATCGCCCGCACTTTCCAGAATATCGAATTATTCGAGCATTCGACCCTGTTGCAAAACCTGCTGATTGGCCGCGAGATTCACAATCGCGTGCCGGTGTTGCGGCAGTTGATTTTCGACCCCGGCGTACGTCGCGCCGAGCTGGAGCATCGCCGCAAGGTCGAGGATGTTATCGATTTCCTCGAGCTGGCGCATTACCGCGACGAGCGCATCGCCAATCTGCCTTACGGGGTGCGCAAAAAGATCGAGCTTGGCCGCGCCCTGTGCGTCGAGCCTGAATTGCTGTTGCTCGACGAACCGGCCTCCGGCCTCAACCCCGAAGAGACCGAGGATATGGGTTTTTGGATTGACGATATCAAAAATGATCTCGGTATTAGCGTGTTGATGATCGAGCACGATATGAGCTTGGTCAATGAGGTGTCGGACCGCGTTTTGGCGCTAAATAATGGCTGCGTTATCGCCGAGGGCAGCGCGCAGGAAGTGCAAAATCATCCCGATGTTGTGGCGGCCTATCTGGGGGGTGCGGCATGAGTAATCAAGTTCTCGAAGTGCGCAATCTGGAGACTTTTTACGGGCCGGTCATGGCTATTCGCGGCGTCAGTCTCGACGTCGAGGAGGGCAAAATTGTCGCCGTATTGGGCTCTAACGGAGCCGGTAAGACGACGGTTTTGAAAACCATTTCAGGCGCCATGGAGCCGCAAAAAGGCAGCATTCATTTTCACGGCGAAGACATTGCCGGCATGGAGCCGGACCGCGTGGCCAATAAAGGCATCGGCCATGTGCCGGAAGGGCGCGAGGTGTTTCCGTTCCTATCGGTGCAAGAAAACCTGGAAATGGGGGCGTTCCGCCGCAGCGACCGCGACGGCGTCGAGCAGGACCTTGAGACCGTGTTCGACTATTTCCCCATTCTGCGCGAGCGCGCGAAAAACGAAGCCGCTTATCTGTCGGGCGGGCAGCAGCAAATGTTGGCCATTGGCCGCGCGCTGATGATGCGCCCGCGCATGATGCTGTTGGACGAGCCGTCGCTTGGCCTGTCGCCGAAACTGGTTGGCGAGATTTTCGAGATTATCAAACGCCTCAATAAAGAGCAGGGCATGACCATTTTGCTGGTCGAGCAAAACGCCCATATGGCGCTGCAACTGGCTGATTTCGGTTACGTGTTGGAGGTCGGCCGCGTGGTGATGGAGGGCGACCGCCAACGGCTGCTCGAAAGTCGCGATATTCAGGAATTTTATCTCGGGAAAAAAGAGGAAAGCGCCCGTGGCAAGCGGCGTTGGAAACAGCGCAAGACATGGCGTTAGGTTTTGGGCGTTAGGTTTTGGGCGTTAGGTTTTGGGCGTGAGGCGCTAAAGGGCGTCAAGACAAGGGATGATAAAAGCATGAGCGATGTGAACGAACCCCTGACAGTGGTTGAAGGTTGCGAAAACCTGCCGCAATTATTCCGTAAACGCTGCACTGAGCTGGGCGATCGTCTGGCCATGCGCGAAAAAGAATTCGGCATTTGGCATAAATTCAGTTGGACCGATTATTATGAACGCGCGCGCGAAATTGGAGCCGCATTGATGGCCATGGGGTTGGCGCCCGGTGATGTGGTGTCGATTATCGCCGAAAACCGAAAGGAATGGCTGTTTTTTGATATGGCGATTATGTGCAGCGGCGGCGTCACCAATGGCGTTTACACCACCGATGCGCCGACGCAGGTCGAGCATATTTGCATCGATAGCGCGACCAAATTTCTGGTCGTCGAAGACGAAGAGCAGCTGGATAAATATCTCGAAGTGCGCGACGCGCTGCCGATGGTCGAGAAAGTCATTGTGCTGGAAGATGAAGGGCTGAAAAGTTTTAACGACGAAAAAGTTACTTTCATCGAGGATATTTATCGTTTGGGGCGCGCCAATCTGGACAAATTCGCGGCCGAATGGGATGCCCGCATCGACGCGGTGAAGCCCGACGATACGGCGCTTTTGGTCTATACTTCCGGCACGACGGGGGCCCCCAAAGGCGCGATGATTTCGCACGCTAATGTGCTGTTTCAGGCCAAAAATGCCGGTGGCTGGATTGGCGATTGCTATGACGAAGAAATCATGTCGATCCTGCCGCTCTGCCATATTGCTGAGCGCACTTTCTCGGTCTTTTTGGCGTTACACTATCGCTGGGTGGTGAATTTTGTCGAAGCACCCGACACCAGTTTTGAGAACACGATGGAAGTGTCGCCGACGGTGTTTTTCGGCGTGCCGCGCATGTGGGAAAAAATGTATTCCGGCGTGATTATCAAAATCAAAGAAGCCATTTGGCTCGGCCGCGTCTCTTATGAATGGGCGGTCAGGGTCGGCGAGCGTTATGAAGAGGTGCGCGAGGCGGGCAATGCTCCATCGCCGCTCTTGCGCGCGCAGCGCTGGCTGGCTGAGAAGCTGGTATTTCATAATCTGAAAGTCATGCTGGGTCTCGACCGCGCGCGGATTATGTTCACCGGTGCCGCGCCGGTTTCGCCCGACCTTATTCGCTGGTACCGCGCCATCGGCCTCGATTTATATGAGCTTTACGGGCAGACCGAATGTTCGGGCATTACCTCGTCCAACCGCGATGGTGCCAATCGGCTTGGCTCCATCGGCCAAGCGGTGCCGCATATTGAAATGAAGATTGCCGAGGATGGCGAAATTCTTTATCGCGGCCCGCATATTTTCAAAGGTTATCTCAACCAGCCGCAAAAAACCGCTGAGACGGTGATCGATGGCTGGCTGCATTCGGGCGATGTCGGCTCGGTGGATAATGAGGGTTATTATAAAATCACCGACCGCAAAAAAGACATCATCATCACGGCGGGGGGCAAAAACATCACCCCGAGTGAGATTGAAAACCAGTTGAAATTCTCGCCTTATATTTCCGATGCGGTGATTATTGGCGATAAGCGCAAATTCCTCACCTGTCTGGTGATGATTGACCACGAAAATGTGCTGCAATACGCGCAAGACCTAAATGTGCCGTTTACCGATTATGCCAGCCTGTGCGCGCGCGAGGAGGTCATTAGCCTGATCAATCAGGAAGTCGAAAAAGTGAACCAGAACTTTGCGCGGGTTGAAACCGTCAAGAAGTTCACCATAATCGACAAGGAATTGACCGCCGATGATGAGGAATTGACGGCGACGATGAAATTGAAACGGTCGAAAGTGGCCGAGACTTATAAAGGGCTAATCGACGCCATGTATGCATAATGCGTGCACGGCTAGCGGAGGAAAATATGGCACTTGGAAAACTTTTCACAACATTGGCCCTGACGGGCGCGCTTAGCCTGTCACCAGCTTTGGCCGAGCGCGGCGTCACCGATGATGAAATTATTATCGGCTCGCATTCGGCGCTGTCCGGCCCGGCGGCGATTTGGGGGGTTTCGTCAATCAATACGGCGCGGCTGATGTTTGATGAGGTCAATGCCAAGGGCGGCATTCATGGTCGCAAGATTAAATTCATCGTTGAGGACCACCAATATCAAGTGCCGCTGGCGGTGAAAGCGGTCAATAAGCTGATTAACCGCGACAAAGTTTTTGCCATCCATATGGCGCTCGGCACGCCGCATAATAATGCCGTGATGCGCCGCGTTTTGTCGGCGGGCATCCCCAATCTGTTTCCGCTTACCGGCGCGATTTCAATGACCGAGCCGTTCCACAAGCTGAAGTTTCAGGCGCTCTCGACCTATAATCAGCAAACCCGCGCCGCCATTCGTTATTTCCATAAAAACAAAGGCCATGAGCGGATTTGCGCGTTTTATCAGGACACCGATTACGGTCAGGAAATCAAAGACGCTATTGACCAAGAGATTGCCGCTTTGGGTCTGACATTGGTGGCCGAGACCAAACACAAATCGACCGAAACCGAATTTGTCGGGGGTATGACATCTTTGAAAAACGCCAATTGCGATCTGATTGTTTTCGGCACGATTATTCAAGACACCATCATCGCTTATGCGACGGCGCGCAAGCTCGGCATCACGGCAGACATTGTCGGCTCGCAAGCCTCTAATGACAATGTGGTGGCGGCGGCCAAAGGCGGCGCGACCGAGGGCTATTTCGTCGCCGGTGCAACCCGCGCCATGTATGAAGACACGGCGACACCGGCGCAAATGGAATTCATGAAAAAATACAAAGCCCGCTATGGCGAGTTTCCGGGCGTTGGCACGCTTTATTCGTATCTGCCGACCAAGGTTCTCATCGAAGCTCTGGAAAAAGCCGGCCGCGACCTGACCGTCGATAAGCTGGTGGCGGCGCTTGAAACGGTGAAAGATTATGATGACGGTCTGGGCACACCGCTGCACACATTCACCGAGACCGACCATTCGGGCAGTGACGGGGTTAATCTCGATATAGTGCGCGACGGCAAGCTGCGTCCGGTCGCCGACCGCATCGACCTGCAGTAAGCGCTTATAGCCTGCGCCCTACCGAAGGGCGCGGTCGCGGTGCTTTTAAAGTTTATTCTAGCGGACGCGACAGCAAGCCGGTTTGGCTCGAGGCGGCCAGCAGAGTTCCGTCTTGGGCGAACAAATGCATATTGCCCTGCGCAGCGCCGCGCGTAAAGCTCGACATGTGCGTCACCGCCAATACCCATTCGGTCGGTCTGGTGTTTATCAGCCGGAACGTATTATCGAGGCTGGTGCCGCGCCGTGTGCGCTCGTGCGCGCCGAGAAAGAAGTCCGACACTAATGACAGATAAGCGGCGTCAGTAGGCGGCGCAAAATCGGCGCGTATCCACATATGCTCAATGCCCGCCGCGGCATCCTCAAAAGCGGTTTTGCGCTCAAACTGGCCGATGAGGTTTTCTTTGGTGGCGTATAAATCCGGCGCTTTTTCGGGACAGTCATTAGGCCGGGCAACTTTGGGCATGGTGACGAAAGCGCGGTCGGCTTCGTCGCCGCGCTGACCCAAGGCGGCTAGGGTCCGGTGTAGCACCACATCGGCGCGCCGCATGGTCACCATGGCTTGCACCACATTGCGTCCGCCGCCAACCGTTTCGATTTCAAGCACCATATCGTCGCCCAGCAGGGCAGGATTAAGAAATTGAATGGTCGCCCATAAAAGCGGCTTGTCGAAAAACCGCTGCACCGCATCAATATGCGTTGCCATGCTGACCCCGCCCATCAAAAACTGACCTTGGCTGGGACCGACACATGCAATGGGCGGCGCTTTATAAGTGAAGCGCGAAGGCGTGCCGGCGTCTTGCTGCGCCTGCCAAAAAATACTCATTTTTCTTCCCGTCAAAAATTGCCCTTACAGAGCCAGGGTGAAACCGCCATTGACCGGATAGGTCTGGCCGGAAATCCATTCGCTGGCATCCGAGGCCAAAAATAACGCCATATTGGCGATATCGGTCGGCTCGCCCGGACGGCGGATAATATATTTCGACATCGTGCCTTTCATCCGCTCGGGGTCCTCCAGCCAGGCTTGCGTCGCCGGCGTGTTGGTCAGTGAGATAACGATATTATTGGCGGTGATTTGGTGTCGTCCCATGGTGCGCGCCACTGAGCGCATAAAGCCTGCCGCGCCGGCTTTAGCCCCCGAATAAATCTCCATGCCAAGGTCGCCATAGCGACTGGCGTCGGAGATGATGGAGATAATCCGCCCCGGCGCTTGCCGTTGCATCATGCCCGGCAGCACCGCGCCGACGCAGTTAATGACGCCGTAAAAATTGACGCCAATCGTGCGGTCCCAAATATCTTTATCGGTTTCCCAAAAAGGTTTGCGCTGTTCGGGTATCGGCTCGGCACCGGCATTGCCGGCATTGTTGACCAGCACGCCGACCGTGCCCAATTCTTCGGCGGTTTTGGCAACCATCGCCTCGACGCTGTCGCGGTCGCTGACATCGGCCTGCACGGCAATGGCTTTGCCACCGGCGGCGTTAATCTCTTCGGCCACCGCCTCGGCGCGCTCGAGAAAATAATCGTTCACTGCGACGCCGCCAGAATTTTCAGCCGTCGCCAAATGTTTGGCGATTTGTGCGCCGACCCCTTGACCGGCACCGGTGACGAGGCTCACGCGCCCCCCCATATCCAAAATATCACTCATTTGCTTTCCCCTGTATTTTCTCGCGTGGTTTATGCTTGTCCCCAACCTATTTGAGTTCGAATTTTATCGGCACGCTGAATGGGCCGGAGACGAACTGAGCGCCGACGCGTTTCACCGGGCCGGCCAGCTCGACCGATTTCAGGCGCGGCAGCAGCTCCTCCCAAAAGATTCGCATTTCCAGCCGTGCCAAATGCTGGCCGAGGCAGACATGCGGG
>JADHOK010000032.1 GCA_016779015.1 PS1 clade bacterium | reverse complement strand
GCTGTACCCGATTACGAAGCCGTGTTGACGGGTGATATTAAAGGCCTGCGTGTCGGCATTCCGGCTGAATATCGCGTCGATAATATGCCCGCTGAGATTGAGGCGCTTTGGCAGCAGGGCATTGACTGGCTGAAAGCGGCAGGCGCGGAGATTGTCGATGTCTCCTTGCCGCACACCAAATATGCGCTGCCGGCTTATTATATTATTGCGCCCGCTGAGGCGTCGTCGAACTTGGCGCGCTATGACGGGGTGCGTTACGGGGCGCGCAAAAACGGCACCGATATTGATGATATGTATGCCCAGACGCGCGCCGCCGGTTTCGGCGATGAGGTAAAGCGCCGTGTGATGATTGGCACTTACGCGCTGTCGGCGGGTTATTACGACGCTTATTATGTCAAAGCGCTGCAAGTGCGCCGTCTCATTGCCGAGGATTTCACCAAGGCTTATGAAAAATGCGACGTATTGCTGACGCCGACCACACCGTCGGCAGCGTTTCCGATCGACAAGAATATCGAAGACCCGTTGGAGATGTATCTCAATGACGTGTTCACCGTAACGGTCAACCTTGCCGGTCTGCCGGGCATTTCGGTTCCGGCCGGTGTTGATGGTGACGGTCTGCCTTTGGGGTTGCAGCTTATCGGGCAGGCATTTGGAGAAGAGACGCTGCTGCGCTCGGCCGCCGTGTTGGAAGAGGCGGCTGGGTTTGACGCGCAGCCGCAAGATTGGTGGAGTGCTTAGACCATGAGCGATAATCAAAATCTCATTGCGCGGGCCACCGGCGATTGGGAAATCGTCCTCGGTTTGGAAGTGCACGCGCAAATCGCCTCCAACGCCAAGCTGTTCTCCGGTGCTTCGACCGAGTTCGGTGCCGAGCCCAATTCCCAAGTGTCGCTGGTTGATGCCGCCATGCCGGGCATGCTGCCGGTGATTAACTGGTTCTGTGTCGAGCAAGCCGTGCGCACCGGTCTCGGGCTGAAAGCGCAGGTAAATAATTATTCGGTATTCGACCGCAAAAATTATTTCTACCCCGACCTGCCGCAGGGTTATCAAATCTCGCAATTCCAGCAGCCGATTGTCGGCGAGGGCACGATTGAGATTGACCTTGAGGATGGCGCGGTGAAAGAAATCGGTATTGAGCGTTTGCACCTCGAGCAGGATGCCGGCAAATCGCTGCACGACCAGCATCCGGATATGAGTTTTGTGGACCTCAACCGCTCCGGCGTAGCGCTGATGGAAATTGTCTCGCATCCGGATATGCGCTCGGCGGCTGAGGCGCAAGCTTATGTCAAAAAACTGCGCGCCATTTTGCGCTATCTCGGCACATGCGACGGCAATATGGAGCAGGGCAGTCTGCGCGCCGACGTCAATGTATCAGTGCGCCGTCCGGGCGATGCGCTGGGCACGCGCTGCGAAATTAAGAACGTCAACTCCATTCGCTTTATCGGCCAAGCAATCGAATATGAGGCGCGCCGCCAGATTGACCTGATTGAGGATGGCGGCACGGTGGAGCAACAAACCCGTCTGTTCGATCCAAAAACCGGCCAGACGCGGGCCATGCGCTCCAAAGAGGAAGCGCATGATTATCGCTATTTCCCCGACCCTGACCTGCTGCCGCTCGAATTCAGCCAAGAATTTGTCGATGATATCGCTAAACACCTGCCCGAATTGCCGGATGATAAAAAAGCCCGTTTCGTCAATGATTACGGGCTGACGCCATATGATGCCGGTGTGCTGGTCGGCGAGGCGGAGAACGCCGCGTTTTTCGAAGCCGCCGCCGCCGGGCGCGACGCCAAAGCAGTGGCCAATATGGTCATCGGCTCGGTGTTTGCGGGCCTCAACAAATCCGACCTCGCCATCGCCGACAGTCCGGTCAGCGCCGAGCAAGTCGGGCAGTTGGTTGACCTCATCGCCGATGACACTGTGTCGGGCCGCACCGCCAAAGAAGTCTTCGAGTTGATGTTCGAGGCCGGCCCCGACCAAGGCAAAGACCCGGCCACCATCATCGAAGAAAAAGGCTTGAAGCAAGTCACCGATAGCGGCGCTATCGAAGCGGCGGTGGATGAGGTGATAGCCGCCAATCCCGACAAGGTCGCGCAAGCCAAAGAGCGGCCGAAAATGGCCGGTTGGTTTGTCGGTCAGGTGATGCAGGCAACGGGCGGCAAAGCCAACCCGCAAGCCGTCAACACGCTGGTCATGCAGAAGCTGGGCCTCGACTAAGCCTTAATGCCCCTTTTTATGAGCCGGTGAAATTGGCGTCGCGTTTTTCGTTGAACGCGCTGACCCCTTCTTTGAAGTCATCAGTGCGCCCGGCGGTGCGCTGCGCCATCCGCTCATTATTTAACTGCTCTTCGTATTTGGCATCGACGCTCTCCCACAAAAGATTGCGGATGAGTTTCAAAGAATGCGGGCCTTTGGCAAGTTCCGCGGCCAGCGCCTGCGCTTCGTCGAGCAATTTGTCATCTGCAACACGGCGGTTGATGAGACCCCATTCCAGTGCCGTTGCCGACGGCAGACGCTCGCCCATAATGGTCAGCTCGCGGGCGCGAGCCATACCGATAAGGCGCGGCAGCAAATAAGTCGCCCCGCCATCCGGCACCAGACCGATGCGGCGGAAAGCCTGCAAAAAGAAGGCGCTTTCATTGGCCACCACCATATCGGCCATCAGCGCAAAGCTCATACCGATACCGGCGCAAGGGCCGTTTACCGCCGAGACGATAGGGCAGTGTAGATTGCGGAAACGCCGCAGCAGCGGGTGGTAAATTTTCTCCAGCCCCTCGCCGGCGTCGGGCGCACGATTGCGTTTGGGCCCATCGCCATCACCGCCATCCATGCGGGCGACATTGGCGCCGGCACAAAAGCCGCGGCCGGCCCCGGTAATAATCAGCGCGCGCACGCCGTTATCAGGGTTTTCAATCTCGTCGAGCGCCAAATCCATCGAGGCCAGCATCGGGCCGCTCATCGCGTTCAGACTGTCAGGGTCGTTAAAGCTCAGCGTTGCGATATTGTTTTCAATATCCAGTTTCAAAAGGTCGTATTCGTAAGTCATGGGATCCCTCATTTTACTTTTCGCGAGCCGCTTTCATTTGCTCGGTCTCGATTTCGCGGAAATTCGGTTTACGTTTTTCAATGAATGCTTTCACGCCTTCGAAAAACACCGGTTGATTGGTGTAGTGGCGTTGCTCTTCTTTTTCAAAATCAAGCTGGTCGTGCAGCGATTGCAGCATCGCTTTATCGTGCGCGCGCACCGTCGCTTTGATGCCGGTGATGGAGCCTTGCCCCATGCGCTCGGCATATTCCTGGGCTTTGGCGACCAGTGCGTCGTCCGGATGGACTTCCCACACCATGCCCCATTCCAACGCCTTGTCGGCGGTCAGATTGTCGCCCAGCAGCGCCATGCCATTGGCGCGCGCGCGACCGACCAGATTGGGCACCAGCCAGCTTGCGCCGACATCGGGGATGATGCCCAGTTGCGGTGCGAAAACCAGACGGAATTTGGCGCTCTCGGCCGCCAGCACCAAATCACCCGACAGGGCCAGTCCAACACCGCCACCGGCGGCCATGCCGTTAATCGCGGTAACCACCGGTTTCGGGCTGTCGACCACGGCGCGCAGCAGCGGGTTAAAACCGATTTCCATGGAATTGGCGGTGATATCGCCCGGCGACATGCCTTCTTCGCTCGGCCAATTACCTCCGGCGAGGTCGGCACCGGCGCAAAAGCCGCGACCATTGCCGGTCAACACAATGGCCCGCACCGCATCATCTTCGGCGGCGCCCTTCAGAATATCAATCAGCGTGAAAACCAAATCGCTGTTCAGGCTGTTCAATACATCAGGGCGGTTCATACGCAGTGTCAGCACGCCGCCTTCGCTGACCTCTTTTTGGACTGTTTCAGACATTAAAATCTCCATCTGGCGTTACGCCTTTGGCAGATACCTTAAGCACTCCCGCGTCTTTGGCAAGTATTCGCCAAGTATTAGGCAAGTAGGAGAGACGTCTATGCAGGCTTGGCAAAGGCCGTTTTATCTGATTTACTTTCTTTAATTTCACATGAAGGAGATAGCCATGAGCGCTGCTGAAACAATGCCGGAACTTCCGGAGACTTCTGAACAAGACATCCGCAAACTGGTTGATATGCAAAAGGCCGCCCATATCGCTGAAGGGCCGATGACGGCAGCGCGGCGTATCGATTTGATTGACCGCACCATTGCGCTGCTGGTTGATAATGGCGACGCCATGGTTGAAGCACTGATGGCGGATTTTGGCAGCCGCAGCCCCGAAGGCACGTTGGCGACTGATGTCGGCTTCACTTTGGGCGCGCTGAAATATGCCAAAAAGAATGTGAAGCGCTGGATGAAACCGTCCAAGCGTCATTCCATGTTCCCGCTCGGCCTGTTGGGGGCCAGCACACGCGTTGACTATCAACCGCTGGGCTGTGTCGGCAATGTGGTGCCGTGGAATTTCCCGTTCAATCTGTGCTTTGGCCCGATGGGGTCGATTTTTGCCGCCGGCAATCGCACCATCATCAAGCCCTCTGAATATACCGTGCACAGCGCGCTGCTGACCAAAGAGCTGTGCGAGAAATATTACGATGAAAGCGATGTTGCTGTCGTGTTGGGCGGGCCTGAAACCGGTGCCGCTTTCTCCAAGCAGCCGTTTGACCATTTGCTGTTCACCGGCGCGACCTCTATCGCATCGCACATTATGCGCGCTGCGGCCGAAAACCTTGTGCCGGTAACGCTGGAACTGGGTGGTAAATCGCCGGTGATTGTCTCTGACAGCGCCGACTTCAAAAAAACCGCGGCCCGCGTGATGACCGGCAAAACGCTGAATGCCGGTCAGATTTGTCTGGCACCCGATTATGTCATGGTGCCGGAAGGCAAGGTTGACGAGTTTGTGGCCGAAGCCTCAAGCGCGGTAGCGACCATGTTCCCGACGCTGAAGGACAATGAGGATTACACATCTGTCGTCAATCAACGTCACTATGACCGTCTGCAGAGCTACCTCGAAGACGCGCGTGAAAAAGGTGCCAAGATTGTCGAGATCAATCCGGCCGATGAGGATTTCTCGCAGCAGCCGCACCATAAAATTCCACCGACCATTATTGTTGAGCCGGGCGAAGACACCAAAGTGATGCAGGAAGAGATTTTCGGCCCCATCCTGCCGGTGAAGTCTTACAAGACACTCGATGAGGCTATCGGTTATGTGAATGACCATGACCGTCCGCTGGGTCTCTATTATTTCGGCGATGATAAGAGCGAAGAAAACAAAGTCGTGACCCGCACCACGTCGGGCGGCGTTGCGGTGAATGATGTTATTACGCACATTATGCAGGACGACGCCCCGTTTGGCGGCGTTGGCCCGTCGGGTACCGGTGCTTATCATGGTTTTGAAGGCTTTGTGAATTTCAGCCACGCCAAAACCGTGTTCCGCCAGTCACCATTTGAATTTGCCGCCGGTGCGCTGCGTCCGCCTTATGGTGCGAGCACGCGCAAAATGCTGGCCGGCATCATCAAAAAATAAAGCCGTTCTGGAGGGAAAAGCCCGCATGCGCCAAGTTGATGCATGCGGGTTTTTTCTTGTCCGAAATTGCTCAAAACTGCGATAGGTTAAAAACCATGGAAAAAATAGGTAAATTTAACGCGGAAGACCCGTTCCTGCTGTCTGAGCAATTGACGGAAGAGGAACGCATGGTGGCTGACAGCGCGCGGGCTTATGCGCGCGAGCAATTGCTGCCCCGCGTCACCGATATGTTCATCAATGAAAGCGCGGCGCCGGAAATCTTTACCGAGATGGGCGCGCAAGGGCTTTTGGGCGTCACTATCGCGCCGGAATATGGCGGGGCCGGGGCCTCTTATGTGTCTTACGGTCTGGTAGCGCGCGAGGTCGAAGCGGTCGATAGCGGCTATCGCTCGATGATGTCGGTGCAGTCGTCTCTGGTCATGCACCCGATAAATACGTTCGGCTCTGAAGGACAGAAACAGAAATATCTTCCCAAGCTGGCCAGCGGTGAATATATCGGCTGCTTCGGTTTGACCGAACCCGATGCCGGCTCCGACCCGGCGGGCATGCGCACCCATGCCAAAAAGGTCGATGGTGGTTTTATGCTCAATGGCTCCAAGACCTGGATTTCCAACGCGCCGATTGCCGATGTGTTTGTCGTCTGGGCCAAGTCAGCCGAACACGATGACAAGATTAAGGGCTTCATCCTCGAAAAAGGCATGGACGGCTTAAGCGCGCCGAAGATTGAAAACAAGCTGTCGCTGCGCGCTTCCATCACCGGCATGATTATGATGGAAGATGTATTCGTGCCGGAAGAAAACCTGCTGCCCGATGTTGAAGGGCTAAAAGGCCCGTTCTCGTGTCTCAATCGCGCCCGCTATGGCATTAGCTGGGGCGCTATGGGCGCGGCGGAGTTTTGTTTTGAAGCAGCGCGCGATTACGGCCTTGAGCGTCACCAGTTCAACAAGCCGCTGGCCGCCAACCAGCTGTATCAGAAAAAGCTCGCCGATATGCAGACCGAGATTGCGCTGGGCTATCAGGCCAGTTTGCGCGTCGGACGATTGATGGATGAAGGCCGCTTCGCGCCGGAAATGGTGTCGATTGTCAAACGCAATAATGTCGGCAAAGCGCTGGATGTGGCGCGCCAAGCCCGCGATATGCACGGCGGCAATGGCATTGCCGGAGAGTATCACGTGATGCGTCACGCGATTAATCTCGAGACGGTCAATACTTATGAAGGCACACACGACGTGCATGCCCTCATCCTTGGCCGTGCCATTACGGGTATCGCTGCTTTTTAAACCCGCGCTTTTTCAAAATCTGCCAGCATTGTGTCCCATGCTTCGGCGTGGGCGTCGCTCCAAATTTTGCCGCAGCCTTCGGCAATCACGTCGCGGGTGATTTGGAAAAACAGGTCGAAATCATCGGTGATTTCATAGGTCAAATGCACCAGTCGTGCCCCGATAACCAAATTGGAAGCGGCATAGGGGTCGTCAATATAAGTGGCCACCATCTCCAGCGTGGTGCGCATCATATTGCGCCGCAGCCCCTCATCTGTGTCGAGGACAAACAACGCTTGATAATTCGGGTCGGCGGCGTAGAGCTTCGCAAAGGCCGCGTCATAAGGGTCGCCATGATGGGCGGCGTAATGCGTCAGCGTTTGCTCAATCAGCGCACTCACGCGGCACCTCAAAGACGCCCTTCGACGCGCACCCGTGCATCGCGCCGCATATTGGACAGGCAGAGATTGATTTCGATAGAGCCGTTGGAGAAGCCTTGCGCCGCGCATAGAGTGATGAAAAAGGTGGTGCGGGCATAGGGTGTGGCGGCTTTATACCAGCTCACAAATTTCGGGTCGTCGATGGAGGCGGGGTCTTGGCTATCGTGACGCCTATCGTGACGGCTGTCGTGACGGCTGGCGCAAGCGCTTATAAAGGCGGCGCAAACCATCAGCGTCAAAAAATGCCTCACGCCATCCACTCTTTCGGCTTCACGTCTTCATCGGCCAATTTTTCCGGGTCGGGCACGGCTTCGCCTTTCAGCGATTTTTCAATGAGCATGCGACCGGCCATAAATTCGGCCGCCCGGTTGACCGCGGTCACGCCCGTCAGCTTGTCGCCGGTGAAATAGAACCACGCAAAGCTATTGCTCGCATCGTCACCGCGCAACACTTTGCTGTCGATTTCATTGGGCACACCGGCGATTTGCAGTTTTACATCATATTGGTCCGACCAGAACCACGGCACTTGATGGTAAGGTTTCGGCGTACCGCAAATGGCCGAGGCGACGGCTTTGCTTTGCTCAATCGCATTGGGCACACTTTCCAAACGCAGCGTGCGGCCCAACAGGTCATTGGGATGGCTGGTGCAATCGCCGGCGGCAAAAATATGCGGGTCGCTGGTCTGGCCCAAATCATTCACCACAATGCCGTTATTGACCTCCAGCCCGGCCGCCTCGGCCAGCTCGACATTGGGTAGAATGCCGATGCCGACAACAACAATATCGGCCTCTACAATGCTGTCATCAGCCATTTGTACGCCGACCACTTTGCCATTTTCCGCGCCCTCGACGGCGGTGAAGCCGACCATCTGACTGTCAGTGACCAGTGTCACCCCATGGTCTTTGTGCAGGCGGGTATAAAATTCGGAAATTTCAGGCTCGGCGACGCGCGCCAACAGACGCGGTGCTGCTTCCAGCACGGTTACTTGCATGCCCATATCGGCGGCAACCGCCGCCGCTTCCAGACCGATATAGCCGCCACCGACCACGACCAGCTTTTTACCACTGACAAAATGCGGCTGCATGGCATCGATATCGGCCATGCCGCGCAGGTCAAAAATATTCTCCAAATGCCGCCCCGGCACGTCGAGCAGACGCGGGCGCGAGCCGGTGGCGATAACAGCGTGCTCATAAGCCAGCGTCTCGCCATTGCTCAGCGTCACCGTTTTTGCCGCCGCGTCGAGTGTCTCGACGGCGGTTTCAAGTTTCAGTGTCACATTGTTTTCGGCGTAGAAATTATCGGGTTTCAAAAACAGTCTATCGCGCTCCATTTTGCCGGACAGATAGGCTTTCGACAAAGGCGGGCGTTGATAGGGCAGATAGGCTTCGTCACCAATCAACGTAATATCGCCCGTATATCCGCCGTCACCAAAACCTTGGCGCAGGCTCATAATGATTTGCAGACCGGCTTGGCCGGCCCCGATGATAACTACACTCATGATGGGTCCGTGTTTGTTGATTGACTTGGGAAGCAGGTTAACAAACTCAACGGTGAAATTGAAGAGCGCAATTTTGCCGCGATGACAGCATTGACCGCGCCGCCATTTGCCCTCAAACTGCTGGCAATTGGGGAGGGACATATGGGTGAATTCAGCCGTTTCCGTGTGCAGCAATTAACGCCCGCTTGCGGCGCTGAGTTGCTTGACTGCGACCTGAACAAATTGGACGACACGCTGATTGAGGAAGTGCGCGCCGCGTTGCTGAAGCACCGCGTGGTGTTTTTTCGCGACCAAGATTTGAGCCAGCAAGCGCATATCGCTTTTGCTGCCGCTTTTGGCGAGCTGGAAGTGCATCCTGCGACACCCAAAGATCAGCCCAATCCGGAGGTGCTGCGCATCGCCCATGGGCCGAAATCGCGCGGCTCGGAAAATATGTGGCACTCCGATGTGACGTGGCGCGAAGCGCCGTCGCTGGGGTCTATTTTGCGCGCCGTTGAGTTGCCGCCGGTCGGGGGCGACACATTATTTGCCAATATGGTGATGGCTTATGAGCGCTTGTCGGACGAGATGAAAGAGAAGATTGAAAACCTTTCAGCCGCGCATGATATCGCCCGCGTCTTCGCCAAGCGCCTCGGCAAAAAAGCCGAGGAGCTGCACGATAAATACCCCCCCATGGTGCATCCGGTGGTGCGCACGCATCCTGAAACCAAGGAGCGACTGATTTACGTCAATGGCGCGTTCACCGACCATATTGTCGATATGGAGCCGGAGGAGAGCGCGGCGCTGCTCGACAGCCTGTATAAAACCGCGTGGAATCCGGAAGTACAGTGTCGTTTCAGCTGGCGTCCCGGCTCGATGGCGTTTTGGGACAATCGGGCTTGCCAGCATTTCGCCGCTTCCGATTACTTCCCCGAAGTGCGGGTGATGGAGCGCGTGACGATTGCCGGCGACCGGCCCTATTTTGACGCCGCCGCCTAATGTCAGAGCTTATTCTCCACCATTATGAGATGTCGCCTTTTTCCAAAAAGGTCATCAGCATATTGGCTTTTAAAGGTCTCGATTGGCGCGCCGTGGCGCAACCCATTGTCGCGCCGAAGCCCGATCTGACGCCGCTGACCGGTGGTTATCGCAAAATTCCGGTGCTGCAAATCGGTGCGCATATTTATTGCGACACCAAGCTGATTATCCGCGAGATTGAAAGCCGCTTTACCGAAACACCGCTGACGCCGCCCGAGCTTTTGGGCGCGGCCGAATTGCTGGCCGATTGGGCTGATACGCGGCTGTTTTTAAATGCGGCGACGCCTAGCATTTATGAAATCAGCGAAATTGTGCCGCCGGAGTTTCTTACCGACCGCGCCGCCATGCAACGCCCCGAAGTCATAGCCGCCGCGCTGCCGCTGGAACATGTGAAAGCGCAATTCGTGCTCGATTTGAAAATGGTCGCGCGTCAGCTTGCCGTCACGCCCTATATGCTGGGCGCGCGTTTCACGCTGGCCGATGCGGCGGTTTTCCACGTGCTCAATTTCGCGTGCAACGCGGCATCGCTGAAAGCCGAGATAGACGCGCATCCGGCCATCACCAAATGGCTGAAAACCATTATCGATATGGGGCAGGGCGGCCGACAGGATATGGACGCCGCCGAGGCCTTGGCCATCGCCAAAGACACGACACCCGATTACACCCCACCGGCTGATGCCATTATCGATGCAGCGCTGTCGGTCGGGCAGCGTATCGCCATCAGGTCCGATGATTACGGGCAGGAGGAAACTGTCGGCGAGATTGTCTGGGTGACGGGCGAAGCGCTGGCCGTAAAACGCGAAGACGCGCAAGTCGGCGAGGTGCTGGTGCATTATCCCCGCCTCGGATACTTGTTTGAAGCGAGAGATTGACTGAAACCATGACTGAAACCATGACTGAAACCATGACTGAAACCATGACTGAAACCATGACTGGGCGACTGCAAGATAAACGGGTGCTGGTCACCCAAGCTGATGATTATATGGGGCCGATAACCCTCGAAGTGTTTGCCGAGCAAGGCGCGGAGGTCATCGCCGATACATCCGACCTCTCCGACCCGGCGCGCGCCGCGGCCCTCATCGAAGAGACCGGTCATATCGACGTGCTTGTGGCCAATCTGGCGGCACCGGCCAATCTCGGCATTGCGGCGGCCGAGATGCCGGAGGATATCTGGCAGACCATGTTCGATGTCATGGTGCATCCGCTGCACCGCCTCACCAAAGCGGTACTACCGCAAATGGTCGAACGGCAAAACGGCAAAATTCTGGTTTATGGCAGTGCCACGGGCGTCAAAGGCATGGCCGGTATCAGCGCCTATAGTTCGGCGCGCCACGCGCAGGTCGGTTATGTGCGCTCTACCGGTGCTGAGATTGCGGCGCACAATATCCAGATGAATTTGATTGCGCAGAATTTTGTCGAAAATCCGGTTTATTTCCCGCCGGCTTTCACCGAAACACCGGAATTCAAAGAATTGCTGAAAGGTGTGCCGGCCGGTCGGCTGGCGACGGCGCGCGAGGATGCGATGTTTGCGGTGTTTCTGGCGTCGGATGAAAGCGACTTTTTCGTCGGCCAGGCGATACCGTTTAGCGGCGGCTGGGCGCAATAAATATCAGTGCTGATGATTGTCCATATTGAGGCGCTCAAGTTCCTCATAAAACGGGGCATGGGTCACGGCCTCAAAAGCCAGCACCAAACCGACGAGCAGCAGCATCGCGCCCAGCGCTTTTTTGGCTTTGTCACTCATCAACCGGCTCCATAAAGGGGATTTAGCCAAAGCTGTGGGCAGGCGCAAGATGCTTGTCGCCTTGCCCTTGGCGTTTGGCTATCATCAGAGAAAAGGAGAAACCGATGCGCCCCGCCGATACCATCACCATAAACGAGATGAGCGCGCCGCCCGAAACGCTGCACATCGCCGATGCCGAAAGCCCGTTCGGCTTGCTGCTTCTGGGGGCCACTGAGATTGGCCTCAGCCATCTCTGGCTCAATGAAGATGGGCGGGCGCTGCAACGCATGCGCGCCACCTTTCCGCGCACTCAATTGGTGCGTCAAAGCTCCCCGCATCACCATGCGGCGATAAGCTATTTCTCTGACAATCCGCGCGCTTTGAATTTGCATCTCAAAGGCACGCTGTTTCAGATTTCTGTCTGGCGCGCGCTGCTAGACATCCCGCTGGGTGAAACCTCGAGCTATAAACACATTGCGGAGCGTATCGGCAAACCCAATGCCAATCGCGCGGTTGGTTCGGCGGTCGGTAAAAATCCGGTATTCTTTATCATTCCCTGCCACCGCGTGCTGGCGTATGACGGCGGCATTGGCGGTTATTTTTGGGGTACTGAAGTGAAACAGACCATGCTCGGTTGGGAAGCCGCCCGCGCCTAATCACTTTTTAATCCAGACTTAATCCAAAGCTAATTCAGCGCTCCGCTAAGGGCAGGCGCGTTATGCGATGCGGGCCTTTCATCAATTCTTCGCGCGTCAACGCAATCGGGCGCAATTGCTCGGCGGCGTAAAGCGGCGCTTGGTCGGCATAATGCGGCGAATGGGGCCGCGTGCTGGCGGCACCGAAATTATGCACCATGGCGGC
>JADHOK010000001.1 GCA_016779015.1 PS1 clade bacterium | reverse complement strand
TCTAAATACTGAACAACTTCGTAAAGCGCCTCTGCGCTCAAGCTATCTAAGAGGCCTTGAAGCTTCGCATTTACAAACTCTTTTGGAAGGTCGCCCCAGAAAAATCTCTTAACATGTAAATTAGGGCACCCACACTCAGCCATCGACTAGAAGCTTGGATAGTCAGTTGGCACCCCCTTGCTGGTGTGCAATGCAAAGCTCTCAGCGAACCTAAGCCCGTCCTTTCTCATTACCATACAGCGGGAAAGTGCGAGTTCTAACTGTTTTTCAGGCGTGACGCTTTCATAAAGTTCTTGACCATACGGCCCACACGCCACCAGCATTGGCGTCGCAAACAGAAGCGCGATGATGGTCAGTATGCGGGTCATTAGTCCTCTTTCTTCTCGCGTTTTTCTCGATATTCTCTAAGGACTTTTGCCTTACGATTATTGTCGATAATTATTTTAATTATTATAAAAACAAATAACGCAGGCCAGAAAAGGGAGACAAGAAACTGCCAGTCGGAAATACCAGAGCTAGAGCTCCTACCCCCAACCCCGCCGTGATAATGATACTCGCCATATGACAGACTGTAGTCGCTACAATTTGTATAACACTTATGTCCCCCGCTACTATCTGTCCTACCCGAATGTGCCAAGGCGGGCGTCGCAAACAAAAGCGCGATGATGGTAAGTATGCGGGTCATCTTAAAACGGGCTATTTCTTTGAAGGTCTTTTGGAATAGGCTTCATAAACTCGCGCTCGATTAAATCATCTAATTCATCAAGCTTTCCCATAATTACGTTAACCTCATCAGGTTTTTCAGAAATCATTCAATTAAAAACGTCTCGGGCGGACTTCAGCACATCCTTGGTGAGTAAATATTGCTTATCATCACCTTTAAGGGTCTTGTCATATCGGGCAGTTTCAACAAATTCGAGCAGTTCGGCGTAACCGCCTTCCCAAAACTCTTGGATTGTCATTTCAATGAGTTCTATTTCCGTAATTTCTGCGTAGCCCAAAAGGTTCTCCTGTGCTTTTAGCCCGTGCGGGTCTTTCATTCCCCAACCTTACGCTAGTGACAGAATTTAGAAAATCTAATTTCTATTCTATTTGGCCTGAGGATTTCTATTCCTCGGGCAAAACAGAAACACGGCCACTCTCTTCTTCAATTGCCAGCAGCTGTCTCCAATTGCTGTAGGCTCCGCGAATGTTGGTGGCATCCACTTGAAAAACAGGAAAGCCCTCGTGCAAAAGCTTACCAAGCTTAGAAGCCCCGTTGAGGTTCTTAGGCTTGTCACCATTCCAATTGTTTAAGCGGCCTTCTCTAAAAAAATTCTGGTATCGGATTATTAAATCAACAGCAGCAAGTTTCTCGATATCGACACGGAAAAATTCCTCTCTGCGTTCTTCGATTTTTTCGACATACCCCAACTGTTCATTGAAAACCCTCAATGCTTGCATTGCGTCGCCATAACCTCCGAGGTCAAAATGCGCACCATTAGACATCGCCCTTTGAAGAAGGGGGTGAACGCGGCTCAGCTCATTGATAGCCACGCCAAACTTTTTAATGGCTATAATAAATTTTTCTTTTTCTTTGGCCAAATGCATAGTGTCGAAACGGAAACCAAGGAGAATTGACCGATGACGCGTCTTCAGCAGAGCAATCTGGTCACGGTTGCGCTCGACCGACATATCAACTTCAAAAAAGTCGATAACATCCTGCTTCATTCTATCGTAATCGAAACTCATACCCGCGCCCTCTCGTCGTAAGACGCCTCTCCTGTCAGCACTTCCTGCCAATGCTGCATCATCACCCGACGCTCATCAAGATAATCAGCATCATTGTATGCGGCCTCAAGCGCGTCTTTCTCGTGAGAAAGCTGCATTTCAGTAACTTCGTGGCGATACCCGACACTAGTCGCCCAAGTTTTCAGAGTGCTGCGCCAGCCGTGGGCTGACGCTGTGTATCCGTCCACCTTCTTTATGTTGTTTGTGACGCTCTGCGTCGTAAGGTGTCCTGCCTCATTAGTCGGCTTTGAAAAAACCAGCGGCGAGTTTAACCGCTTTTCTTTCATCAGGTTCAGCAGGTCGATAACCAGCGGCGGCAACGGCGTCCGAAAATGTCGGCTGGTTTTGCCGACAGTAAACGCCCACACGCCCTTTTTTTCATCAACATCTTTCCATTTCATCGACACAACGTCGCCAACGCGGACAGCGGTCAGCATTGTTATCATTGCCGCGATATTCCCCTGCTCGTCCAAGACGCGGCTGGATGTAAAATCACGCCAAAAATCTGCGGACCGCTCATAATCCACACGCGGGTGATGTTTGATTTTTTGATTACGCGGCTCTGGCAGAATGAACTTCGGGTCAAAGTCTGCAGGGTTATGCTCAATGATGTTGTTCGCTTTGCAATAGGCCAAAATGCTTTTGCATCGCCCGAGATTACGCGATGCGGTTTCGTGCCGACCTAACCAAAACAAAACCTTTTTATTTGGCGTTTCCAAATCAGGAACTTGAACGCTGAGAGCCTCAACAATGTCATCAGTGGTGATGCGGTTCACTGGCTTGTCGCCGATGAATGGGTAAAATATGCGTTTTACCTCTGTCATATTCTGCTTAACGTGCTTTCCGTCTGCCCACTGCCCGTGGTCAATCATCCACTGATGCCACTGTTCGTGAGCTTCCCTGAAGGTCAACGCGTCGGCCACCTGCTCAGCTGTGCGCCCGCCATTGATAATCTTAAGAAACTCTAACGGGTCTTTTGTCTGGCTTAACGCGGCCTTAACCAAAGCAACGCCGTGACCAGACCTAATTACCAGTTTGACCTGTGTGTTCAGGTCGCGTGCCTTAGCCAATGATAAGTCGCTGTCGTAGTTTCCGAGGTGAATTGAACCGCGCTTGTGTCGATGTACAAATGACCGCGTGCCAGAGGCCGACAGACGGCTATAAAGACTGTTCCCGTCACCGAGCCAATCCTTTTTCTGCTTTTTAATTGCCAAATCAGTCAGAGCCATATCGTCACCCAATCAATTCTTGATACACTTTTGATACAACTATTCGGTTAGATTTGGAAAGCCTAATTTAGACAGGTTTAGATATAATTTTACGAAAGATGTATCAAAAACGCCTGTTTTCTGTAGTTTTTATGGAGCGCTTTAGAATTGCCTAGACGGAACGAGACAGGGGGTATTTATCCCTTCCCCTCCGCCACGCTATAAGCACCTGCTAGCCCGAAGGGGTAGCCCGGTGCGCCTCCAAAGGGGCAAGGCGCGCTAGACCAGTAAAGCTGGTAAGCGCTTTTAGCCTGCGCAAGCGAGGTGGCCTTGCGAGGTAAGGCCGCCGAGAAGCGCTATAAGGGCGCGGTCGCATCAGCGACCCCCGCCCGCTTTGCGCCCTACCGAAGGGGGCTTTTTAGCGTTTCAGTTTTAGTCTTTTTGGATGGCTCGAAAAGCGGCGCGCGCGCCGATAAACAGCACGACGGGGCCGATAATGACGCTGGACAGGCCCGGCAGAAAGCCGATAACGCTCAGCCAATCGGCTTGTCCGAACACATTATCGCCAATGCTGAGCGCCCGATTGCCCGACCGATTGCCGATCCAGTAAAACGCCGTGAATGTCCAGGCGCAATAAATCAGCCCCCAGGTGAAAAACGCCGTCATCCGCTGTGTTAGCTCCAGCTTCGGCAGCACCAAGGCGACCAGCACCGTCAGCATGCCATTGGTGAGGCCGCCCGTATGCGCGCGCACCCAGCCTTCCGTGGTGCCGTAAACGCCGAATTCCCAGAACGTGCCGGGCCAATATTCGAGGCCGCCGAGCATGTTGAACATCAGCATAAAGCCGGCCAACATGCCGACCAGCGCGACCAGAAAGCCATGCGCAATCATGATTTTTTGATATCTATCCATAATGCCCCCCCAGACAAGATGATTGAGATTGAAACCTATTCGGCCGCTTGAGCGACCCCGAAAGACGGCGCATCAGCGACCGCTTGAAACGGCACCGGCATATCCGGATGCGCTGTGTCGATGAGCGGAATTTTCTGGCCGGCGGGCAGGCTTTCATACCCTTTCACCCATTGGCGCATATAGGTCGGGTCAACCTCGTCGCGCGCATCGTGCCAAGGCAATAGCGCGCGCAGCAAAAACGGCCCGACGTGATAAATCATCGACGCCATTTCGCGGGTCAGCTCCAGCCACGTCGAAGGCTTATGCAGCACGCCGTCTTTTTTAAGCGCTACCATCATGGCGCGCAAGCCATGGCCGACAACATGAAAAGAGCCGTGAAACACACCCAGAAAACGCGGCAGATAACGGCCCGAATAAGCCATATAACAATCCAGCGCGACGGTTTTGTGCTCGGTCTCTTCGATCATATGAACAATCCAGAACGAGGCAATATGCGGATTGGAATTCTTGAAAAGCTGCAAACGCTTTTTGATGAGCCAGCGCGTGAAGCCATTGGACATGGTCTCAAAACCGGCCGAATAAGCCAGCCGCTTTTCGAGACTGGCCTGCGCCAGCTTCTTCCACGAGCGATCCATATAGGCCTCAACCGTTTCAAATTCGGGGTAGCCATTGGCCGTCAGCATGTCATTTAGGCGGCGGTGGCACTTATAGTGCTGGCTCTCCTGCCCGCAAAAAGCGCGAATATCATCGCGCAATTCTTCGCTCTCGACATGCTTGGCCGTCTCGCGGCCGGTCTTGACCAGAAACGGCTCGAGATGCGGCATGGTCAGCGACAGACCGTTAAACATGTGGCTGCGCACGCGCTTACCGGGAATCCAAACCGGGTCTAAGTCATCGGGAAAATCGAAATTGAAATCGCGAATGACGATTTCCTCGACCGCTTTCGGATTATAACTATACACGTCATGTCCCCTTCGGTAGGGCGGAAAGCGCACTATTCCTCGCTTCGCTCGTTAAGTGCTGGTACCGACCCCATTGGCTGGTTGAGTGATTCCTAAAACTGACAGCTTGGTCAACAAACGTCAAGCGACAGCGTTGGTGGTGGCGACTTAACCCCTACAGCTCAAACGGACGCCGGTGACGCTTTATATAACCGCCCCAACGGATTTTCTCCGCCGGAATGAGCTTCTGCGCCTTGCGCCAGATGCGGTCATAATTATACCACGGCACATTGGGGTAAAGATGGTGCATGAGGTGTTGCGACTGACCGAACATGAAATAGCGTTGCCACCACTGCGAATGAACATCCTGCATCCAGGTTGCGCCAATCGGGTCGTGGCGTTGCTCGTGCCCCTCTTGGTGTTGGATGGAAGCGAACAGATGTACCACGATGATGCGGCCCAAAAGAACCGGCAGCACAAACGCCATGGTGAATTCAAACGCATAGGGCGATGCGAAACCGACGACAATCAAGCTGACATAGAAAGCCAGCCCGAGCATAAAGCGTGCGCGCTCGGCGGTCGGACGCTCGGTCCAGTTGGCGAAATAAAACCGCGTCCACAGCGCATCGAGAAATGCCGCGCCTATATAGCGTGACAACAAATTAGAGCTGTTGAATTTGATATCCGGGTCATCAACTTGGCCGGCGCGCGCGTGATGGGTGATGTGCAAATAGCGATATAGCGCCGAGCTGAAGCCGGGCAGCAATAATTGCGCGCTGAAAGTGCCGATGGCATCATTCAGCCAGCCTATATTTGACACATTGCGATGCACCGCCTCGTGCAGCGGTGTAAAGCTCCAGAAAATAAAAAAAGCCGCAACCGGAATGGTGATGAGAGGCGACACCAAACCCATGAGATAGGCATAAGTGATAAGCGCATAGCCACCTATCGACCACAGCAATACCCCAATCGTCGGCCACGCCATGCGCGGCGCACCGAACGCATCCGCCAATTCGGGCGTTTGCCTGATTTGCTTGATTATCTCGCGCTGCTGTTTGGCTTCCATATCGATACCTAATATCTTGTTGAAACGAAAACACCGCAGTCACGCAGCGTCAAGATGTTTCTTGAGGTTGGGCTACCCTATAATGCCCTGCCCTCACGGCCTATTTGACGCCTATTTGCCGCCTATTTACCGTTCACATGCTCGACATAAATCGGCGACGACCAGGCGCGCTCTTCCACCTCGGCGAGGCAATCATCATCGCGCGCCGTGCGGGTGTCGCCGTAGCAAATATTCACCTCGATGCAATTGCCCTCATCGTCATAAGTGCAGCGCAGATTATCGGCGTTGATTTTCTGCGACGGCTCTTGAATGGCGCGCACATAATAAGTCGCCATGCGGTTGCTGCCCGCAAATTCGGGGTCGGAGAAGCTGGCCTGACAGCCATTACCATTGTCGTTACACGCAATCACTTTCCACGGATCGTCGATGAGCTTTTCGACGCTCTCCCCCTCGGTCACTTGCGGGCGGATACGCACCACCTCAAAGCGAGTGATTTTCATGCGCGCGCCCGACGGGTTGAAACATTCATTGGCGCATAGTTTTTGAATGCGCTCTTCGCCCAAGGCGTTCACCGCATCATCAGGGCAGCCCGGTTTTTGCTTATGCGCGCCGACCGCTTTCACCTCAAAAATCGGCGAGCGCGATTGCTTGGTGGTGCTGCCCATCGGCACGCCGTCTTTGGTGTTGAACCATAAAAGAATGCGCGCGCCGCTGGTGCCGTAGGTCTCTTTGCGTTTAATGGCGGCGAAAATCTGCTCGCGCGTGCGCCCTTCCGAATGCACCGCCGCCAGACCGCCGGTCGTCCAGAAGCTCGCCTGCCGCTCCAATTCAGTAGCCCCGAAACCGCGCTCCAGCACTTCATTAATGCCTAGCTCAACCGGCATGCTGGATTTCGCATCTTTCGGATAAATCCGGTCGACCCAGCCATCGCGCACTTGCACCGCCTCGGTGGTGCGAAGCCGGTCAACATTCTTAAAGCCGGTGCCCGGCCGCGCGCGGTGATTATCGCTGGAGGCAATCACCCCCCAATCGAAACGGGTCGGGTTTTTCGGGTCGTCAAAATTTCGAATGGCCATGGCGTATTGCACGCTATTGCCCGGGCGATAACCAAAGCTTGGCAGGAAACAATCGCGGCACTGACCGGCATCGAGCCAGTCTTCAATCGGCGTGCCCGGCACCACCAAATGCGCCGCCACACTGCGCGCCGCCGCTATGCCGCGGGTCTTCTCGGCGCGCGCCTCGCATGCGGCTTCGCCCTCGCCTTCGGCCAGACACCGCTCCTTGATAATCTCACCAGCGCGCCAGCACATGGGCAGATAATTGGGCGACGGCGCCGGACATTCGCCCATCAGCGTGTCCATATCGGCCCCCAGCGACGCGCGGAAAGGACGATATTCCTCGGAATTGCCGTGCCCTGACATAATCTCGACAATCTCCATTTTGTCGGGTCGGTTTTCGGCTTTCAAATGCTTGTCAAACGTCACGCCGGTCGGGGTGTAAAAACCCCAAGCCGTGCCGTGCGGGATAATGAGCGGGTCGAGATTTTGTTCGGTCAAACTGTCAACCAGCGCGCCAGGCGTTTCGGCGATCTCAAAACAATCAGCGGGCAGCTTATTGGCCGGCGTATTGGGGTCGCATAAATCGACATCGGCGGCCTCCTGCAAGAAGCCGCGCACATCGAAATAGTTTTGGCGGTTTTCAAAATCGGCAAAAGCCAGCCCCAACGGAACCAAATCCTTGCCATTGGTACGCAGCGTTTGCACCGCCACGCCGCCCGAAGCGATGGGGCGCTTGGCCAATTCGGCATCGTCAAGGCCTTCAAAAATCACATTCTTATGGCCGAAATGCGCATCCGGCGTCTGGCCGACTTGCGTCCATTCGAAGCCGACAAAACTCACCATATCGGGGCTGTCGCCATTATTGGACACGGCGTTGCAGGCGCGAATGCTCTGCTTGGTTTGCGCCCAGCGTTTCGGCGTCGCCACTTCGGCGTGGTCGGTAATCGACCAGAAATCGAGCGCCGAGCAATGGCGCGCATAATCGCAAGCATCGGCCAGCGGGTGCGCGCCCTCGCCGCCATAAATCGGCAGCGACCATAAAAACGCATCGGTCGAGAAGGTCGTATGCACGTGCAAATCGCCGAACAGGATTTGCTTTTCGGGCGGCTCGTTAAGGGCCGTTGCCACGGCGGCAAATTCGGCTTGGCGGGCTTCCACCAAAATATCGCTGCGCGCCGTTTCGGAAATTTCGCCAATGCCGCGCGGCTGGCCCAGCCAGTCATCATAGGCAGCGTAAACATAAAGGCCAACGACCGTGACGAATGAGATAATAAGACTGAATATTGTTTTTCTTGTTGAGGTCATGGCTCTCTCCCTTGGTCGCCACAAAGCTGAGTATATGACACTATTTGTGCCAAAACCTAATCACTCTTTCAACAACAACTTGAAGGTTGTCGAGGCTTTCGACACCATTTCACCTTTATCATTATACAGGCTGGCTTCGGCATAGCAGACGCTTTTGCCCCGCCGCAGCACGTTTCCTTTGGCAATATACTTGCCGGGGTAACCGGCCTTCAAATAGCTGGTCTTTAATTCCAGCGTCACCTGCCCTTTATAGACAACCGTATCGAGCAGCGAGCGCGCCGCCACGCCGCACGCCGTGTCCAGCATGCTGGCATAAGCGCCGCCGTGCAAAATGCCCTGCATATTAACCCACTGCTCGCCCATGGTGAAATGTACTTCGCTTTCGCCATCCGCCATGCGGACGATGTCGCGCTGCATCAACTCACTCATGGCTGATGTCGTGGCCGACGGGTCAAACCCGCGAATGGGGCTCATAGCGATTTGGCTCCGATAATCTCGTGCTCGGAAAGGCGCTGCATATAGGTGTTGAGGTTTTTCAATTCCGGGTCAATCGGCAGGCTGACCTTGGCAATGAAAGACACCAGCGGATAGAAAATGCAATCGACGTAACGCAAAGCGTCGCCGCAAATGAAATCCTGACCCGCCATCCGGCCGTCGAGCCAGCGCATGCCGTCCTCAGTATTGCGCTTCATCGGCGCGCCAATGGTCTCATCGATACGCATACGCTCGCGGAAAAAATCAGCGCCCTCGCTGTTTCTGAATCCATACATGGCCGGCGCCAGCACCAGATAATCGACCTGCCGCATAAGCATGCGGGTATGCGCGCGCTCGGCCGCATTATTGCCGACCAGCACCGGGTCGGGTTTCAGCTCCTCAAGATATTCGGCAATCGCCGCCACCTCGGCAATCACCTGCCCGTCCTCCAGTTCGATGCAAGGCAATTGCCCGGCCGGATTGGTTTTGGTGAACTCGGCGCTGCGGTTTTCGCCACCGGTCAAATCGATAGTAACCGTCTCCACCTCAATGTTTTTGATGGCGATAATATTGTGCAGCGCCCGCGGATTGGGCGCGCGCTCGGCCGTGTAAAACTTAATCATTTGCCCCCCTCGCCCGTGCTTATGACAGGCTCAGCATGTGTTCTTGTTCAAAAGCTTTCAGCTCGTCAAAGCGGCCATCGCGAATTTTTGCCGCCCAATTCGGGTCGGTGAGCAAAGCGCGACCGACGCCAACAAGGTCAAACTCGCCTTTTTCAAGGCGGTCGATAAGGCCGTCAATCGGTGCTGCTTCCGAGCTTTCGCCGCCCATGCCGGCAACAAATTCACCGGTCAAGCCCACCGAGCCGACAGTGATGGTCGGCAGGCCGGTCAGCTTTTTGGTCCAGCCGGCAAAGTTCAAATCCGAGCCTTTGAATTCCGGCTCCCAGAAACGCCGCGTCGAGCAGTCAAAGCAATCAATGCCCGCATCGACCATGGGCTGCAAAAAGGCGACCAGCTTGTCGGGGTCGGTAGCCATTTTATGGTCGAAATCCTGTTGCTTCCATTGCGACAGGCGGATGATGAGCGGGAAATCCTTGCCGACAGCAGCGCGCGCTTTTTCGATAATCTCGACTGCAAAAGCCGTGCGCTCCTCAAGCGCTCCACCATATTCATCGCCTCGAACATTGGTGCCTTCCCAAAAGAAAGTGTCGATAAGATAGCCATGCGCGCCGTGAAATTGCACGCCGTCAAAACCCGCCTCGCGCGCCGCCTCGGTGCCTTTGGCAAACGCATCTGCAATATCGGTGACATCTTGCTTGGTCATCGCCGCGCCGACTTGTTTGCCGGGATATTTAAGGCCTGAGGGCGATAGCGTGCTGGCTTCCGGATTGAGGCCGGTGCCGTCGCGGCGCATCGAGCCGGTGTGCCAAAGCTGCGGCATAATCAGACCGCCCGCATCGTGCACCTCATCGGCGACGCGCTTCCAACCGTCCAGCGCTTCGGGTGTGTGAAAATCAGGAATATTCGGGTCCATGCTCGCCGAGGGGTGATCAATCGTTGTGCCCTCGGTGATAATCAGCCCCACCCCGCCTTCAGTGCGGCGGCGATAATAGGCCGCGACATCTTCTGTCGGATGGCCGCCGGGCGAATGGCTGCGCGTCATCGGCGCCATAACAATGCGGTTGGGAATTTCGAGACCGTTCAGGGTGAAGGGCGAAAACAGTGCGGGATATTGTGTCATTTTAAATGTCCAATCATTAAAGCTGGCAACAAATTTGCAGAGCGCTATCACAAAATCAAGCATTTGGTGCTATGGTGACAAAGATGAAACCAATTCGCGGAGCGCGGCATGATTGAAAGAAAAGCAAAATACCAAATCGGCGACGTCGTGAAGCATCGTTTTTTCGAGTTTCGCGGCGTCATATTCGACGTCGACCCGACCTTCTCAAATACTGAGGAATGGTGGCAATCGATACCGGCCGAGGTGCGACCGCGAAAAGACCAGCCGTTTTATCACCTACTGGCTGAAAACGAAGATTCTGAATATATCGCCTATGTGTCGGAGCAAAATCTGCTGCGCGACACCAGCGAGGAGCCAGTGCGGCACCCGCAGGTTGACGAAATCTTCGGCGATTTTGACGGCGCGCGATATGAAGTGCGGGTCAATAACACCCATTAGAATGGCGCGTGCTCATGTTTAGACCGTTGCTGCGCTTTCTCGGGCGGCTCATTATACGATATCTCGAAAAGCCGATACTCAATTATCGCTCGTATCAATTCATCCCGCTTTCCGAATTGGAAGCGTGTTTGCAACCCGGCGATGTGCTGCTGGTCGAGGGCAATCAGCGCGTCTCCTCGGCGATTAAATATCTGACGCAATCGACCTGGTCGCACGCCGCCTATTTTGTCGGCCGCGAGTCGGGCTTGCGCGACAAGCACGGCCACGCTGCCACATTGGTCGAAGCCGATTTGACCGAGGGGGTCATCGCCGTCTCGCTGACCAAATATCTGGGCTATAATACGCGCATCTGCCGCCCTGCCCTGATTGATGAGAATGATCGGCAGGCGGTTAGCGAATATATTATCGGTTCTATCGGCCATTCTTACGACATCCAAAACGTTATCGATCTGGCGCGCTATTTATTGCCGCAACCGCCCGTGCCGGTGCGCTGGCGACGGCGGATGATCGCGCTGGGCAGCGGTCAGCCGACGCAAGCGATTTGCTCTACCCTGATTGCGCGCGCTTTCCAAACCGTGCGCTATCCCATTTTGCCCAATGTTACCCGCGAAAATCAGCGCGAAATCATGCATATTCGGCATCACTCCTTGTTCACGCCGCGCGATTTCGATGTCTCGCCCTATTTCAGCATCGTCAAGCCGACCATCGAAAAGCGGCCGGATTATAAGAGCTTCGAGTGGAACGTCGAACCGCCGCAAGAGGCAGAAAAGGCCGCCGAGACCGAACCCAATGCGTCGTGATCACAAACCATATTCCATGCGTCTGCTGGTTAATTTCTGCCGCCGTGTTTACACAAGCTGGCGCTTAAAGCCGCAATTCGCATCCGTCGGCAGCGGGCTTGAGGTTATCGGCCCACACCGCCTGGAAATCTGGGGCGACGATATTCACCTCGGCGATAATGTGCATATTCAAACGGCGCGCGGGCAGATGTCGCGGCTCTGCGCATGGTCTTATGCGGCAGGGCCAAACGGCCCCGCCGGACGCGGGCGCATTGATATTGGCAGCCATACGCTGCTGACGCCGGGTCTGCAAATCGTCTCCGCCGACCATGTCACGATTGGCGATAATGTGATGATTGCCAGCCGCGTCTATATCTCAGACGCTGATTGGCACGAGATTTATGACCGCCTGGCCTCGCCCGGGCCGCGCGCACCCATTCATATCGGCGACAATGTGTGGCTTGGCGAAGGCGTGAAGGTCTGCAAAGGTGTCTCTATCGGGGCCAATAGTGTTATCGGGGCCGGTTCGGTGGTCACCAAAGACATTGCAGCCAATGTCATCGCCGCCGGAAACCCCGCTAAAGAGGTCAGAAAGCTCGATACGGAGCACCCTATGGTGAAGCGCGAAACGATGTTTAAGGATATAAATACCTACAATAAAACAATGCGGTATCTTCATTACTTAAACCATAAGGATAATGGCTTCATCGGCTGGTTACGCCAGCTCATATGGCCATCTAAAAGAGGATAAGGCATGCGTCGATTGACCATTACCGCAGCACTCATTTTTGCGTCATTGACCATTGCCGCGCCGGTATGGGCACAACAGCACGCGCTGGTGATGCACGGCGCGCCGCAATTGCCACCGGATTTTCGGCATTATAATTATGCCAGCCCCAATGCCCTGCAGGGGCGCAGCCTGCGGCAAGCGCAAATCGGCAGTTTTGATAGCCTCAACCCGTTTTCCATTCGCGGCAATGCGGCCAAGAATATCCGCGAGCGGGTTTTCGAGAGCCTGCTCGACCGTCATTATGACGAGCCGTTCTCGCTTTACGGCTTACTGGCCGAAAGCGTTGTCGCCGCGCCCGACCGCAGCAGCGTCACCTTCACCATTCGCCAGCAAGCCACATTTGCCGATGGCGCGCCGATTACCGCCGCTGATGTCGCATTTTCATGGCAGCTATTGCGCGATAAAGGCCGCCCCAATCACCGTTATTATTACGACCAAGTGGCTACGCTGACGACGCCCGACACGCACACCGTCACCTTCACCTTCAAACCGTCCTCGCCGGACAATCAATTCAATCGTGAATTGCCGCTGATTATCGGGCTGATGCCGATATTGCCGAAGCATATTTATGAGACGCGCGATATTCAGGCCGCCTCGCTCAACCTGCCCGTCGGCTCCGGCCCTTATGAGGTCGTCGAGGTGACGCCGGGCGCGCAAGTGAAGTTTGAAAAGCGCGCCGATTATTGGGCTGATGCCGAGACAAGCGGACTGCCCCATAATCGCGGGCGGCATAATTTTGCGACCATTTACGAGGATTATTACCGCGACGACGCCACCGCTTTCGAGGCTTTCAAAGCCGGTGACCTCGATGTCTGGTTCGAGACCAATCCGCAGCGCTGGACCACCGGCTATAATTTCCCCGCCGCCAATGATGGCCGGGTGGTGAAAGAAAACATATTGCTCGGCACACCGTCGGGCCTGCGCGCTTTTGTGATGAATACGCGCCGTCCCCTGCTGGCCGATATCACACTCAGAAAAGCCCTCGACCTGACCTTTGATTTTCAGTGGATCAATAAAATTCTTTACGGCGATGTCTATCGGCGCACCGATAGCTATTTCGGCAATACCGAATTGAGCGCTTCGGGACACCCAATCAGCAAAGGCGAAGCCGACCTGTTGGCCGATAGCCACATCCCGCGCGCCGAGTTGGAGCTTGGTTATCAGGTGCCCGAAAGCGACGGCACCGGCCGCGACCGTGCCAAGCGCATCGAGGCTGTGCAAATGCTTGAAGCGGCAGGCTATCGCATGGATGGCAACACGCTCATCAATCCGCAAGGCCAAAAAGTGCAGCTGGAAATTTTGGTTCAGCGGCGCAGCGATGAACGCCTTGCTCTGTCATGGCGGCGTATGCTGGCCGGCATTGGCGTTGACCTGAAGGTGCGGCTGGTCGATTCAAGCCAATATCAGCGTCGCCTGCAAAATTTCGATTTTGATTTGATTGCCTATAATTATTTCGCCTCGCTATCGCCGGGCAATGAGCAGGCTTATTATTGGGGCGGCACCGCCGCCGACACGCCGGGCAGTCGCAATTATGCGGGCATAAAAGACCCGGGCGTCGACCGAGCTGCGCGTGCATTGACAAGCGCTGCAAGCATGGATGATTTCATCACCGCCGCGCGCGCGCTCGACCGCTCGTTGATGAGCGGGCGCTATTTCATCCCGCTTTATCACAACCCGTCGCAATGGGTGGCGCGCTGGCATTATGTCGAGCATCCGGGCCGCCACGCCGCCTATGGCGCGCGCCTCGATAGCTGGTGGATAAACCACGAAAACTAAAAGCTGACGAGCCCCTTAAATGGCCTCGGCGGCTTTCAATCCCTCCAGCACATCATCGCCAAGCCCCCAATCGGCAAACGCCGTATCATTGTGTTCGCCAATCTTTGGCGGCGGGCCTTGAATCTCGCTCGGCGTGCCGCTAAAGCGCGGTGCCACATTGGGCTGCTTAACGCCAAAAGCTTCGGTGATGGTGTCGCGCTCGCGGTTATGCGGATGCTCGTAAGCCTCATCCATATCCAACACCGGCGCATAACAAATATCGGTGCCGAGCATAATTGCGTCCCATTCATCGCGGGTTTTGGTTTTGAACGCCTCGACAAGCTTGGCTTTCAAATCGGGCCAGGCCGATTTGTCCATTTGCGCGTCAAACGCGTCATCATCGAAACCGGCTTTCTCGCGCAGCAAGGCATAAAATTGCGGCTCGATGGAACCGATGGAGACGAATTTGCCGTCCTTGGTTTCGTATGTGTCGTAGAAGTGCGCCGCGCCATCCAGCATATTGGCATGGGGTTTGTTCTCCCAAATGCCCGCAGCTTTCATGCCGAAGAACATACCCATAAGCGAGGTCGCGCCATCGGTCATGGCGCAGTCAATCACTTGGCCTTTGCCCGACTTACCGGCCTCGACCAGCGCCGCGCATATACCCATGGCGAGATAGAGCGCGCCGCCGCCAAAATCGCCGACCAGATTGAGCGGCGGTACCGGTTTATCTTTGCCGATGGCAGCCAGCGCGCCGGTCAGCGCGATGTAATTAATGTCGTGGCCGGCGGCTTGCGACAGCGAACCGAATTGGCCCCAGCCGGTCATCCGTCCATAGACGATCTTAGGATTGCGGGCTTGCACGACATCCGGGCCAAGGCCGAGGCGCTCCATCACGCCGGGGCGAAAACCCTCTTGAATAACGTCGGCCTGCTCGACCAGTTTCAGCACCGCCTCAAGGGCTTCGGGTTTTTTCAAATCCAGCGCAATCGATTTGCGGCCACGGCTATTGGAGTCGGTCGCATAGCCCCCGGCACCGCCTTTGCGGTCAATGCGAATAATGTCGGCACCCATATCCGACAGCAACATGGCGCAAAACGGCCCCGGGCCAATGCCTGCCATTTCAATGATTTTTACGCCGCTCAGCGGTCCTTTACCCATGGAAAATCCTCCCTCAAATGTGCTGAGAGTTTATCAGCCCCAAGCCAGTGGGCAAGCCCCGATGGGGGCCGAGTTTATTTTTTGCTGCTGCGCACCACTTCGATATTGAGGTCGCGGATTTTCTTGCGCAACGTGTTGCGGTTTACCCCCAATAATTCCGCCGCCCTTATCTGATTGCCGCGCGTCGCTTCCAGACAAAGCTCGATAAGCGGCGTCTCGACCTCGCGCATCACCCGCTCATACAAACCATTGGGCGGCAGCGAATTTCCATGACCTTTGAAATAATTGCCGAGATGGAAATGCAGGCTCTCGGTCAGATTGCTGCCCGATTGCTGGTCTTGCGGCGGTGCCATGTCGTTTTCGGTGAGTTCCAGCGACACCGCTTCGGCACCGATAACTTCATCGGCGTGCAGCGCCGACAAACGCCGCACCAGATTTTCCAGCTCGCGCACATTGCCCGGCCAGCTATGCGCTTTCAGCGCTTCAAATGCCTCGCGGTCAAAGCTCTTCGCCGACAGCCCCTCATTGACAACGCGCGCCATAAAGTGACGCACCAATTCCTCAATATCCTCTGACCGCTCGCGCAAAGGCGGCAGTCGCAACGGCACCACATTGAGGCGGAAATATAAGTCTTCGCGAAACAAACCCTGGCGAATAAGACGACGCAGGTCTTGGTGGGTTGCCGCAATAACCCGCACATCGGTTTTAATCGGCTGACGACCGCCAATCGTCGTGTATTCACCCTCCTGCAACACCCGCAGCAGACGGGTTTGCGTTTCCATCGGCATATCGCCAATCTCATCGAGGAACAGCGTGCCGCCTTCGGCCTGTGCGAAGCGGCCATCCATGCGCTGACTGGCCCCGGTGAACGCGCCCTTTTCGTGACCGAATAATTCACTCTCAATCAACTCGCGGGGAATCGCGGCCATATTGAGGGCGACAAACTGGCCGCGCTTGCGGGTGCCGAAATCGTGCAGTGCTTTGGCGACCAGCTCTTTACCGGTGCCGCTTTCGCCGGTGATGAGCACGGACAAATCATTTTGCGTCATCCGCGCCACCGAGCGATAAATCTCCTGCATGGCAGGTGATGCGCCGACCAGTGGCAAGCCGTCTTCATCGCCGGCTTCCAATTTGGGGGCGATGCCCTCGTTGGGCGCATCGACCGCGCGCTGCACCATTGCCGTTAATTCGCTCAAGTCAAACGGCTTGGGCAGGTAATCAAACGCCCCTTTCTCGGCCGCCGTAATGGCCGTGCCGAGCGTGTTCTTGGCGCTGATGACGATAATCGGTAAATCGGGGCGCAGTTTTTTGATGCGCGGGATAACGTCAAAAGCGTTTTGGTCGGGCATCATAACATCGGTGACAACCACATCGCCTTCACCATTGCTGACCCATTGCCAAAGCGAGGCGGCGGTGTCGCCGGCGCGGACGTCGAAACCGGCGCGCCCCAACGCTTGCGTCAATACGGTGCGAATGGCGCGGTCATCATCGGCGACCAAAACGGTTCCTTTGCTCATCAGGCCTCTCCCTTTAATTCTCCGACTGCTTCATCAATCATCGGCAGACGAACACAAAATTCAGTACGACCCGGCTCGCTGGTGCACTCAATGGTGCCGCCATGGTCGCCGATTATCTTGGCGACCAGCGCCAGCCCCAAGCCGGTGCCGCTCGATTTGGTGGTGACAAACGGGTCAAATAAATGCGCCTTGATATCCTCCGGCACACCACTGCCATTGTCGATAACGCTGAACTCCAGCGGCAGACTGACCGGTCGCGCCCGCCCCGGCACAGACAGGCGCACGCCGGGCCGGAAGGAAGAGGTCAGTTTGATCTCGGCTTTTTTGCCGCTCACCGCCTCAGAGGCATTCTTCACGAGGTTGAGGAAGACTTGTGTCAGCAGGTCTTTATTGCCTTTCACGGCGGGTAGTGACGGGTCGTAATTCTCGACAAAATGGGCGTGTTTGCCGAAACCGCTGGTCGCCAAAAGGCGGACATTTTCCAGCACCGCATGAACATTCACAGCGCTGTCGAGGTCGGCATGGTTTTCGGTGAATTGCTCGAATTGATCGACCAGACCGGTAATGCGATCGGTCTCGCTGCAAATCAGGCGCGTCAATTCCACCCCTTCAGGGCCGGCATCGCCCTCCAGTAATTGCGCCGCGCCTTTAATGCCCGAAAGCGGATTTTTAATCTCATGCGCCAGCATGGCACTCATCGCGGAGACCGAACGCGCGGCGCCGCGATGGGTTAACTGCCGGTCAATATGGTGCGCGATAGAGCGCGGCTGAATAACAATCAGCGCATGGCGCGCGCCCGGCTCCGGCTCGGTCGGCGTCACATGCAGGTCAACCGTGCGACCGCTAGCATTGCCCATTGCGGTCGGCGGCGACCCAAGATCGATGCCATATTCGTTAAAACTCAAATTATTATCGAGACAGCGCTCAATCAAGCTGATGACCGGACTGCCGAAAGGCAACACATTGACGATGTGCTGGCGGCGCAAAAGACTGAGGCTGGAGCCGAAAAATTCCTGCGCCGCAAAATTGGCATAGGTGACATGGCGATTAGCGCCGATGGAGACCACCGGCTGTGGCAGCGTGTCGAGCAGTATCTTTTCGTTCGGCGAGGTCATTTAAGCCGCCTCGCTGTCGGAAACATCATACAGCTCGTGCATCGCCTGCAGCACACGCGTCGGTTCTTCGAGCCGGCAAATAGCGGCGCGGGTTTCGCGCCCGGCTTTCCCGCCCATCAGGCTTTCGACAAATCCGGCAATATGTTTGCGCGCCACGCGAATACCCAGAGTTTCGCCATACAGCGCCAGACAATCATCATACCAGTCAGCGAAAATACGCCATTGCTGCGCCGCGCCCGGGTCGCCGGGCCAAATGCCGGTATCGAGATAGGTTTCAATTTGACCGGGCAACCAAGGACGGCCAATGCTGGCGCGCCCTATCATCACACCGGCTGCGCCCGACGCATCGAGCGCCGCTTTGGCGGTCGGCCCGTCGACAATATCGCCATTGACAATCACCGGCACATTCACCGCTTCAACCGTAGCGCGCACCGCCGCCCAATCGGCTTCGCCTTTATAAAACTGACAGCGCGTGCGGCCATGCACGGTAATCATCTGCACCCCTAGCGCCTCGGCGCGCCGAGCAATATGCGGCGCATTGAGACTGTCATGGTCCCATCCAAGGCGCATTTTCAATGTCACCGGTTTCGTGCTGCCGGCAATCGTACCGGTGATAATCGCCTCAGCCAGCCCTTCATCGCGCATCAGCGCCGAGCCGGAAAAACCGCCGGTCACCTGCCGCGACGGACAGCCCATATTAATGTCCACAATATCGGCACCGGCGTCGCAAGCTAACCTTGCGCCCTGTTCCATCCAATGCGGGTCGCGTCCGGCCAGTTGCAAAATAAACGGCGATAATCCGGCCCCCTCAGCGCGGCGCACCACATCGGCGCGCGCGCGCACCAGCTCCTTGCTGGCCACCATTTCCGACACCACAGAGACGCGGCTGACTTTCGCGACCGCCTTGCGGAAAGCGAAATCAGTGACGCCCGACATGGGCGCCAAAAGCACGCGGCTTGAAAATGAAATATCCCCTGATCGACTGGTCATTTTTTAGGCAAAAACCGTTAATATTTTCGATGTGCCCAAAATGGGGGCACGCGCAACCAAAGGCAAGGAAATTGTCATAATTCTATCGCCTTACCCCCCTAATGCGGCTAGATTAGCCCCCATGAGTGACACAAATCCCACAGTTGCGCTGGTTGTTGCGGCGGGTCGCGGCCAACGCGCGGGCCAGGGCCTGCCTAAGCAATACCGGAAAATGCCCGGTTTCGCTGCGACTACTGGGGATGGCGATACGGTGCTGGCGCACAGCCTCGCCGCGCTAGCCGGTCACGAGGCCATCAGCCGGATTTGTGTGGTCATCCATAAAGATGATGTAGAGATTTATAAAACCTCTATAAATAATTGTAATTATTCGGATAAAATTTTATTATCCTATGGCGGCGAGACGCGTCAGCAATCGGTTCTGAACGGTCTCGAAGCGCTTGCGGCACACAATCCGGCGCGGGTTCTCATTCATGACGCGGCGCGGCCTTATCTATCGCAAGCGCTGATAACGCGCTGTCTGGACGGTTTGGATGACAAAACCGGCGCTAAAGACGGCGTTATTCCCGCTCTGCCGGTCACTGATACGTTAAAAAGGGCCGAAAACAACACAATTAGCGCCACCATCGACCGCGACGGCTTATACCGCGCGCAAACCCCGCAAGCCTTCATCTTCGACAAGATTTACGCGGCGCATCAAAAGGCGCCCCCAAATCTGACCGATGACGCCGCCGTCGCTGAACATGCGGGCCTGACAGTCGGGCTGGTTGACGGCGAGACGCAAAATATCAAACTGACAACGGAAGAAGATTTTGCCATGAACGTGCTTTTAACGCCCCACACCGGCACCGGCTTTGACGTGCATCGTTTTGGCGAAGCGGGCAGCGCCACCGAGATTATGCTGTGCGGCGTCGCCATTCCGCACAGCCAAGCCATTATCGGCCATAGCGACGCCGATGTCGGCTTGCACGCCATCACCGACGCGGTTCTAGGCGCGTTGGCAGCGGGCGATATAGGCGACCATTTTCCGCCATCCGATGCCGCTAATAAAGACCGCCCTTCCTCTGATTTTTTGGCCCACGCGCTGGCTCTGGCGGCAGAAAGAAGCGCCCGGCTGACGCATATCGACCTGACACTGATTTGCGAAGCGCCGAAAATCGCCCCGCATCGCGACGCCATGCAAGCGCAACTCAGCAAGCTGACCGGCCTCAAGCGCGACGCCATATCGGTGAAAGCCACCACCACTGAAGGTTTGGGCTTTACCGGTCGCGGCGAAGGCATTGCCGCGCAGGCCATCGCCACCTTATTGCTGGCGGATGATTAGCCATGGGTCTGCACAAACTTCCCGCGCATTTAACGCTGTTTTCACCGGCCGCGTTGATCGCCACTTTTTTCGGCGCGGGTCTGTTGAAGCCCGCCTCCGGCACTTGGGGGTCGTTGGCGGCCTTGGCCCCCGGACTGCTGATTGCCGACGCCTATGGCGCGCTGGGCCTGATGCTCGGCACGGTGTTGGCTTATGGCCTCGGCCATTGGGCCAGCGCGGCATGGATTGATGGCGCGCCTAATAGCGCGGATGAGGAAAGGAACGCCGATAAAGACCCCTCGCCCATCGTCATTGACGAGGTGGCCGGCATGTGGCTGACGCTCATTCCCCTGACGCTATTCGGCGCTGCTTTGACGCCGCTTGGGGTGGCCGCCGCTTTCGCCCTGTTCCGACTGTTTGACATCACCAAACCATGGCCGGTCAGTTGGGCCGACAAACAACTGAACGGCGCGACGGGCGTAATGCTGGATGATATACTGGCCGGTATATGGGCCGCGATTGTGCTGCTCGCGGCGCGCCAATTCGGCCTGATTTAGCCGTCCGATTTAAGGAGACAAAAATGCTTTTCGATAAGAACCTGACCGATAAAGCCGCCACCCTGTTAAAAAACGCCGGCGCGCAAAAGCTGCGCGTGGCCACGGCGGAAAGCTGCACCGGCGGTCTCATCGCCGCGCTATTGACCGAAATCCCAGGCTCATCGCTGGTCATCGGGCGTAGCTTTGTCACCTATTCCAATCGCGCCAAGCATGAAATTCTAAACGTGCCGGCCGAGCTGTTGCGTGAGCACGGTGCCGTATCAGAACCGGTGGTGCGCGCCATGGCCCAAAACACCTTCGACATGACGACGGCGAAACTGACCGTCGCGGTGTCGGGCATTGCCGGCCCAGGGGGCGGTTCGCCCGACAAACCCGCCGGCATGGTGCATATGGCGACGTGTTTCGATGGTGATATCGAACACAAGCTGTATCAGTTCGGCGATATTGGCCGCACCGAGGTGCGCCTCGCCACCGTCAACGCGGCGATGGATATGTTACTCGCCCGATTGGGGTAGCGCCTCCCAGCTGTTTTCTGGATTTGCGGCTTGCCCCTCGGTGTTGCGGCCGTGGGTTTTTGTTATTCGCCGTATATATCGATCGCGCGTTCTTCAAACGCCGCCACAAAGCGGTCAACCACGCGGTTCATAATCGGCTCGATGATGCGGCGCAGCAGTGGCACGGCAAACTCGAATTGCAATTCGAAATGCACATCGCACCCATCCGCCGTCTCCTCGAACACCCATTTATTGTATAAATGCCGAAACGGCCCTTTGGCTTGATGCACGGTCACGCTCAGCGGTGCGTCGCCAAGCACGATACGACTGGTATAGGTCTCGCGTAGCATTTTATAACCAATGGCAAGGTCAGCCAGCATTTCGCTTTCAGAACGCTCGCGCACCCGCGCCGCCGTGCAATAGGGAATAAACGCGTCATAGCGATCAACATCGGTAATCAGTTCGAACATTTGCTGCGCCGTGTAGGGGTTTTGACGCGTCAGCTTAATCGTCTGCATGGTGAAACTTTTTACGAACCGGGATTTGCCGCTTGGCGTTTTTGCTGCCGCGCGATGCGCGCCGCTTTCAGCTTTTCAAAATCTTCATCGGCATGATGTGAAGAGCGGGTCAGTGGCGTCGCCGACACCATCAAAAACCCTTTGGCGCGCGCCTGTGTTGCCAGAGCGTCGAACTCGTCCGGCGTCCAGAACCTATCAATGGCGGCGTGCTTACGGGTCGGCTGCAAATATTGCCCAATGGTGATGAAATCAATATCGGCCGTGCGCATGTCATCCATCACCTGCATGACCTCTTCGCGGGCTTCGCCGAGCCCGACCATGATGCCGGATTTGGTAAAAATCTCCGCGTCGAGCTGCTTCACCCGCTGTAGCAGATTGAGCGAGTGGAAATAGCGCGCGCCGGGGCGGATGGACAGATAAAGCCGCGGCACGGTTTCAAGATTATGGTTAAAGACATCGGGCTTGGCGGCGACGACGGTTTCCAACGCGCCGTCTTTGCGTAAGAAATCCGGCGTCAAAATCTCCACCGTGGTGCCGGGCGAGGCCTGCCGAATTGCTGATATCGTATCGGCGAAATGCTGCGCCCCGCCATCATCGAGGTCGTCACGGTCAACACTGGTGATGACCACATGGCGCAGGCCCAGCTTGGCCACAGCTTCGGCAACATAGGCCGGCTCTTTATCGTCGAGCGCCAGCGGCACGCCGGTGGCAACATTGCAAAATGCGCAAGCGCGGGTGCAGGTTTCGCCCATAATCATGAAGGTGGCGTGTTTTTGTTCCCAGCACTCGCCAATATTCGGACACGCGGCCTCTTCGCAAACAGTCACCAGATTGTGCTGTTTGACGATAGCGCGGGTCTCGGCATAAGTGGCCGAGCCGGGCGCCTTGGCGCGAATCCAACTGGGCTTGCGCAACACCTCGCTATCGGGACGGTTCTGCTTCTCCGGATGGCGCGGTTTTCCGGACAAATTATCGATTACCACGGTCATATACTCTTTATATGCCGCGCCCTATTTTTCTACAAACTTTAATTGAGGCGCGGGTCGGTTTTGAAGACGATAGTCTCATCGCGCCCGACCAGACCGAGCACCAAGCGCGCCCGCTCGTCGAGGAAATCGAGGTCGAGAGTGTGATTGCCGAGCAATTTGATTTGCTGTTGCAGCGCCGCGTTTTCGCTTTCCAAGAGAGCCAACTCGTTTTTCAAAGCGGCTTTCTGCTGCTTGAGGTCAGACCAACCGCGCCAGCCCCGCTCGCCCTGCAAAGCCTGCATGGTCAGGCCGCCAATGGCCAACAGCAAAAGCAAGCTCGGCACCAGACGGCGCAAGCGCAGCGGCTCCTGCCCGACAGTGCGGCTCGATGGCCTTGAAGTAACAAAACGAATCATTGGGAGACCGAATCACGATTTGATTCGCAGGGTCAAGAAGAAAGTGATTCGGCTCGGAAAAATTGTCAAAACCGAGCACGCTTTACAGCGTTCGAGAAATCTTGTTAGATAGCTAGAATGATGCAACGCTCAAGACATTTAACCGTCGGGTTTTTGATGCTGGTGCTGCAATTGGGCCTCGCCCATGCGGTGCAGCACGACCTGCATGATTTTGACCCGACGCATCTGCACGAGCAGCAACAAAGCCATAGCGAAGATAACTGTCTGCTGGCCGACACGCCGCAAGCCAAATCGGCCTTGCCGCTGTTATGCGTCGCGCCTGCATGCCAACCCCAACATGACGTTCCTCCCACCGCAGACCGTCATTCCACCAAACATTATTCAAAAGCCGCGCCGCGCGGGCCCCCTGCCTCTCTCTAAATTCATCATTTCAATTTAGATAAGAGGGAGGTTCTCGATGAACCGCAAAATTCAAGTCGCCGCCTGGCTCGGCGCAACCATGTTGAGCGCGCCTGTTTGGGCGCAAGATGTGGACAAGGTCATTGTGCTGAGTTCGCCATTCCAAAAATCCATCGACACCGTCATTTCAACCGTTGAGGTGATTGACGCCGAGGCTTTGCAATCGGGCCTTGAAGGACCGATTGGCAATGTGCTGTCGGCACTGCCGGGCGTCGATAGCGCCGGTTTCGGCCCGGCTGTCGGGCAACCGCTAATCCGCGGCCTCGGCGGTTATCGCGTTGACATAATGGCCAATGGCATGACGGTGGCTGATATTGTCGCCGCCGGCAGCGACCACGCCAATGCTTTGTCGCTCTACGATGTCGACCGGCTGGAAGTCTTGAAAGGCCCTGCCGCCTTGCGTTATGGGGCCTTTGCCGCCACCGGTGTGGTCAATAGCTTAAATCGTCATATGCAAAGAGACGCCGAAGACGCGACCGAAGTGACGCTGGGCTATGGCGACAATGCCGACGAGGCCATCGGCGCGTTTTTTGCCCGTCGCGGTGCTTTCGCCCTATCGGCCTTCACACAGGATGCCGATAATATAACCATCCCAACGCATGGCGAAACCGAGGCCTATCACGAGCTTCACGAGGAGGAAGAAGAGGAAGGCGGAGGCCACGAAGAGGAAGCGTTGGTTGATGCCGAGCAAGAGGCCGAGGACACGCAAAGCGAAAGCCTTGGCTTCACCGCCTCGGCACATTTCGGCGATGACGAAACAAACTTGTCTGTCATGGCCAGACTGCACGAGCAGGAATATGGCGTGCCGGGTCACGCGCATGGCGGCGTTTCGGCTTACATCGATATGGAGCAGGAAACATTGCAGGCGCGTCTAATGCACAATGGTGCCATCGGGATATTTGACAGCTTGCAGGCTGACCTGACTTTCAGCACGCTCGACCAAACCGAATTTGAAGGCGCTGAGGCCGCCACGGTTTTTGACCAAGACAGCCTGCATTTGCGGACTGAAGGCAAGGCTGAGATCAGTGATTGGCAAACGCTCATCGGCTTTGAGTATCGCGATGCTGAACTGGAAACCACGGCGGCTGAGCACGAAGGCGAGGAAAGTCACGGCGCATACCTACCGCCGAGCGAGCGGACGCAATATGGTCTGTTTGGCTTTGGGCAAAACGACACGGGCGATTGGCTGAGCGAATTGGCCGGCCGTTTCGACAATGTTGAATTGACCTCAAACCCTGCCGCGCATGATGAAGAAGAAGAGGCAGGCGAAGGCGAAGGCCACGATGAACCCTTTGCCGGGGATGTCTCCTTTGACCTCGTCAACCTTTCCGCCGGACTGGCAAGACGTCTCGACAATGACTGGCTGATTGGCGGCTCGATTTCTTCAACCGAACGCGCCCCGTCAGAAGTCGAACTGTTCGCCGACGGCGTGCACGAGGCGGCCGGTCGCTTCGAAGAGGGCGACCATACGCTGGATAAGGAAACCGCTTTGGCGACCGAGGTTTATCTGCGCCGCGCTTGGGGTCTGCAAAGTCTGCGGCTTGCCCTTTTCAAAAATGACTATAGCGATTTCATCTATCTGAAGAGGAATGCCGCGCTGGATATAACGGAAGGCGGAGAAACCACGCCGGGTTATGAATACGCCCAGCAGGATGCAGATGTGTCGGGCTTCGAAGCCGAATATCTGACCGACCTTCAAGTCGCGGGGCGCATGCTTGATGTCACGCTGCGCTACAGCACGGTCGAGGGCGAGCTGGATGATGGCAGCAATATTCCGGCCATGCCGGCCGATAAAATCGGTCTTGGTATGGCCATGTCCTTCGACGCGCTGCGCGTCTCGGTGGATGTTGAGAACGCCGCCGATCAGGACGACACGGCGACCGGTGAGCTGAAGACAGACGGCTACACCAATGTCGATGTGTCGGCCAGCTATCAGCCGCCGCAATATGAGGGGCTGACGATTATCGCCAGCGTGCGTAATGCGACGGATGAAGAAATCCGCCAGCACGCCAGCCCGCTGAAAGACCGCCTGCCCGAGCCAGGCCAGGATTTCCGTCTGACAGCGCGCTATAAATTCTAGTCTGAAGCATCCAGAAAAGTTAAAGGCACCATCTCACAATGGTGCCTTTTTCAATTGCGTTTGATGGTTACGCGCGCCGCGCGCAACTGCCTATTTCAAAATAGCCTTGCCCGGATAAACCGCATTATCACCGAGCGCTTCTTCGATGCGAATAAGCTGGTTGTATTTCGCCAAACGGTCGGAGCGCGCCAGCGAACCGGTTTTAATCTGCCCGACATTCAGCGCCACCGCCAGATCGGCAATGGTGGCGTCCTCGGTCTCGCCGGAGCGGTGCGACATGACGGCGGTATAGCGCGCCTTATGCGCCATTTCGACGGCCTGCATGGTCTCGCTCAGCGTGCCGATTTGATTGACTTTGACGAGGATTGAATTGGCCACGCCTTTTTCAATACCGTCAGCGAGCCGCGTCGGATTGGTGACGAACAAGTCATCGCCGACCAGTTGCACTTTGTCGCCAATCGCGTCGGTTAAGGCTTTCCAGCCATCCCAATCGTTTTCATCCATGCCGTCTTCAATCGAGATGATGGGGAAGCGGCCGCACAGGTCGGCCCAATAGCTTGCCATCTCACCGGCGTCGAGCTTCTTGCCCTCGCCCGCCAGATTGTAAACGCCCTTTTCGTAAAACTCAGTGGCCGCCGCGTCGAGCGCCAAATGGATATCATCGCCGGGCTTGTAACCGGCTTTTTCAATCGCTTTCATAACATAGCCCAGCGCATCATCGGTGGAGGCGAGATTGGGCGCAAAGCCGCCCTCATCACCGACACCGGTGGCCAGCCCGTCAGCGTTCAACAGCCCTTTCAGCGTGTGGAAGACCTCCGCGCCCATACGCACCGCCTCTTTAATGTTTTCGGCGGCGACCGGCATAATCATGAATTCCTGCACGTCGATGGGGTTGTCGGCATGCGCGCCACCATTGACGATATTCATCATCGGCACCGGCAGCGTCTTGGCATTGGCCCCGCCAATATAGCGCCAAAGCGGTGTGTCTTGCGCGTCGGCCGCGGCTTTCGCCACCGCCATGGAAACACCGAGAATGGCATTGGCACCAAGGCGCGCTTTATTGTCGGTGCCGTCAAGCTCACGCATGATGCGGTCGAGATGCAATTGCTCGGTCGCGTCCATGCCGCACAAAGCCGCGAAAATTTCGCCATTCACCGCATTAACGGCTTTTTGCACACCTTTGCCGAGATAGCGTTTCTTGTCGCCATCGCGCAGTTCCACCGCCTCATATTGGCCGGTCGAAGCCCCCGAAGGCACAGCGGCACGGCCGAAACTGCCGTCTTCCAGCAGCACATCAACCTCCACCGTCGGATTGCCGCGGCTGTCGAGGATTTCACGTCCGATAATGTCAAGAATGGCAGTCATTTTGCGTCTCGCTATTTGGCTTCAACTATCTGTCACTTATGGCTTTTCTTATCCCAATTCCCAACCCCGTGCAAATTGGTCTAAAAGAAAGCATGAGTGCAGACAGTAAAGCCCTTGTGTTGTTTTCCGGCGGACAGGATTCGACCGCTTGCCTGGCCTATGCGCTGGATAAATTCGCCTATGTTGAAACGCTGGGTTTTGACTATGGGCAGACGCATAAAGTCGAGCTTGAGTGCCGCGCCGCGTTGCGCGATGCGATGCGCAGGCTGAAAGATTGGGACGCCAAGCTGGGTGACGACCATACGCTATCGCTGCCCGCTTTGAGCGAGATTGGCGGCACCGCGCTGATTGGGCCTGACGCAAATGGCAACGAAATTCGCATGCTGGACAATAATCTGCCCTCAACTTTTGTGCCCGGGCGCAATCTTTTATTCCTCACCTATGGGGCGGCGCTGGCTTATCGGCGCGGCCTGCATGTATTGGTCGGGGGCATGTGCGAGACCGATTATTCCGGCTATCCCGATTGCCGCCGCGACACGCTGGACGCGCTCGAAAGCGCCCTTCAAAAAGGTATGGAGAGCGCCGTAACCATCGACACGCCGCTCATGCATATCGACAAAGCCGACACTTGGGCGCTGGCGCAAAGTTTGGGCGGCGATGCGTTGGTGGACATTACGCTGGAGCTTAGCCATACATGCTATCGCGGCGACCGCGCCACGCGCCATGCTTGGGGCTATGGCTGCGGCGATTGCCCGGCCTGCGATTTACGCGCCGCCGGATATGAAAAATGGAGAGCGCTGTGACCTATAGCGTCAAAGAAATGTTTTTCACCCTACAGGGCGAAGGCGCACAAGCCGGACGTCCGGCAGTGTTTTGCCGGTTCGCCGGCTGCAATTTATGGTCGGGCCGCGAGGAAGACCGCGCCACCGCGCAATGCAGTTTTTGCGATACCGATTTTGTCGGCACTGATGGCCAAAATGGCGGCAAGTTTGACAGCGCCGAGGCACTGGCCGAGGCCATTGCAGGTTATTGGCCGGAAACGCCGATTGGCCCGGATGCTTACGTCGTGTTCACCGGTGGTGAGCCGTGTCTGCAACTCGACAGCGCCGTGCTGGAGGCGCTGCATGCGCGCAATTTTGAATGCGCCGTCGAGACCAATGGCACGATTGACGTGCCGGAGGGGCTGGACTGGATTTGCGTCTCGCCCAAGCCGCAATCGACGCTCAAGCAGACGGGCGGCCATGAATTGAAATTCGTTTATCCGCAAGAGGCGCTTTCGCCCGACCAATTTGCCGACCTCGATTTCGAGCATTTTTATCTGCAACCGATGGATACCGGCGAGGCCGAGACCAGCTGGCACAATGTGCAAGCGGCCATCGCCTATTGCCTGCAAAATCCGCAATGGCGGCTGAGTTTGCAAAGCCACAAGATTGTCGGTTTGGATTAAGGGCTTAAGTAGAATTGACCCGATTCCGCTTTTGCGCCATAAGCTTGGCATGAAATTGTCGCGTGAATTCAGCTTTGATGCCGCTCACAGCCTCGGCCATTACCCCGCAGGCCACGCCAATACGCGCGTGCATGGGCACAGCTTCCGCGCCCGCGTTACGGTGGAAGGCCAGCCCGACAGCAATGGCCAAATCGTTGACCTTGAGGAAATGGGGCGGCTGCTCACCGAGATGCAAGGGCGGCTCGACCACCAAATGCTCAATGAGATTGAAGGTCTGGAGCAGCCGACGCTGGAAAACCTGTGTCTGTTCATCTGGGAAAATCTGCAAAACGCGCTGCCGCAAATCAGCGCCGTTGAAGTGTTCCGCGACAGTCTTGGCCAATCATGCCTTTATCAAGGGAGCCAGCATGTCCACTAAAGGAAGCGACGCAACCGGCGCGACCATGCTGGGTGTGCAGACAGACCTGCCCGCCAGCCCCGACGAGGCGGTGTTGGAGGCGGTGCCGAACCCGCATCCCGACACTGATTATGTCGCGCGCTTCGCGGTGCCGGAGTTCACCTCGATTTGTCCGGTCACCGGCCAGCCGGATTTCGCGCATCTGATTATCGATTATGTGCCCAACCAACATCTGGTTGAGAGCAAAAGCTTCAAACTCTTTATGGGTAGTTTTCGCAATCACGGCGCGTTTCACGAGGATTGCACCATACTGGTCGCCAAGCGGCTGATCGACTGCATGAAACCGAAATGGCTGCGCATTGGCGGCTATTGGTATCCGCGCGGCGGTATTCCGATTGATGTTTTTTGGCAAACCTCAGAACCGCCGAAGGGCCTGTTTATCCCCGACCAAGGTGTTCCGCCGTATCGGGGGCGTTAGCCCGAAAGCCTGCGCAAGGCGGGCTAAACTTCGCTTCGCTCAGCAAGCCCTTATAGCGTGGCAGACGAGCGAACCACCCTCTGGATTGTTTATCCCCGACCAAGGTGTTCCGCCCTATCGGGGCAGGTAAATCGGGTGCAAACTATGGTTTGCACTATAAAAAAAGAATGATAAGATGGTAAAAACCACGCAAGAAAAAACGGTCACTTTTTATGACGCCAAGGCCTTTGGTGATTGGCTGTCAAAGCTGGATGTGCGGCAATAAACGCCAGACTGCAACGTTTACGGCAAGGCAATGTGGGCAATAGCGAGTTTGTCGGAGACGGCGTTTTTGAACTGAAGCTAAATATCGGGCCAGGCTATCGCCTGTACTACGCCAATGTTGATGATGTGATTATTGTTATTTTGCACAGCGGCACCAAACGGCGACAACGCGCCGACATAATGAAAGCCAAACTGATCTGGCTGGAGATGCAAGATGAAGTATAAAAATTTCGCGACACTTGATGAAGTCGAAGAACGCTACTTACTCAGCAATCCGAACCAAATCGATGTCTATCTCGAACACATTTTCGAGGAGCTGGCCGCCAATGGCGATGTAAAAGCCACGCTCGCCAGCTTGCGCAATATCGCAAAGGTGAAAGGCATGGGCGAGACGGCCAAGCAAATCGGCATGACACGGCAGGGTTTACAAAAAGCCCTCTCGCCGAATGGCAACCCGACCATCGCCACCTTCAACAAAGTGCTGAACAGTTTCGGCTACCGACTGAGCATCGCAAAAATCGCCACCCGATAAGCCGCCCTATCGGGGGCGCTAATTTTCTGCTACGCTTTGCGCGTGGGTCAGTGAACGGCCCACGGGAGCCAGCAAGCTTCGCACAAAGCCGCAATTTTTTTTGCGTATGTGGCTTAGTCTCACGGCCAAGCTTTTTTTAATGGGATTGCGGAACAATGTTCACCTCGCCTTCGGGTCGGGGTGGTGGTGGAATAAGGCTTTGCCGAATACACCACGCCGTTCTTTGTGCGGTCTTGCTGCCCCCGACACTCGGGCAACCGAGTGTCGGTGAGCAAGCGCAGCAAGAAGAGGCCGACAATGCCCGACCAACAAGCGATGTTTCTATCGCCGCTAAAAGCGGAAAACGCCCGTGAAAATATTTGGATTTTCCGAGCCTATCAGGGGTTGAGCCGCAAGGATTTAGCCGAGGGGCCGTTAAAACCGGGCCTTATTCGCGGCTATGAATATGGCTTCCAGGCCATTCACCCGCCGCATCTCGACATTATTGCGCGAAAGCTCAATGTGACGTTGGAGGAACTTACCGCCCCACCCGACCACACGATGCTGCTCGACTGGCAAACCCGCCGCATCGTCGAATATCTGCGCCGCCTGAACTCCCAACAGCGCCACGCAATCAAACTGCTCATGATTGGGATGAGGTGAAGGGGTTTTGGCTTACCCACAAACCCGCCTCACAATCGAAGTCATCTTCTTCTCCCGCGCCTCTTTCACGGGCGCGTTTGCGATTTTACTTTTTGCTATCCATAGATTGCAGGCCGTCGGCCAAAAGTTTGCGAACCAGACGTTGATACGGGATTTTGCGTGTTTTGGCGGTTGCCTTCAATGCGCCGTAAAGCGTTGTCGGCATGCGGATATTGACCTGCATATCCTTCTGCTCAAGCTCTACATCAGCCAGCACTTCCGACATGGGGCGGAAGTCCGAGAAATCATATTCCGACAAATCCGCCGTATCGACAAAGTGCTCGGCTTCCTTGTCGGATTTAAAATCCGGAAATTTCTTACCCTTTTCTTTGGCTGTCTTTCTCATATTTTTGAACCTCTTTCATGTGCATGGGGCGGGCGCTTACTGGCCGTATTCGGCGATTACGAACAACAAACACAATAAATACATATGCGCCATCCGGCGATAGGCAGACGGCTTGAAACCGCCGCTCGCTATCGGCGCGACGCTGCACCTCGCGAACCAGCTGCACCGCATTTAACGCATACTCTATGACCTCTTTCGACAAACCATGCTTGCCGCATTTCGGCCAATTGCCTAAGTCCCACTCAAAGCTAAGGTTTGTATATACATTTGTCAATCTTCTTCTCCCGCGCCTCATTCACGGGCGCGTTTAATTGAGGGGATAAGCTCCCTTCGGGCTTTATAAGCCTAACTCACCACAGCGTGAATGTCTTTCAGCGTGCTGAGCAGCGCTTTGGCGTCAGACAATGGCAAGCAGCTCGGCGCATCGCATAATGCTTCGTCGGGTTTTGGATGAAACTCGAGGAAAACGCCATTGGCCCCCGCCGCAATGGCCGACTTGGCCAGCACCGACACGCCGTCGCGGCGACCGCCGGTTGAAGCGCCTGCGGTGCGCGGGTCGGCACCGGGCAGTTGCACCGCATGGGTGGCGTCCATGGTCACCGGCACACCGAGTTTTTTCATCTCCGGAATGCCCAGCATATCGACGACGAGATTGTTATAGCCGAAACTTGTTCCGCGATCGCACAGGATGATTTGCACATCGGGCGCGGCCTCGCGCGATTTGGAGATGATATTGGCGCAGTCCCACGGCGCGAGAAATTGCGCTTTTTTGGCATGCAGCCAGCCGCCGCGTTTGGCCACGGCCTGCGCCGTCGCCACCACCAAATCGGTTTGCCGCACCAGAAACGCCGGTAACTGCACCACTTCGGCAATCTCGGCCACCGCCTCGGCCTGGTCGGCCTCGTGCAGGTCGGTGACAACGGGCACATTATGCGCCGCTTTCACGGCCGCCAGCATCGGCAGGCCGGCTTCCAAGCCCGGGCCACGATAGCTGGCAATGGATGAGCGATTGGCTTTGTCCCAACTGGCTTTGAAAATATAAGGCAGGTCGAGCGCCGCGCAGACGGCCTTTAACTCGGCGCAAACTTCCAGCGCCAGCCCCTCATCCTCCAGCACATTCAGCCCCGCCATAACGACCAGCTTCTCGCCATCGCCGATTTTAATGCCGTGTTCTTTCAACTCGAGCGTGTCCATTTTGACCTCTATACCAATCGGCTTTGCGTCAACGCCGCCTCGATAAACGAAGCGAAAAGCGGGTGCGGCGCAAAGGGCCTCGATTTCAATTCGGGATGAAACTGCACACCGATATACCACGGGTGGTCGGGAATTTCGACAATCTCGGGCAGCACCCCATCGGGCGACACGCCGGAGAATACCAGCCCTTCGGCTTCCAAAACAGCGCGGTAATTCATATCCACCTCATAGCGGTGACGGTGGCGTTCTGAGATTACCCGCGTGCCATAAATTTCCTCTACCCGACTGCCCTCTTTGAGATAAGCCTCAAACGCGCCGAGCCGCATAGTGCCGCCCATATCGCCATCCATGCCGCGCTTTTGCAGCGTCTCGCCATCGGCCCATTCAGTCATCAAACCAACCAGCTTGGTGCCGGTGCGGCCAAACTCACTCGACACCGCGTCACGAATGCCGGCCATATTGCGCGCCGCTTCCAACACCGCCATTTGCATGCCATAGCAAATGCCGAAATACGGCACATTGCGGGTACGCGCAAAATTGGCCGCGGCGATTTTGCCTTCCGCGCCACGCTCGCCAAAACCACCCGGCACCAAAATGCCATTGACCTTTTCAAGATAGGCGGCCGCGTCCTCGCGCTCAAAAATCTGGCTGTCCATCCATTCAATATTGACGCCGACATTATTGGCGATGCCGCCATGCTGCAGGCTCTCAATCAGCGATTTATAGGCGTCTTTAAGCTCGGTATATTTTCCCACCACGGCGATGGTCACCTCGCCCTCCGGCTCGCGCACCGCCGTCATCACCTCATCCCAAACGCTGAGGTCGGGCGGCGGCGCATCGGCAATGCCGAACGCATTCAGCACTTCCACATCCAACCCCTCGGCGTGATAAGCGTGCGGCACGGCGTAAATGCTATCGACATCCCGCGCCTCAATGACGGCGCTCTCGCGGACGTTACAAAACAGACCGATTTTCTTTTTCTCGCCTTCGGGTATCGGTCGGTCGCAACGGCACAACAGAATATCCGGCTGAATGCCGATGGAGCGCAGCTCTTTCACCGAGTGCTGCGTCGGCTTGGTTTTCATCTCACCGGCGGCCGGAATATAGGGCAGCAATGTAAGATGCACAAAAATCGAGCGGCCACGCGGCAGGTCATTATTCAACTGGCGAATGGCCTCAAAAAACGGCAGCCCTTCAATATCGCCCACCGTGCCGCCAATCTCGCACAGTACAAAATCGACATCATCGACCTCGGACTGGACAAAATTCTTAATTGCATCGGTGACATGCGGGATGACCTGCACGGTGCCGCCGAGATAATCACCGCGCCGCTCTTTAGCGAGAATATCGCGATAAATCTGACCGGTGGTGACATTGTCGCCGCGCGAAGCGGGCACACCGGTAAAGCGCTCGTAATGGCCGAGGTCGAGATCGGTTTCGGCCCCATCATCGGTCACATAGACTTCGCCGTGCTGGTATGGCGACATGGTGCCCGGGTCGACGTTCAAATAAGGGTCGAGTTTCCTCAAACGCACCTTATAGCCGCGGGCCTGCAGAAGTGCGCCCAAAGCCGCAGAAGCCAAGCCTTTTCCGAGTGATGAAACCACGCCGCCGGTGATGAAAATATATCGCGCCATGGAAGTTCAAATTAAACAGGCGCAGTGATTCGCGCGAGTCGAAAAACACGAATCAGCCATTTTTGAACAGAAAATTTTATTCCGGGGTGGGTAAATCATTCAGGTCAGGCAAAACCGGTGCCGGTGCTTGCGGTGTCGTCGAAGACGGACCGTCGGTTTCAATGACGCCATCCAGCACCGAAGAACGGTTTTCCATCGTGCCGAGCACAGTCAGACCGATTGAGGTGAGGAAAAACACACCGGCCAGAATAGCCGTCGCCTGCGTCATCGCATTGCCGAGACCGCGCGCGCTCATCATGCCATCGCTACCGCCGCCAATGCCCAGCGCCCCGCCCTCAGAGCGTTGCAGCAGCACCAGCACAATCATCGCAACCGCGACCATTAGATGAATGACCAAAAGAATGGTGGTCATGGGTTTCTCCAAATCAATTTGCAGCGGTTTAGCCTATTTAAGGGGTGAATGCAAACCCGCACTGCGCCGGTCACGCCACCACTTAGGGGCTTGTCTACCCGCCGAAAAGCCTAACGATAAGCGTCGATAATGCCGCCGAAGTCTTTCGCCGTCAGACTGGCACCGCCAACCAGCGCGCCATTGACGTTCGGCACCGCCATCAACTCCGCCGCATTGCTGGGTTTCACCGAACCGCCGTAAAGAATACGCATCTTTGCGCCTTCGTCGCCAAACCGGCGCATGAGCGCTGTTCGAAGCGCCGTATGCACTGCCTCGATTTGCTCGACCGTCGGTGTCAAACCGGAGCCGATGGCCCAAACCGGTTCATAAGCAATGACGGTGTTTTTCGCGGTGCAGCCATTCGGCAGCGAACCGCGCAATTGGCTTTGGACAAGCTTGAGCGTCTCACCGGCTTTGCGCTGTTTCAGACTTTCGCCAATGCACATTATGGCCACCAGACCGGCACGATGCGCCGCTTCGACTTTGGCTTTCACCTGCTTGTCGGTTTCGCCATGGTCGGCCCGACGCTCGGAGTGGCCGACAATCACCGCCTTGGCCCCTGCATCCTTGAGCATTTCGGCCGAGACATCACCGGTATGCGCGCCGCTGACATTAGCGTGGCAGTCTTGTCCGCCCAGCAGAACGCCTTTGGCTTTAACAGCCGCCATTGGCCCCAGCAGGGTTGCCGGCGGACAAATCATCACCTCGGCTTTGGCTTTTTTGCGCGCCAAGGCGGTGGCCAGCTTGCGCAGCTCGCCAAGCTGTTTGCGGGTGCCGTTCATTTTCCAATTACCGGCCACAAGTGGCTTGGGTGGTTTGGGTGCCTTTGGCGGATTGGGTGGATTGGGCCGCTTGGACGGTTTGATTTTCGGCGCAGATTTTCGCGGTGCCATGCGTGTCTCCCAAATTTGAACTCTGCCTGTTTAGTCTGCCTGTTTAACCCGTTCGCCCGCTTGCGACAAGCGGCGCGGCACACTATGATGCCGCGCAATTATAGCGGCGTTCCTCCGCCAGAAAGAGAAAGACACATGCTCAAATTCCTGCGCAGCAAAGCCAGCGGTGTGCTTGGCATTCTTCTTATCGGTCTGCTGGTCATTGCCTTTGGTCTGTGGGGTATTGCCGATACTTTTACCGGTTTTGCCAATACCGAAATCGCCTCGGTCGGCAGCAAGAAGATAGAACGGCAGGAATTCCAACTGCGCTATGCGCAACAAACGCGCGAAATCTCGCGCCAGCTCGGCACTCCATTATCGGCGGCGGACGCCAATAATCTCGGTATTTCGCAGCAGGTGTTGGTCAATATGATGGGCGGTGCGGCACTGCACGAAGCGGCCGAAGAATTGGGCCTCGGCTTTGGCGACGAGGCCATCGCGCAGGCGATTTTGAACGACCCCAGCTTTGCCGGCATTAATGGCAGTTTTGACGAACCGACATTCCGCGCCGTGCTCGCGCAAAACGGCCTCAATGAGCAATTATTCGTTGCAGACCAACGCCGTTTCCACGTCACCAAACAACTGACCGAAGCCAGCATTGGTCGCGGTCTGGTGCCGAAGCTGCTGGTCGAAAATCTGTATAGGCATTTCCTTGAGCGCCGCGTCGCCAATTATATGATTTTGACGCTCGACCAAACTGACGAAACCGGCGAGCCGACCGAAGAAGAACTCGAGACTTTCTTCAATGAGACCAAATTGCGTTTCGCGCAGCCGGAAACCCGCTCGGGTCACGCGCTGGTTGTTTCCCCGGCGCGTTTTGCCGAGCTTATCTCCATTGACCGCGCCACGCTGGAAGAAGAATACGAGCTATCCAGGAGCGACTTCACGGTTGAGGAGAAACGCAAGATTGACCAGCTGGTTCTGTCAGACGATGCCGCGGCCGCAAAGGTGACGGCGTTGAAAGAGGGCGGCGCGTCTTTTGTCGAGATTGTCGATGCGGTTGGCGAGACTTTGGAGAACACCGATCTGGGTGAAGTTGAACGCGGCGACATGATTTCAGCCGACCTCGCCGAGCAGGCTTTTGCCATGGCCGAGGGCGAAATCAGCGATGTTATCGAAGGCCCGCTAGGCTATGTGGTGCTGCGCGTGCGCGACATCACACGCGGCTCAACCCTGCCGCTGGAAGCGGTGGAAGACCGGTTGCGCCAACGGGTTATTTATGACCGCGCGCTGGAAGATATGCTGGCCTTTACCGAGACCGTCGAAGACGAGTTGGCGGGCGGCGAGACGCTGGAGAATATCGGCCAGCGCTTCGACCTTGATGTTATTCGCATCGACAATATTGCCAATACCGGCAAGACGCTTGACAATAAGCAGCCGGCCATTCTGGCGCGTTATGATACGCTGACCGGACTGTTGTTTGAGAGCGCTGTCGGTGAAGATATTCCGATGCAAGAAATGGCAGACGGCACGTTTATCTGGCTGCGCCTCAATGATATCTCGCCGACCATTGTGCCGCCGCTGGCCGATGTGCGCGACGCTGTGATTGCTGAATGGAAAGTCGATGAGCGCAGCAAGCTGTTGCAGGCCATGGCCACGCATATGGTGAAAGTCGGCAATGAGACGGGCAGCTTTAAATCCGCCGCCGAGGGCTTTAAGCGCAAGCCGCTGGTTTCCGAGCCGATGACGCGGCAGGTCTCCAACGACACTTTCTCTGAGGAAGCGGTGAAGCGCTTATTCGATGTCGGCGAGAACGAATTTGCTTGGGCCGGTGTCGGCTTTGGCGGTGAGATTATCGTCATGCAAGTGGCCGATATTATCGACGCCGAACTGACCGATGGCGCGGCCCGCGATATTATTTTCGACGGTGAGCGTCGTAAATATCACGCCGACCTGACCAATCAATTCGTGCTCAGTCTGCAGCAAAATTTCGGTGCCGATGTCAATCGAAGGAATCTGGACCTCGCGACGCGCGATCTGGTGACGCGATGACCGCAGCGACGCCGGACCGCGCTGCCTTCGCCGCGGCCTATGCCGATGGCACGCCGCAGCTTGTCTGGACCGAATTAATCGCCGATTTGGAAACCCCGGTCGCTGCTTATCTAAAATTATCAGGCGGCGAGGATTTCAGCTTTCTTTTAGAGTCGGTTGAGGATGGCGACATTCGCGGTCGCTATTCAATGATCGGCCTCGCCCCCGATTTACTGTTCCGCGTGCATGACGGTCAACCCGAGCTCAATCGCAACGCGTCGGTCAATCAGGATGATTTTTCACCCATGGACGGCGCGCCGCTGGATGCGCTGCGTTCGGTGCTGGCCGAGTCGCGCCTCGACGTGCCGGAAGGGCTGGCGCCGATGTCGGCCGGTGTCTTTGGCTATATGGCCTATGACATGGTGCGGCATATGGAAGACCTGCCCGACGACAATGCCGACGTCATGCAAGTGCCCGATTGTCTGTTCATGCGCCCGACGCTGATTGCGGTGTTTGACAGCGTCACCGATAATATCCGCTTGGTGACACCGGTGCGCCCCGATGACAGCAGCGCCGATGACGCCTATGAAGCAGCGTTGGCGCGACTGGAAGCGGCGGAAGAAAAACTGAGCGCCGCCCTGCCCGACGCGCCGATGGTCGCGCCTAATGATTTCGCCGCGCCGCAATCAAACATGACGCAAGCGCAATATTTCGACATGGTGGAAAAAGGCAAAGCCTATATTGAGGCGGGTGATGTGTTTCAAGTGGTGCTGAGCCAGCGCTTCCATATTGATTTCGACCTGCCGCCTTTCGACCTCTATCGCTCGCTGCGCCGCGTCAATCCATCACCTTATCTGTTCTTCTTGAATATGCGCGACTTCGCGGTTGTCGGCTCCAGTCCGGAAGTGTTGGTCGGGGTGAAAGACCGCGAGGTCAATATTCGCCCCATCGCCGGGACAAGAAAGCGCGGTGCCAGCATGGCCGAGGACGAAGCCATCAGCGCCGAGCTATTGGCCGATGAAAAAGAGCGCGCCGAGCATTTAATGCTACTCGATTTGGGACGCAATGATGTCGGCCGCGTTTCGGAAATCGGTTCGGTCAGTGTCAATGTCGCATTCGGCCTGCAAAAGACTTCGCACCTCATTCATATTGTTTCAGATGTCACCGGCACGCTGCGCCAAGACCTCGATGAGATTGACGCGCTCGTCGCGGGCTTCCCGGCCGGCACGGTGTCGGGCGCACCGAAAATCCGCGCCATGGAAATCATCGACGAGTTGGAGCCGGAGCGGCGCGGCATTTATTCGGGCTGCGTCGGTTATTTTTCTGCCAATGGCGATATGGACACATGCATCGCGCTGCGCACCGCCGTTGTCAAAGACAACAAACTATATGTGCAGGCGGGCGGTGGCGTGGTCTATGATTCAACGCCGCAATATGAATATGATGAGACGGTGAACAAAGCCGCCGCGCTGTTTCGCGCCGCCGAGATTGCGCTGACACTCGCCGCAGAAAGAAAGAACCGCTGATAATGCTGACGCTCATCGACAATTATGACAGCTTCACCTTCAATCTGGTGCAGTTTTTAGGCGATTTGGGCGCGCCGTGTAATGTCGTTCGCAATGACAAAACGACGCCGCAAGACGTGCTGGCCGCCAAACCGCAAGCGATTATTTTGTCGCCCGGCCCGTGTGACCCGGATAAGGCGGGCATTTGCCTCGACCTCATCAAAGCGGCCCCCGATGATATGCCGATATTCGGTGTCTGCCTCGGCCATCAATGTATCGGTCAGGCATTTGGTGGCGAGATTGTGCGCGCCGAAAAAATCATGCACGGTAAGCTGAGCGCAGTGCAGCACAATGGCGACGGGGTTTTCGATACCCTGCCCGACCCGCTTATGGTGACGCGTTATCATTCGCTGGTGATTGCGCCGGACAGTGTGCCGGAGTGCTTGGAGGTTGCGGCGCGCACGGAGGACGGTATTATTATGGCCGTTCGCCACAAAACCCGGCCGGTCTTCGGGGTGCAATTTCATCCCGAGAGTATTGCCACAGTGCACGGCCATAAGCTGTTGGGTAATTTTTTGAAATCCGCCGGTATGGATGTAACGGCAGACATACCGTCGCAACATTTGACGCTAGACGAAACGCTGGAGGCCTAAATGGACCTGCTGAAACCGACATTGGCGATTTTATCGGAAGGCCGCACCCTGTCGTGCGCCGAGGCGACCAAAGCGTTTGAAATCATTCTGAACGGCGACGCCACGCCTTCGCAAGTCGGTGCTTTTCTGACCGCCTTGCGGGTGCGCGGTGAGACCGTCGATGAGATTGCCTCCGGTGTCAATGTGATGCGCGCCAATGCGTTGAAAGTCAAAACCCCGACCCATGTGCTGGACACATGCGGCACCGGCGGCGATGGCAGCGGCTCTTACAATATCTCAACGGCGGTCGCGCTGGTTTGCGCGGCATGCGGCGCTTATGTCGCCAAGCACGGCAATCGCGCGCTCAGTTCAAAATCCGGTTCATCGGAGGTTTTGGAATCGCTGGGCGTTAAGCTGGCCCTGTCGCCGACGGCGCTGGAACAATGCATCAATGATGTCGGCATCGGCTTTTTGTTTGCGCCCAATCACCACTCAGCGATGCGCCATGTCGGCCCGGCCCGCCAAGAGCTTGGCTTTAGAACAATTTTCAATCTACTCGGGCCGCTGTCCAATCCGGCCGGCGCCAATCGACAATTGCTCGGCGTCTTCGCCGCAGAATGGGTCGAGCCGCTGGCCAATGTGCTGAAGAAACTTGGCTCGGAACGCGCTTGGGTGGTGCACGGCTCGGACGGTATGGATGAGTTGACCACCACCGGCCCATCAACAGTTGCCGAATTGCGCAAAGGCGAAGTCAGTGTGTTTGAAGTGACGCCCGAAGACGCCGGTCTGGCACGCGCCAAACCCGAAGACTTGGTCGGCGGCACACCGGAAGAAAACGCCGCCGCCTTGACCGCTTTGCTCGACGGTGCCGAGGGCGCGTATCGCGATATCGTGCTGCTCAACACAGCCGCCGCGCTGATGGTGTGCAACAAAGCCGACAACCTGAAAGACGGTGCCGAGATTGCCGCACTGGCAATCGATGATGGCGGTGCCAAAGCCGTGCTGGGCAATCTGGTAGCGACCACGCAAAGGCTGGCCGACCAGTAACATTATGAGCGACATTCTCGATAAAATTACCGCCTATAAGCTGGAGGAAATTGCCGCCGCGAAAGCTGCTTTGCCTCTGGCTGAAGTCGAGGCGGCAGCCCAAGCGGCAGATGCACCGCGCGGTTTCTTGCGCGCGCTGGAAGCCAAGCGCGATGCCGGTCAGGCGGCGCTGATTGCCGAGATTAAAAAAGCCTCGCCGTCCAAAGGTCTTATCCGCGCTGATTTCAATCCGCCGCTTATCGCCCAAGCCTATCAACAAGGTGGCGCGGCGTGTTTGTCTGTGCTCACCGATGCGCCGAGCTTTCACGGTGTGCCCGAATATTTGGTGGCGGCGCGCGCCGCCGTCGCCCTGCCCGTGCTGCGCAAAGATTTCATGTATGACACTTATCAAGTGGCCGAAGCCCGCAGTTGGGGGGCAGATGCCATTCTCATCATCATGGCGGCGGTCAGCGACGCGCAAGCGCAAGAGCTTTACGCGGCGGCCACTCATTACGGCATGGACACGCTGTTTGAGGTTCACGATGCGGCCGAATTAGCCCGCGCGCTAGCGCTCGACCCCAAACTATTGGGCATTAACAATCGCGACCTGCGCACATTTGAGACAACGCTCGACACCACACGCACGCTGATGGCGCAAACGCCGGATGATATTCTGCTGGTCAGCGAAAGCGGTATTGCAAGCAATGCTGATCTGCGTGGGCTGATGGCGGACGGTATTCCGGCCTTTTTGGTCGGCGAATCTCTGATGCGGCAAGATGATGTCGCGGCGGCGACGAAAAAACTTATCGAATCATAAAAATGCTTCTTGCCCCAAAAAACGAATAAAAGTAGAACATAAGAGTTAGCGATTCGTTCTACTCGGAGGCAGGAACATGCTCACCAAGAAACAATACGAACTTTTGCTGTTTATCAATGAGCGGCTTAAAGAGACCGGTGTTTCACCGAGCTTCGACGAAATGAAAGAAGCGCTTAACCTGAAATCCAAATCCGGTATTCACCGCCTTATCACCGCGCTGGAAGAGCGCGGTTTTATCAAGCGCCTCGCGCATCGTGCCCGCGCGTTGGAAGTGTTGAAATTGCCCGACACAATGGCCAGCTCCATGTCGGCCCCGGCGCGCCATAGCGGCGGACTTGGGAGAGGCATGGGGCAAACCCCCAATATCCCGCAAGCTGCCAATGATGACAGCGCCGTCACCGTATCGGTGATGGGTCGCATCGCCGCCGGTACACCCATCGAAGCCTTGCAGGAAGAAGTCAATCAAATCTCCGTGCCGATAGAAATGATGCGCTCGGGCGACCACTACGCTCTGGAAGTGCATGGCGACTCGATGATCGATGCCGGTATTTTCGACGGCGACACCGCGGTCATTCAAAGCGGTGCCACGGCTGAAAACGGCGAGATTGTTGTGGCGCTGGTTGAAGGTCACGAAGCGACGCTGAAGCGCCTGCGCCGTAAAGGCGAGATGATTGCGCTGGAGGCTGCCAATCCGGCTTATGAAACACGGATTTTCCGCGCCGACCAAGTGCGGGTCCAAGGCCGCCTTGTCGGTCTGATGCGCAAATATTAATCGCGCTGCCATAAGCGCGCATTGCTTATCTCATCCGCCACCAGCTTACCTTTACGAGCCGAGAATTGACGATGCATACGCGTTTGAAATGCGCGTTTGTCAAATAATAGCGCGTCGCACGGATAACGCGCTTCATCAAACGGCATCACCACCACATCGACATTGCGGCACGACTGGGTCAGGCCAATCGGCCGGTTGTGGTAAGCCAGCCTGACGCCACCTTTCAGCCAAACCCGACAAACGGAAGGACATGCCGGTGCCTCGGGCGTGACCCCATGATAACGCGCCAAGCGGTCAAGCTCGTATCGATGCCCGTTCCGGCGCAATACCAACAAGGCGTCATCGCTGCCGCGCACCGCGATGAGGTCGCGTCCGAACATATGCAACACCGGTCGTTCGCCCTGCCCGATACCGAGAAAAGCGACGAGCAAAGGTGCCAGTCCGATGAGCCGCCAGCGTGTCGGCACCAAGCACAGCACCACAAAACCGATAGTCGCTAGTGGCATGACAAAAGCGGCGCTGACGCCGGGGCGAAACAGCGCGCCGCTGCTGGCGGTGAAAAATCCGGCCACAGTCAGCACGCTTTCAATGCCAAACTGCATCAAGCTCAATATCGGCCCGTCTGCCCCGAGCGGCAGCAGCAACAACGAGACCGGTGCCATCGGCATAATCAAGGTAGCGAAAAGCGGCATGGCGAGCAGATTGGCCGGCAGACCATAAGTGCCAAGCTGCAAAAACCGCACCAGCGCGATAAAGCCGGTGACACTGCCGGCGATGAGACTGGTCACAAACAGCCCCGTGCCATAGCGCCACAACCGTCGCAGCACTTGCCGCGCCGGCGACAAACGCTCAAAGCGCAGATATAGCGTGTCGTGCCGACGCCACGCTTCATAGACCGCGACCAGCGCCATCACCGCCGCGAAGCTCATTTGAAAACCGGCTTGCATCACCGCATGCGGTTGCCATAGCAGCACCAGCAAAGCCGCCCATAAAACATTGCGCATGGTGATGGCCGGACGGTCGAGCAGAATGGCAAGGAAGAAAATCGCCAGCATTATATAGGCGCGCTGCGTCGCCAAACCGGCACCGGAGAGAAACAGATAACCGGTCGCCGCGCTCAGCGAAATGAGCGCGCAAGGTTCGCGCACATCGTAACGCAGCACCAATCCGGGCAAGAGGGCCGGCAGCAAACGCAAAAGCGCATATACCGAACCGGCAAACAGCGCCATATGCAAACCGGAAATGGCCAGCATATGCGCCAAGCCGCTATGGCGGAACGCATCGCGCACCGAGCCATCGATGGCGCCACGCACACCCGTCACCAGAGCCGCCGCGACCGGGCCGGCATCATCCGACATATTGAGCCGGTAATGCCGCGCCAAAGCAAGACGCGCGCGGGCCAGTCGATAAGCCCAGCTCAACCGGTCCGGACAATCGACATTGTCGATATTGCGGATAAAGCCGCGCCCACGGCGACCGGCGAACCAAGCATCGCGCCGCGGGTCATAACCGCCCATGATAATCGGTGTCGGCAGCGGCTCGATATCGGCCGTCACGGTAATGGCGCAACCGGGCTGCGCCGCAGAAAGATGCGCGCGCTTGCCGTAAAGCCGCACCACATAAGCACCCCCGTTCGTGTCTTGGTGCTCGACATCCCAGCGACTGCCGCGCGGCGTCGCTTCGTGCCATAGCAGCGTGCCGCTGATTTTCTGCGCCCCAAATTCCGGCGGGGCGGAAACGCGCGCCTGCATATGCGCCCGCCCCTGCGCCCAGACAAAACCGATAGAAGCGGCTATCACAAACACCGCCACGCGTTTCGTGACCGGCTGCTGATAACGCCGCCCGAGGTAAAACACCGCCGGCCCCAATAGCAGCAGCAGCAAGCCCAGCCATAATGGCGGCTCGACGGGCAGAATGAAATAACCTGTCAGCGCCAACGCGAAGCTGCACACCAAGAGTGAAAATTGACTGATATGGGTAATCGGTTTCATAAGCGTGTCGCTAGGGCGTTGCCAAAATCTGTGATATCAGCTTAAAAAGTGGCGCAGTCGCGCCCCGCGCGCTAGCGAGCAGCGGGGGAACTGCACCGCCACCACACGTTTTACGCGATATAGGTAAACAGGAAATTAATGACCGACGCCGCCAAAATCGTCACTCGTTTCGCGCCCTCGCCGACCGGCTTTTTGCATATTGGCGGCGCGCGCACGGCTCTTTTCAACTGGGCTTTTGCGCGCCATCACGGCGGCACTTTTTTGCTGCGCGTCGAGGATACTGACCGCGCCCGCTCCACCCAAGAGGCCATTGATGCCATTCTCGACGGCATGTCTTGGCTCGGCCTTGATGCCGATGAAGCGCCGCTGTTCCAACACCAAAACGCCGCCCGCCATGTCGAGATTGCCGAGCGGCTTTTGAACGAAGGCAAAGCCTATAAATGCACCTGCACGCCGGCGGAAGTAGAGGCGATGCGCGAGACGGCGCGCGCCGCCGGCAAGCCGCCGCGTTATGACGGCACGTGCCGCGACCAAAACCGCGACGGCGCGCCTTTTGTGGTGCGCTTCAAAGCGCCGCAAAGTGGTGAGACGGTGATAGATGACGCGGTGCAAGGCCGCGTCAGCACCGACAGTGCGCAATTTGACGATTTGGTGCTGCTGCGTTCCGACGGCTCGCCGACCTATATGCTGTCGGTCGTGGTGGACGACCATGATATGGGCGTTACCCATATTATTCGCGGCGATGACCATTTGACCAATGCGGCGCGCCAAGCGCAAATTTACGCCGCGCTGGATTGGCAAGTGCCGCAATTCGCGCATATCCCGCTCATTCACGGTGCCGATGGTGCCAAACTGTCGAAGCGGCACGGCGCATTGGGCGTCGAAGCGTATCGCGATATGGGCTATCTGCCCGAAGCCATGCGCAATTATCTGGCGCGCCTCGGCTGGAGCCATGGCGATGACGAAATCTTCAGCACGGCGCAGCTTGTGGCATGGTTCGGGCTCGAGGCCATCGGCAAATCACCGGCGCGTTTTGATACGGAAAAACTCGACAATGTGAATGCGCAGCATCTCTCCATGGCCGATGACGCCGCGCTGGTGGCCGAGACCATCGCGCAAAACGCCGCTTTGGCCGGTTTTGAAGCGCAACTGACCGCCGCCATGCCCCTATTGAAAAGCCGCGCCACCCGCCTGCCCGACCTCGCCGCCGACGCGGCGTTTCTGGCTGCAACACGGCCGATTGGCGTCGATGAAAAGCTGCAAAAGCATCTGAATGATGAAACCAGGCCGCATCTCGCGGCGCTGGTCGAGAAGCTCGAGACCCTCGAGGATTGGCAAAGGGAGCCGATTGAGGCGTTGATTAAAGGCTATATGGACGAAAACGAGTTGAAAATGGGCAAATTGGCGCCCGCTTTCCGCGCCGCGCTGGTCGGCAGCAGTCAATCGCCCGGAATTTTCGATGTTTTCGCCCTGCTCGGCAAAAACGAGGCACTAAGCCGCCTAAACGACAAAATAAACCGTTAAAACCGCGCAAAATAGGGCAAAATAAGGCTCAGGCGCTGGCTTGGGCTAATTTTTTATGCTATGAAATCGCCAGCATTTCGACAGCCGCAATAAGGAGACCGCAATGAGCGACGAGAACGCTAAACTCGCCAGCCTTGGAAAAGACTATGAATTCGGCATTCATAAAGGAACAGTAGGGCCTAGCGTCATTGATGTATCGTCGCTTTACGGTCAAACAGGCCAGTTCACTTATGACCCCGGTTTCACCTCCACGGCGAGTTGTAAATCGGCCATCACTTACATTGATGGCGAAGAAGGCGTATTGTTGCACCGCGGCTATCCCATCGAGCAATTGGCCGATAAAGGCAGCTTTATCGAGACCTGCTTTTTGCTGCTGAATGGCGAGCTGCCAAGTGCCACAGAGCTCGAAGAGTTTGAAACGGCGATTACCCGCCACACCATGCTGCACGAGCAGATGAACCGTTTCTTCCACGGTTTCCGCCGCGATGCGCACCCAATGGCCATTATGGTCGGTGTCGTTGGCGCGCTGTCCGCGTTTTATCACGACAGCACTGACGTCAATGATGCCGAGCAGCGCACCATTGCCAGCCGTCGCCTGATTGCCAAAATCCCGACCATTGCCGCCATGGCCTATAAATATTCTATCGGCCAACCTTTTGTTTATCCGCGCAATGACCTCGATTATGCGTCCAACTTTTTGCATATGTGCTTTTCAGTGCCGTGCGAAGACACGAATGTCAGCCCGGTGCTGGCGCGCGCCATGGACCGGATTTTTATTCTGCACGCCGACCACGAGCAAAACGCCTCGACCTCAACCGTGCGTCTGGCCGGTTCTTCGGGCGCCAATCCGTTTGCTTGCGTCGCCGCCGGCATTGCCTGTCTTTGGGGCCCCAGCCATGGCGGTGCCAATGAAGCGGCGCTCGATATGCTGGCCGAAATCGGCTCGGTTGACCGCATTCCGGAATATGTCAAAAAAGCCAAAGACAAAGATGACCCGTTCCGCCTGATGGGCTTTGGGCATCGGGTTTATAAAAATTACGACCCGCGCGCCCGCGTCATGCAAAAGACTTGCCACGAAGTGCTGGGCGAGCTGGGTATAACTGATGACCCGCTGCTCGATGTGGCGATGGAACTTGAGAAGATTGCGCTGGAAGACGAATATTTCGTCGAGAAGAAACTCTATCCGAATATTGATTTCTATTCCGGCATCACGCTGAAAGCGATGGGCTTTCCGACCTCCATGTTCACCGTTCTGTTCGCTCTGGCCCGCACGGTCGGCTGGATTGCGCAATGGAATGAGATGATCGAGGATCCGAGCCAACGTATCGGTCGCCCGCGTCAACTTTATATCGGTGCCGGCCCGCGCGACTACACCGATATCAAACAGCGTTAGGCTGAAATCTAATCCGAAATAATTGACAGCGTCAGCGCCGCCGCACGGTCGGCGGGCTTTTCGCCCTGCTGCCGCATGGCCGGACGAAACGCCGCCAGCATGTCGCGATAATGCGCGTTCACATTATCGTCCTCTATCATCCGCTGCAGCAGTGGCGCGATAAGGCGCGCGTCGCACCGCTCTTGCAAAAATTCCGGCATCGCCGGTTGATCGAGAATGAGATTGGGCAGCACCACAGACGGCACCGGCATGGTGCGCATCAAAAAGTCACCCATCAGCCCCATATTATACGCGACCACGGTCGGCAACCCGGCCAGCGCCAGCTCCATTGTAGCCGTGCCCGAAGCGGCAAGCGCGGCGCGGCTTAAATGAAAGGCGGCGAATTTCTCGCCCTCGTCTTCAATATAAATCGGGCGGCCCGGCCAGTTGGCGGTTTTGGCGCGCACCGTCTCGGCCATATGCGGCACCAGCGGAATAATCGGCCGCAAATTATCGATGCGGCCATCGAGCATGCGCAGCACTTGGGTGAATACCGGCACCAGCACATTGACCTCACTGACGCGACTGCCCGGCAATATGGCAAGCGGGATATCGGTTTTCTTCAAACCATATTTCGGGGCGATATCGGGCAGCGGCTCCAGCGCCTCCAGCCGGTCGGTAATCGGGTGACCGACAAAATGGCAAGGCGGCCCGTCATTGGCAGCAAAGACATCCGGCTCGAAAGGCAAAAACGCCATCACCGCATCAAAATAGCGGCGCATTTTGCGCGCCCGCCCGCGCCGCCAGGCCCACACATGCGGTGCGACATAGCAAATGATTTTGGTTTGCGGGCGTTTGGCTTTCACCCGCTTGGCGACGCGGTGATTGAACTCCGGGCTATCAATCAGCACCATCACATCCGGCTTGCTCATCAGCGCGTGCTGCACGGCCTCATCGACGCGTTTGAATAATTGCGGCAAGCGCGGCAGAATTTCTTTCAGCCCCATCACCGCAATCTCATCCATGGGGAAAATCGAAGACAGTCCTTGCGCCGTCATTTTTGGCCCGCCAATACCGGTCACCATCACCCCGTCATCACGGCGTTTCAACGCCTGCATCAGGTCGGCCCCCAGTAAGTCGCCCGAAGTCTCGCCGGCGATAATCATGATGTGGGATGGCATGTGGGAGGACACGCTGTCTATCCCTCCGGCCTTTCGAGACCGAGCAGGAACAGACCTTTTTCTTCTGCCAGCGCGACCACCGCTTCGAAGTCGTCAAACAATGTGCCACCGGCTTCGAACACGATACCGGCCAAATGCGCCGCCGCCGCCAACTCAACCGTTTGGCGGCCAATCGCCGGAATATCGATACGTCGGTCTTGTTGCGGCTTAGGTAGTTTAGCCAACACACCGCTTGCCGCATCGCGCGCGCCGAGAAACTCGGCCGATAGGTCTTGCAAGCGACTCAGCATACCATCAGTGCCTTCGGGGCCTTCCACCGCCAGCACAGTGCGGCGACCAATAACCACACTCTGCCCGATATCCGCGGCCCCCGTCACCTGCGCCACCTCAATGGCGCGGTCGATATCAGCCTGATGCGGCGCGTGGTCGTGCGTCGTCTGAGAGCCCACCCTACCGGTTTGGTGGCCAAGAAAATCTTGCGCTGCGCGCACCGTCAAGCCGCGCATTTCGAAATAGGCGATAATCACTTTCAACAATTGGTCGTCGCCCGCATGCGCGCCGGCCATCACCTGTTCGAGGAACCATTGCCCGCCTTCATCCAAATCAACCGCCTCAATATTGGGGCGATTTATGGCACCGATAATCACCATATCGTTGCATCCGGCATCAAGCAGCGCATCGGCCGCCGCCTTGAAGTGGCCGATCGGCGAGACGATATGCGGATAGGTCTGGAGCGCTGCATCGGCCTCGCCTTGCAGCGCGACGACATAAAGCGCACCGTTTTGACTGTGCGCTTCGGCCAAACGCAGCGGCAGAGCGCCGGAGCCGGCGACCAGACCCAGTGGTTTTTCAGACGCCGTGGCCATGATTATTTATTGCGCGGGGTGCAATAGCCCCGATTTTGTTCGACGCGCATAAACTCGACAACCTGTTGCACACAAGCACTGTCGCCAAGCTCTTGGGCGGCTTTGGCGAGGCGCGACATAAGCGGGCCTTCGGTTTCAATGAACAAGGATTTGTGCAGCGCGCGCAGCGCGTTGATTTCCGCGCGGTCAAAATTACGCCGTTTCAGGCCGACCAGATTGAGGCCCGACAATACAGCGCGGTTGCCGGTGGCAGCGCCGAACGGAATGACATCCTCAACCACCAAACTACCGGCACCGATAAAGGCATGCGCGCCGATGCGGCAAAACTGATGCACGCCGACAAGCCCGCCGAGAATGGCAAAATCGCCGACCGTCACATGGCCGCCCAAAGTGGCGTTGTTGGCAAGGATGACATTGTCACCGACTATGCAGTCATGCGCCACATGCGCGCCCATCATGAACAAGCCGTCATTGCCGACTTTGGTTGCGCCGCCGCCGCCCGCAGTGCCCGGGTTCATGGTCACATGCTCGCGAATGCGGTTGCGCGCGCCGATTTCCAGCGTGACTTCCTCGTCGCCGAATTTCAAATCCTGCGGCACATGACCGATAGAAGCGAAAGGATAAATATGCGTCTCTGCCCCGACGGTCGTATGGCCGGTAACAACGACATGGCTTTCCAGCGTGACGCCGTCACCCAGCATCACATTACCGGTCACGCAACAATACGGGCCGATGGTCACATCGGCGCCAAGCTTTACGGTTTCGTCAACAATCGCAGTTGGATGAACATTCCCCATGCAAGATTGTTAAAGCCAGTCGAAAAGCGCAGCAAATAAAGGATTGTGACGGATTATTACGCCTTTTTGCACAGGCTGGAAGATGCGGTCAGATGCGGTCAGATGCTGTTGGATAGCATTTTACGA
>JADHOK010000031.1 GCA_016779015.1 PS1 clade bacterium | reverse complement strand
GTGGATAATGAGGGTGAAGAAATCTTTGCCGATAAAATGGGCGTGCTGGTCGGCCGCGACTTGGCGCGCCAACACGATGGCGCGGTGTTTGTCGCCGATGTGAAGTCGACCGGCTTGTTTATGACTGACCCGGAGCTGCAAGCGGCCGGGGCGACCACGCAATATTGGAAGACCGGACATTCTTATATGAAACGCCACACGCATGAAATTGGAGCGCTGGCCGGCTTTGAGAAATCGGGACACTTCTTTTTCAACGCGCCGGTGGGGCGCGGCTATGACGATGGCATTGTTACCGCTATCGCTATTTGCGACATGCTGGAGCGCGCGGACGATGCCAGCATGGCCGACTTGCGCCGCTCGCTGCCTGTCACCTATGGCTCACCGACCATGTCGCCCTATTGCGATGACCTGAAAAAATATGAGGTCGTTGACCGCGCCATTGCGCATTTTGAAAAACTGGCAGCCAATGGCGGCACACTTATCGGCCAGAGCATTCGTGATTTGGTAACGGTGAATGGCGTGCGCATCACGCTCGAAGATGGCACATGGGGGCTGGTGCGTGCCTCGTCAAATATCCCCGGACTGGTCGTGGTCGTTGAAAGCCCGGTCTCAGAAGACAATATGCGCGCAATGTTCAAAGAAATCGACACGCTGCTTTCTTCTTATGAAGAGGTCGGCGATTACGATCAAAAGATTTAGACAAAAATAGCAATCAGCATGCGCCCGCCGCTGACGATGAGAAATCCGGCAAAGATGGCGTTCAGCGTTTTTTTGGTGAGACGGTGCGCCAGTCTCGCGCCCAAAGGCGCGCCGAGCATACTGGTCGGGATGATGACGGCGACGGCCAGTAAATTGACATAGCCGACGGCGTAAGCGGGCAAGTCGGGTAATGACCAACCGCCAATCATGAAACCGATGGCCGCCGGCACCGCGATGAACACACCGAATACCGAAGACGTGCCGACCGCGCGCAATACATCGCGGCCCGACGCGTTCAATAGCGGCACCGACAATGTGCCGCCGCCAATACCCATCAGCGCCGAAAAGAAACCAACCAGCGAGGCCAAAGATTTTTGCACCGCCGCACCAATGCTGGCCGTGCCTGCCTCGCCCGGGTTTTTATTCAGCAACATGCGGGCCGCCATGCTCAACGCCAGTGTCGCGAAAATAATTTTTAAGCCGGCGGGGGCGATGAAGCGCGCCGCCACAGCGCCAACCAGCGCCCCAACGGCGATAAAGCCGCCCCAGCTTTTCACCACATCCATATCAACCGCGCCGCGTTTGAAATGACTGCGCGCCGACAGCGAGCCGGTGAAGCAAATAATCGCCATCGAACTCGCCACCGCCATATGGATTTGCAAATGCGTCGGCAGGTCAAAAAACAAAAATGCCTGAAACAATACCGGCACCAAAATCATGCCGCCGCCAACCCCCAGCAGACCGGCGACAATGCCCGACACAAAACCTGCGACCAGCAAGACGACGGCCAGCACCACCAGCTCAGCTTCCATAACTAGCCGACCTCCTGCATCATATCGCGCGCCGCTTTCTTGGCTTGTTCGGCTTCCACCAGCGCCAGCGCCTCCAGCAATATGCGCGGGTCATCGGCGCGTTGGGGCGCATTTTCACTAAGATGCCGCCGCCACAGACGCCCGCCCGGTTGGCCCTGGAAAAGCCCCATAACATGGCGCGTCAACGCGTGCAGCGGCGTGCCATTCGCGACCAATTTCTCAGCATAAGGGATAAGCTGCGCGACGATTTCAGCGCGCGGCAGTGCCGTCGTCCGGTCGCCGAATAGCTGCCGGTCGATATCGGCCAGCAGATACGGGTTTTTATACGGCGCGCGGCCCAGCATCACGCCGTCCACATGCTCAAGATGCGCGGCGCTGTCGGCCAGCGTCTCAATACCGCCATTGATGGAAATCAAAAGCCCGGGATGCGCCTGTTTCAAAGCGTAAACCAGCGCGTAATCGAGCGGCGGGATATAGCGGTTTTCTTTCGGGCTTAGCCCCTCCAGCCACGCTTTGCGCGCATGCACGATAAAATGCGTGACGCCGGCGTTGCGGCATTGCTCAACCAAAGTGAACAGCGCCTCGCGCGGCTCTTGGTCATCGACACCGATGCGCGATTTGACCGTTACCGGCAAACGCACCGCCGCGCGCATGGCGGCCACACAATCGGCGACCAGCTCAGGCGCTTGCATCAGACACGCGCCGAAGCGCCCCGATTGAACACGGTCGGATGGACACCCAACATTGAGATTTATCTCGTCATAGCCGAAATCTTCTCCGATTTTCGCCGCTTCGGCCAACGCAGCCGGATCGCTGCCGCCCAATTGCAGGGCCAGCGGATGCTCTTCCGGATTATAAGCCAGCAGCTTGTCACGGTCGCCGAAACGCACCGCATCGGCCGTCACCATTTCGGTGTAAAGGCGCGCGCGCTTCGACATCAGCCGCATGAAAAAGCGGTCATGCCGGTCGGTCCAATCCATCATCGGCGCGACAGAAAAACGAATGCTCTCAGCCGTTAAACTCATGCCGTCTTTGTCGCCTTTTTCGGCCAAATGGGCAAGAAAAAGCCCGCGAGGTCTCTCTCGCGGGCTTTCAAAACTTTGTCGGCAGCGGTTTTACTTTTTGCTACCGGCACCGGGCAATTCATTGAACGGCACGTTTTTATCGACGCGAATATCCTGCGGCAGGCCGAGCACCTGTTCCGACACGATATTGCGGAGGATTTCATCCGTGCCACCGGCGATACGATAGCCGGCTGCGCCGATCCACTGGTTCTGGAAAGCACCGGCCATCGGGCTTTCCTCGACGTCGTGCATGACCCCGCCTTGGCCCTGAATATCCATGGCGAAGCTCGCCAAATCCTGCATTTTCGGCCCCGAGACGATTTTACCGATGGAGCTTTCCGGCCCCGGCACTTGGCCTTTCGACAGCGCCGTCAGCGTGCGGAATTTGGTGTATTTCAGACCTTGCGACTGCACATACCAATCGGCCAGCTTTTCGCGGACATTGGAGTCCTTAATCGCCGGGCCGTTTTCCAATTCGGTTTCGCGCGCCAGTTTCAGCAGCTCTTCATAATCGACACCGCTGCCCTGACCGATGGCCAGACGCTCATTCATCAGCGTCGTCAACGACACCTTCCAGCCCTCGCCGACATCGCCGAGACGCTGGGCGTCGGGCACACGCACATCATTGAAGAACACTTCGTTGAAACCGCTGCCGCCTGAAATTTGCTTAATCGGGCGAATTTCAATGCCCGGCGTTTTCATATCGAGGAAGAAAAAGGTCAGACCTTTATGCTTCGGCACGGTCGGGTCGGAGCGCGTAACGATAATGCCGTAATCGCAAAAATGCGCGCCCGACGTCCAAACTTTCTGGCCGTTAATGACCCATTCATCGCCGTCTTTTTCGCATTTGGTGCGCAGACCCGCAACGTCGGAACCGGCGGCCGGTTCGGAGAATAATTGGCACCAAATCTCTTCGCCATAAAGCGCCGGTTTCACATAACGGTCGCATTGCTCTTTGGTCGCCCATTTCATCATGGTCGGAATGCACATGCCGAGGCCGATTTCAAAGAAACCGCCGGGCACGTCGAATTTCGACTCTTCTTGGCTGTAAATCACCGATTGAATCGGCGTGCCACCCAGTCCGCCATATTCGGTCGGCCAGGTAATCGCGGCATAACCGGCGGCGGCTTTTTTGGCTTGCCATTCTTTGGCACGCTCCAGACGCTCGGCCTCAGATTTCGTCGAGACACCGGCTTTTACTTTGCTCGGGTCTTTCGGCTTGGCATTCGCGCTCAGCCATTCGCGCACTTCAGCGCGGAATTTTGCTTCTTCTGGGGTATCGTTAAAATCCATTTTAACTGTCCTTCCTGATGTTCATCTCTTTACATGCCAGCCGATACGAGATGTGCTGCATCAAGCTACTTTAACTGGTGCCGCCTTAGGCGACTTTAGGTTTTTGCCGCCTCAGGCGACTTTAGGTTTATGCCGCCTTAGGCGACGTTACTCTTTTCAAGCTCGGCGACGAGCCTGTCTTTCCACCGGCTGGCGCTGCCCAGAGACAGAGCCAAAAGTTTTGACCGACGATAATGAAATTGCGGATTGGCTTCCCACGTAAAGCCGATGCCGCCATGCACCTGGATGCATTCCTGCGCTGCAAAGCGATAGGCTTCAGTGGCCGAAATGCGCGCCGAGGCGGCCGCCAGTTCCAGCTCCGCTCCACCTTCCGACAATATCATGGCACCGTAATAAGCGTTGGAGCGCGCCAATTCGAGCTTCACATACATATCCGCCAGACGGTGCTTAATCGCCTGATAAGAACCGATTTGACGACCGAATGCATAGCGGTCGAGCGAATAATCCTTGGCCATATCGAGCGCCGCTTGTGTGCCCCCGACCTGCTCGAAAGCGACCAGAACCGCGGCACCGGCTTCCACGCGCTTGAGCAGCGCCCAGCCATCGCCTTCATCACCGATGAGACTGGCCTCGGCATTGTCGAAATTAATCTCGGCATGGCCGCGCGTTGGGTCGACCGTATCGACCGCAGAGCGTGTGACGCCGTCTTGATTGAGGTCTACCAGCACCAAAGATAAGGCTTGCTCGCCCGAACCGCCTGTATTGGCCAACACCACGGCGACCGAAGCGGTCTCGCCATCGGGCACCGGCAATTTGCGACCGCTCAGCTTGCCACCTTTGAAAGTCGCTTTAACGGTGCGCGGGCTGGGCGCTTGCGTGCCCTCTGCCGAGGCCAATGTGCCGATGATTTCGCCGGAAGCGATTTGCGGCAGCCAAGCCGATTTCTGGTCATCAGACGCGGCCAGTTTCATTGCTTCGGCAAACATATAGATAGAAGAGGAAAACGGCACCGGCGCGGCGGCGCGGCCCAGTTCTTCAGCAATCACGCATAGCTCCAGCGCGCCCAGACCAAGGCCGCCAAATTCCTCCGGAATAGCGGCACCGGCAAACCCCAGCTCGCACAGGCCGTTCCAAACGCCGTCATGATGGCTGTCATCGCTTTCCAGAATGGTGCGGACATCGTCATAGCTGCACTTGTCCTCGAGGAACTTGCGCGCTTGATCTTTCAGCATTTTCTGGTCGTCGGAAAAATCGAAATTCATCACTACTCTCCCAAAATCAGCCTAGAGGCTATTTGATTGGCCATATTTGGTCAATCACTTGCTTGGCTTGTTGGCGGTGCTGTTAAAGCGCGCGCAGCGCTTGCATTGTGTCGTCAAAAATCGTCGTCACCCGCGCCCGATGCTCCGCAATCACCGCCTGCAAGCGGCTCATATCCGGCTCATTCAGCGCTTCCAGCAGCAGCGCCGCAATGGCGGGGGCCGGTGTTTCGTCGTCATCTTCAAGGCATAGGCTGGCAATTTGTCGCAAGCTCAAAAAGCACGCCGCAGCGGCATCCAGCGCTTTATGCGCTTCAGCCTCGAGACACCCGGCTTGGCGCAATGCGGCCAGCACTTGCGGCAGTGGGCGGGGGCCAACCAGCTCATTATGGGTGGCGGCATGCGCCAATTGCAGGCTCTGTGCGATAAACTCGATATCGACCAGCCCGCCATCGCCGCGGCGAATATCAAATAGCCCGGCTTGCGGTTGGTGCGTGCGCAAACGACGGCGCATATCCTCGGCATCATCGGCCAGCTTTTTGGTGTCGCGCGGCGCTGTGATAATGGCGTCAATCGCCGCCTCGACCTTTTGCCGCAACCCATCGCCCCCGGCCAATATGCGGCCCCGGGTGAGCGCCATATGCTCCCAATTCCATGCCTGATTGGATTGGTAGTCGACAAAACTTGCCAGTTTGGTGACCAGCGGCCCGGCATTACCCGAGGGGCGCAGCCTTGTATCGACCTCAAACAAATCGCCTTCCGCCGTCGGCGCGCTGAGGCCACTTAAAAAGCGCCGCGCCGCGCGCGCGAACCAGCGTTCGGCATCGAGCGGCTTTTGGCCGTCGGAAAAAGCAGCGAAATCCGGACAATCGCAAATCAGAATAAGGTCGAGGTCGGATTGCAGCGCCATCTCGCCACTGCCCAGCTTGCCCAGCCCCAGCACCAGCATATCGCCATCGGCCAGCGCGCCGTATTGGCGGGTGATATCATCCAATGTCGTTTGGTGCATGACCCTAATCGCCGTCTCCGCGAGTTGGCTGTACGCCTCGCCATGGCGTGTCGCCAAAATCGGGTCAGCCAATATGCGCGTGCCGACACTGAATTGCGCCTCGTGCACATGACGGCGCAGCGCATTCATCGCCGTCTCAAAATTATCGAAGCTTGCCGGTAGCGTCTCGACCTCGTGCCCCGGCACCAGCGCATCAATGAGGCCCACATTGGCGGACAAAAGCGCCGCCAATCGCGGTGCTGTATTGATAATGTCGATAATAAGATCGAGCACGCGCGGGTTGGATTGGAATAGCGAGAAGATTTGCACACCGGCGGGCAGCGCCGAGAGAAACTGGTCGAAGCGGAAAAACCCTTCATCAGGCGCACGCGCTTCAGCCAGCTTGCGCAAAATCACCGGCTGCAGGCGCGTAAGAATTTCGCGCGTCCGCGCGCTGCGCATCGCCGTCAAACGCCCGGCATGCCAGCCGCGAATAACCGAGGAAATATCGGCCGGTCGCAAAAAGCCCATATTGGAAAGTGTTTCCAGCGTCTCTGGGTCATCCTCGCCGCCGGTGAACACCAGATTACCGGCCTCGCCGGCGAGGCTTTCGGAATGTTCGAAAAGCTGCTCATACTCTGCCGTGACGCCGCTCAAATGCGCCGTCATTTCTCCCGTAAAAGCAGCGGCATCCTCATAGCCGACAAAGCGCGCAAACGCCGCGAAACCGTCATCGCCTTTCGGCAGGGTTTGCGTCTGCTCGTCGAGGCGCATTTGCAGGCGATGTTCGATACGGCGCAGATAGTAATAAGAGGCGGTGAGTTTTTCGGCCGTCGCGGCGCTGATCCAGTTTTTCTCAGCCAGCATGGCCAGCATCTCGACGGTGCGGCGGCCACGCAAATCGGCGTCGCGGCCACCGGCGATGAGCTGCTGCGTCTGCACAAAAAACTCTATCTCTCGAATGCCACCGCGCCCCAATTTGACATTGTGGCCTTGCGCGGCAATCTCGGCATGGCCGCGAACCGCATGAATTTGCCGCTTCATCGAATGCACGTCATCAATCGCTGCAAAATCGAAATAGCGTCGCCAGATATAAGGCCGCAAATTCTCGAGGAATTTTTGCCCCGCCGCCAAATCGCCGGCAATCGGCCGCGCTTTGATATAAACCGCGCGCTCCCAGTTCTGCCCCATGCTCTCATAATAAGCCAGCGCCGCATCGACCGAGATCGTGATTTGCGTGGCCCCCGGGTCGGGTCGCAACCGCAGGTCAACGCGAAACACAAAGCCGTCAGCGGTGACATTTTGCAACAGCGCCGTCAGCTCGCGCACCAATGTGATGTGAAATTTGCGCGTGTCTTGTCCCTCGGCCAACGGCAAAGCATTGGGCGTGTAATAGACGACAAAATCAATATCGGAGGAATAATTGAGCTCCTGCCCGCCATGCTTGCCGAGCGCCAGCACCACGAAACCGTCGCGCGAAAACGCGGTGAGACGCTGCGCCGCCACCGCCTCGCGCAGCAGAAAATCAAGGCCGCACCGCACCGCTGTGTCGGCCAGACGCGTCAGATAATCGGTAACGGTTTCGACATCCCACACATCGGCAAGATCGGCCAACGCAATGGCCAGCGCGGCACGATTGCGCGCGTGACGCAGCAAAGCCATGGCCGCGTCTTTGTCTTGTGCGGATTCCATATCGGCGGCAAGCGCGGTGAGCAGCGCATCGAGATAAGCGCCCGGGCCGGTATCTGCGAGCGCCAACACCACCTCAGGATAGCGACGCATGAGGCGCGCCAGAAACGGACTGCCCTCGACCAGCCAAGCGAAAAAGGCCTCGTGTTGTTTGATAAGCGGGGCAAGACCCTCAAGCGCCGCCATATCCTCGAGCAGCAACGTCGCGCGCGGCGCATCCAAGGGCTGGCGCACAGAATTATGCATTGGCTGCTTTGGCGGCAGCATGTCGAACAGCCCCGTCATCAGACCGTCGCGGGCAGATGCATCTCAGCCCTCAGCCCGGGTTGGTTATCCGCCAACACCAATGTGCCACCATGATGCGCGCAAATCGCTGCGACCAAAGACAGACCAAGACCGTTGCCATCGCCGACCCGGCTCTCATCCAGCCGAGCGAAACGTTGCAGCGCTTTTTCATGATCTTGCGGCGCGATACCGCCGCCGCTATCGGCCAGTGACACCACCACGCCAGCGCCATTTTTTTGCGCTGCCAGCACCACTTCGCTGCCCGCCACCGCGGCATTCGCCAGCGCGTTCTCTATCAGATTGACCAAAGCCTGCCCGAGCAAAGCGGCGTCGCCTTTCAGTTGCAGGTCATCGCCACCCTCAATGCGCAGCGTCATCTTTTTGTTTTCAAACACCGGCGCGAACAGGTCGTGCAATTCGGCCATTAAGGGCGCGAGCTCGACCGGCCAAGCCTGCAGCGTCGCCACACCGCTTTCCAGCCGCGATAGGGTGAGCAGCGCGTTAAAACTGCGCAACAGCCCATCGACATCCTCCAATGCCGCGCCTATCTCGTTATCGGCCCCGCCGTCCCCTTTGACGAGCAACGCTTCGAGGCGCGCGCGCAAGCGGGTGAGCGGCGCGCGTAGGTCGTGCGCCAGATTATCGCTGACTTGCCGCGTTGCGTGCATCAGCTTTTCAAGCCGCGCGAGCATGGCGTTAATCTGCGCCTCCAGCGCCTGCCATTCGGCACCGCCTTGCCCGTCATTTTGTGCGTTTTTGAGCCGCACCGACAAATCGCCCTGCATTACCGGTTGCAGGGCCGCGCCGATATCATGCACGCGCTTCAGCCCGCGGCGCGCCAGAAACGCCCCGCCGCCAAGCCCGATAAACAGCATGGCGATAAGCGCCAGCGCGAAAGCCTGTCGAAAGCGCGCCAGCAGCGCAGCGCCATCGGCAACGTCATGGCCGACCAGCAGCACCAGATTTTCATCCAATTGCAAAAGCCGCGCGCGCACCGGCACCTCGCCATCGCGGAAGCGAAGCCAGCCCTCGGCATCGGTCGCCTCAGGCACCGGAAAAGTTTTGAGATTGCCGGCGATGAAAGCGCCCAACCCATCCGACAGACGCAAATAGCTGCCCTGCCCGCGCCCCATCGTCTCGATGGTTTGCGCCAGCGCCCGCATACCATCGCGCTGATGAATGAGGCTGAGCGACGCCGCCTCGCGCCAGATGAGATTGTCTTGGCTGGCCTGCAAATTATCGGCAAGACGGGCATAAAGCAGCCCCAGAACCAGCGCCATGGCGACCAGCAAAAGCGTCGTATAGGCCAGCGCGGCGCGAAACCCGGCAAGCCGCAAAAGCGTCCTCATGGCGCGACCTCAAGGATGAAACCCTGGCCGCGTTTGGTTTGCAAAAGCGGTGTATCGAAATCTTTATCGAGCTTGGCGCGCAGCCGAGAAATATGCACATCGACCACATTGGTTTGCGTATCGAGGCCATAATTCCAAACATTTTGCAGCAGCATGGCGCGCGTCACAATCTGCCCCTGATGGCCCATCAGATAGGCCAATAAGTCGAACTCTCGATTATTGAGATCAAGCAATATATCGCCGCGTCGCGCTTGGCGCGCCAATAAGTCGAGCTGTAAATCGGCCAGTTGAAGATGGGTCGTCGCCGCCCCTTCGCTGCGCCGCACCAGTGCCGTCACCCGCGCCTGCAATTCGGCAAACGCATACGGCTTGGTGAGGTAATCATCGCCACCGGCATCAAAACCGGCCACCCGGTCATCAACCTCGCCCAGAGCAGAAAGAAACAGAACCGGCGTCGTGTCGCCTTCTTGGCGCAATGTTTTGACCAACTCAGTGCCGCTCATTTGCGGCAGCATGCGGTCGACCACCAGCACGTCAAAAGTGCCGGCGCGTGCTGCGTCGAGACCGCTCGCGCCATCGGCGGCGTGGGTCGCGTCCACCCCCTCGGCTCGAAAACGGTCGCACAACAAAGCGGCTGCTTTGGTGTCATCTTCGACCAGCAAAAGACGCAAATTCTGTCCCATGCGCCGAGACTAGCTTTATTTAACTATCGGTTGAAGTGTTTTGAGGTGTTGATTTGCCGGCCATACGCCAGCCGAGATAGCCGCCAAGCAGCAAGATGAGGAGCGGCGTGGCCCACAACGCGTAAGTATGCTGCGCGATGCGCGGGCGAAACAAAGCAAACTCGCCATAGCGCTCGACCACCGCGGCGCGAATCGCATCATCGCTGTCGCCGGCTTGCAGGCGCGCGCGCACAAACACCCGCAAATCCTTAGCCAGAGGCGCGTCGCTATCATCAATCGACTGGTTCTGACAGACCATGCAGCGCAGCTCTTGCGACAGAGCGCGGGCGCGGGCTTCGAGCGTCGCGTCGGCCAGCGCTTCATCGGGATCAAGAGCATGTGTCGGCGACACCAAAAGAAAAAACAAAATCGCCAGCCGTGCCATCACACGCTCCGCCTGAGGCGCGTCGCCAGCGCGAAGCTACCGCCAAGCGCCATCAGCAGCGCGCCCAGCCAAATAAAAGCGACATAAGGATGATACCAAACGCGCAAGACGCGCTTATCACCGCTCGGCTCACCGATCACGGCATAGAGATGCCCGGTCAGGTCGGTAGTGATGGCGGCCTCGGTGGTTTGCGACCGCTCGGCTTCGTAAAAACGCCGCTCGGGAAACAGATGCGCGCCGCTATGAGGGCCGCTCAGATATGTCAGGCGCGCTTGCTCGGCGCTGTAATTCGGCCCATCGACATCGCGCAAGCCGTCATAGCGAAGACTGATACCGGCAATCTCCATCTGCTGGCCGGGGGTTGCGGCCACGACAATTTCTTCGCGCCATTGCGTTGCCGCCAAAATGCCCAACAGCATGACCGCCAATCCGGCATGCGCCAGCGGCGCGGAGAACGCGCTGGCAGGCAGCGCCCAAAATCTAACAAGGCGGTGGCGATAAGGCGCGAGACGCTGCGCCATATCGAGGCCCGCCCCAAACAGCAGCCACAAGGCCGCCGCAAACAAAGCCACCACCATCACAGACGCGCCGCGCGTCAACACCATGCCCAGCGTCACCAAAGCCGCCGCAGCGGCGGCCAGCACCAGTCGGCTTTGCAATGGCTGAAGGTGTCCTTGGCGCCAATTCAATAGCGGCCCCAAAGGCAACAATAGAGCGAATGGAATGGTGAGCGGTGCGAAGACGGCGTTGAAATAGGGGGCGCCGACAGAGATTTTTCCGCCTCCCAGCGCGTCGAGGATGAGCGGGTAAATAGTGCCCAAAAACACCGTCACTGTGGCGGTGGCGAGAAAGATATTATTGGCCAGCAACAAGCCCTCACGACTGACCGGCCGAAAAGCGCGATCGGGTGCCAGTTGCGGCAGACGCAAGCCGTAGAGGATAAATCCGACCAGTGTGAAACCGGCCAGAATGGCAAGGATGAACAGACCGCGCTCAGGGTCATTGGCGAAAGCATGCACCGAGGTCAAGACGCCGGAACGCACCAGAAATGTCCCCGATAGCGACAGCGCGAAAGTGATGATGGCCAGCAGCAGCGTCCACCGTTTCAGCGTGTCGCGCTTTTCCGCGACCAATGCCGAATGCAGCAAAGCCGTGCCGGCCAGCCACGGCATGAGCGAGGCATTCTCGACCGGGTCCCAGAACCAGAAGCCGCCCCAACCAAGCTCGTAATAAGCCCAATAAGAGCCCAGCGCGATGCCCAGTGTCAGGAATATCCAAGCCGTCAATATCCAAGGCCGCATCCGCTTGGCCCAATTTTCAGCCGCATCTTCGGCGCGGCCCGTTAAGGCCGCCAAAGCAAACGCATAGGCCATGGAAAAACCGACATAGCCCGCATAAAGCAGCGGCGGATGGGCCGCCAGCGCCGGGTCTTGCAAAATCGGGGTCAGGCCTTGGCCGCTAAACGGCACCGGTATCAAGCGGGCAAACGGATTGGAGGTAAACAGCAGGAAAGCCAAGAACGCAACGCCGAGCCAGCCCTGCACAATCAGCACCCGCGCCGCAAACCCGTCTTGCACACGCCCGAAACGCGCATACGCCGCGCCATAAGCCGCCACAATAAGCACCCAGAGCAGCATAGAGCCCTCGTGATTGCCCCAAACGCCAGCGATTTTATAGATTAGCGGCTTGGCGACATGGCTGTTGGCAAAGACCACGGCGAGGGAAAAATCCGACCGCACAAAAGCGTAAGTCAGCGCGCCGAAAGCCAGCAGCACCAGAACGAATTGCAGCAGCGCGGCGCGCTGCGCCACCCCAAGAGCCGCATTTCGCGATAGGTCACGCGAGGCGCGCATCAGATAAAGCGGCGCGATGGCCTGCACCAGCGCGACAGATAAAGCCAGCACCAGAATAAAATGACCGAGCTCGACAATCATTTCGCGTCACCCGGATGGGAGGGTTTATAGCCGCTCGAATATTTACCGGATTTCTCCAGCGCCTCAGCGACCTCCGGCGGCATATAGGTCTCATCGTGCTTGGCCAGCACCGTATCGGCCACAAAGCGCCCCGAGGCGTCAAAGCGGCCTTCGGCGACAACGCCCTGCCCTTCGCGAAACAAATCGGGCAGCATGCCCTCATAGCTGACGTTAATATCATGCGCCAAATCGGTGACCGCAAAATCGGCGCGCAATCCATCGCGCGTCACCGAGCCTTCGCGCACCAGCCCACCAATGCGAATGGCCTCGCCAATAG
>JADHOK010000030.1 GCA_016779015.1 PS1 clade bacterium | reverse complement strand
ACCGGCGCATGGGCGACTTTTTCAATATTGCTCTCCATAATAAATGGCAGCAACCGCGCTTTGGCGTCTTGTGAGGTGACAAAGACCAGACGCGCCGGACAGCAATTGGCGCTGGTCGGCCCCATTTTCATCAAATCATAAAGCGCGTGCAGTTTTTCTTCCGGCACCGGTGTCGGGTCGAAATCATTATGGCTGCGCGCTTCATTGAACAATAAGTCGAGCGCCGCTTGGTCGAGCATAAAACCCCCTTAGAGAACAGCGCGCACTTCGCTGACCGAAGGCACGTAATGTTTCAGCAAATTCTCGACGCCCTGTTTCAGCGTCGCCGTGGCCGACGGACAACCGGCACACGCGCCGCGCAAATGCAGCGAGACAATGCCGTCTTCATAGCCGTGAAAAACAATATCGCCGCCATCCTGCGCCACCGCCGGACGCACTCGGGTGTCGAGGATTTGTTTGATAACGGCGACGGTCTCGGCATCGGCTTCGGCGATCGGCATTTCGCCGCCCGCACCGGCCATCATATCGGGCGCATAGCCCTCGGCCATGAGCGGCCGCTCGGCGACAAAATGCTCCATAATCGCCGTCAATATGGCCGGTTTGACGAGCTGCCATTCCATCGCATCTTGTTTTGAGACGACAATATAATCAGCCCCGAAAAACACCGAGGTGACGCCGTCAATGGCAAATAGCGCGCTGGCCAAAGGCGAGGCTTGCGCCGCTTCCCCATTGGGGAAATCCACCGGCGGCGTGCTGCCGGTCACTTCGCGGCCCGGCAGAAATTTCAGGCTGGCCGGATTGGGTGTGTCTTCGGTCTGGATAAACATGGCGTTTTTTCCTTGTGTCCCCGCCCACTCTTGGGGGCGCTGTTTTTTCGAACTTACTCTTTATATAGGGCCTATGGCCATAAAAAACGAGATTAGGAGGCCCCGGCCTCTCTCTCACCCGCCACAGCTTTTAAGCCGCGACAGCTTTTAAACCGCGGCAGTTTTAAGCCCGGCGGTTCTAAGTCAGTGCGTCGATCTCATCATCGGAGAGGTCGCCCGGCACAATGGTCACCGGAATATGCACCGAAGATTTGCCCGCCCCGATCGCCGAGACAAGCGGCCCAGGACCCGCCGCGCCGACCGCAGCGGCCAGCACCAAGGTCGATATGGAGCGGTCTTCTTCGACGAGGCGCGAAATCTCTTCAGCCAATTGGCCGTGGCGGATATGGGTTTCGGGTTTTTCGCCGCCCAGCATTTCCACCAGCGCCGTCGATTCGGTGAGAATTTTCTCCGCCTCGATTTCGGCTTCCTCTTTCATCAATGTCGAGACGCCCAGCCAATGGTCGTGCGTCTCCGGCTCGATGACCAGCAGCAGCGCCACCTTGCCGCCCGTGCCATGGGCGCGGCGCGCCGCAAAGCGCAATGCCGAATAGCTCTCGGGCGTACCGTCAACGACGATGAGGAACTTGCGTTGTAAATGCTGGTCTATATCCATGCGCGCCATGCTGCCAGCGCCGTCGATTTGAGACAAGAAAAATAAATGCAAACGCGGCGCGTCGGCTTCGAAAAACTCTGATAATTATTCGGCCGTTTCTATTTAGCTGCCGAGAAAACCGACCAGACGGCGCACCTCGGCCATCACCGGCTCAGCCAGCGCGCGGGCGCGCGCCGCGCCATCGGCCAGCACCGCATCGACATGGCCCGGGTCTTCATTCAAGCGCCGCATCTCGTCGCCGATCGGCGCGATTTTGGCGATCGCCAGCTCGGCCAGCGCCTCTTTCAGGGCCGAGAATTGCTGGCCCGCAAATTGGCTGATGGCGGCGTCCAAATCCTGTTCGGCCAACGCCGCATAAATGCCCAAAAGATTGGCCGCTTCGGGGCGCGCCGCCAACGCCTCTTGGCTTTCGGGCAGCACGTCCGGGTCGGTTTTGGCTTTGCGGATTTTCTTGGCGATATCGTCAGCGCTGTCGAGCATGGTGATGCGCGACAAGTCGGACGGGTCGGATTTCGACATTTTTTTCGTCCCGTCGCGCAAGCTCATGACCCGCGTCGCCGGGCCTTGAATCAGCGGTTCGGGCAGCGGGAAAAACCCCTCCGCCCCGAAATCATTATTGAACTTCTGGGCAATATCGCGCGCCAATTCGAGATGTTGTTTTTGGTCTTCGCCGACCGGCACATGCGTCGCCTGATAGAGCAGAATATCCGCCGCCATTAAATTCGGATAAACATAAAGACCGACCGAGGCTTTTTCACGGTCCTTACCGGCTTTTTCTTTGAATTGCGTCATCCGGTTGAGCCAGCCCATGCGCGCCACGCAATTCAGCACCCAAGCCAGCTCAGCGTGTTGCGGCACTTGCGCTTGGTTGAACACAATATGGTTTTTCGGGTCGACACCGGCGGCGATAAAAGCCGCCGCTACTTCGCGCGTATTGGCGGCCAGTTCGGCCGGGTCTTGAAATACCGTAATAGCGTGCAAGTCGACAACGCAATAAAGGCACTCATGGCTTTGCTGCAGGGCGACAAAATTACGAATGGCGCCCAGATAATTGCCGAGGTGCAAATTACCGGTCGGTTGTACGCCCGACAGGACGCGGGGTCTAGGCTCGCTCATGCGTTGGTCTCTCTCATCATATTGGCCTGTTTATGGCGCATCACCGACGCCCCCGCAAGAGGCTGATATCAGCGCGCTTGACCGCGCCCAGCGCCAGAGCGGCGAGCCCATAAACCACCAAGCCGCTGCCGATAAACCCGACAAGCCATAAGCTCAACGCCAAAAGATCGGATGGCGGGGAGATGATGGTGGCGGCGTATATCAGCGCCCAAGCCATCAACAGCGCCGCCGCCAATTGCGCGGCGAGACGGCGAAGCATGGCCGACGACAGGCGATAAATGTCGCGCCGCGCCATGCGGATGAGCATCAAGCCCAGCGTTACCCAGCCCGCCATCACGGTGGCAAAAGCAATGGCCGGTGCGCCGTAAATCGGAAACAATGTCAAAGACAAGCCGATATTGACGACCACGCCGAGCGCGCCATCGATTAGCGGCGCGCGCGTATCTTGCCGCGCAAAGAAAGACGGCTGCAACGCTTTGACAAAAACAAAAGCCGGCAGGCCAAAACAAAACATCGCGACAAGCTGCGCCGTCAGCGCGCTATCGGCGGCGGTAAACGCACCGCGCTCAAATAATGCCGTGACAATCGGCGCGGCCAAAGCGAACAGACCGGCGGCGGCGGGCAGGGTCAACCCGCCGGCGGCCAGCACCGCCAGGTCTTGGGCATTATGGGCGCGCACCGTATCGCCAGCGGCCACACGCCGCGCCAATTCGGGCAGCAACGCCACAGACAGCGCCACGCCGATCACCCCCATTGGCAGTTGATACAAGCGGTCGGCATAATAAAGCCACGCCGCCGCGCCCGCCTGACCAGTGGCAATCGACGTGCCGATGAGCAGATTAATCTGTCCGATACCGGCCGCCAAAATGCCCGGCACGGCCAGCCCCCAAACTTTTTTGACATCGTCAGAGAGCTGCGGGCGGGCCAACTTCGCGCGCATACCGGCGCGCCGCGCGGCGATAAACACGAAAAGAAATTGCGCCGCACCGGCCACAGCAACGCCATAAATAATGTAATCCAAAAGCCGCGTATCGCCGGCCGGTACGCCGTCGAGCACGGCCAGCGCCATCGCCGCGATGAGCACCAGATTGAGCAACACCGGCGCCAGCGCCGCAGCGAAAAAGCGGTTCACCGCATTGAGCATGGCGGCGAATAACGCCATTAGCGACATGAAAATTAAATAGGGAAAACTGATGCGCGCATAATGCACGGCGAGGTCAAATTTGTCGGGCGCGCCGGCAAAACCTTGCGCCAGGGCCAACACCAAAGCGGGCATGAATATCTCCGCCAGCAGGGTGAAAATCGCCAGACCGGCGAGCAGCACGGATAATATCTGCCCCGCCATAGCCAACGCCGCGCCCTCACCTTTTTGACTGAGACGCGCCGCAAAGAGCGGCACAAAGGCGGCATTGAAAGCCCCTTCGGCAAACAGGCGGCGAAACAAATTGGGCAGCCGAAAAGCGATGACGAATACTTCCGCCAAGGGCCCGGCCCCCAATAAAGCGGCCAGAAAAATATCGCGGATGAAACCGCTGACGCGACTGGCCATGGTGGCGCTGCCGACCAGCGCCGCATTGGACAAGACGCCAGCTTGCGGCGCGTCTTTGGACGCCGCCATATCAGGCCGCCTCGGATTTACCCGCGCCGCGTCGCGCCGGTTTTTTCGGCTGCGCTGCCTTTACCGGATTATCAATGGCGCGGCGCAGCGTGTCGCGCAGCTTTCGCCGTCGCGCCGCATCGCTGATTTTGCCACCGGACAAATCGGTCAGATGAAACACATCCACAGCGCGCTCGCCAAATGTCGCGATACGCGCCGCCGAGACGGTGAGGTTCAAATCAAACAAAGCGCGCAGCAGCGCGTAAAGCAGACCCGGCCGGTCGAGACCACTGACCTCGACGACGCTGGCATTATCGGCCAGCTCGTTGGATATCTGCACATGCGGCACCAGGTCAAACGCCTCAATATGAGCGCGCCCGGGCGCGCCCTCCAAACGTTCGGGCACAATCACCTTGCCCGACAACACATCGCGCATGGTTTTTTCCAACCGTTTGGCTTTTTGCGGCTCCAGCGGCCCGCTATGGTCGCGGTCAGCGACATGCAAAGCGTCGATCGCCATGCCGTCATTGGCGGTGGTGATGCGCGCATCCAAAATCGTCAGACCGACCAGCGCGCAGGCACCGGCAAGGCGGGCAAACAGACCGGCATGGTCCTGACAGATAATGGTAATCTCCGAACAATCGCGCAGCTTATCGGCATGCACGGCCAACACACTGGCCTCGCCCGACGCTTCCATTTCTTCCACCATATCGGCGTGGCGCAATTGCGCCTCGGTCGGAAAACTCAACCAATAAGCGTCCGATTGGCGACGGATATAGGCATTGACCTTGCGCGTGCTCCAATCCTTTTTGAGCATTTCGGCAAAAGCGGTTTTGGCCCCATCGAGACGCTGACCGCGCGCGACCAGCGCCGTGCCGGCGTTGAAGCTCGAGGCGGTCTCGGCATAAAGTTCGCGCAGCAATTGCGCTTTCCAACCGTTAAACACGCCCGGCCCAACGGCTTTAATATCGACCTCGGTCAACACAAAAAGATGGTTGAGGCGTTCCATGCTTTGCACCGTGGTGGCGAAATCCTCGACCGTGCGCGGGTCTGAAATATCGCGCCTTTGCGCCACATCGCTCATCACCAAATGTTCTTGCACCAGCCATTCGGTGAGCGCGGTTTCGGCTTTTGAGAAACCCAGCCGCGGCCCCAGCTTGCGGGCAATGCGCGCGCCCGCCACCGAGTGGTCTTCGGGGCGGCCTTTGGCAATATCGTGCAATAAGGTGGCGAGATAAATCACCCGCCGATTGACCGCCCCGCTATTTAATAATTGTGTGGCCAGCGGATGCGCCGCTTCCACCGCGCCGCTTTCTATTTCGCGCAGCAGACCCAATGCGCGCAGCAAATGCTCATCGGCCGTGTAATGGTGATACATATTGAATTGCATGAGCGCCACAATGCGCCCGAAATCAGGGATGAAGCGACCCAACACACCGGCTTCATTCATCCGCCGCAAGATGCGTTCGGGGTCGCGCTTCGAGGTCAAGAGGTCGAGAAACAGACGGTTGGCGGTTTCATCGGCGCGCAATTCAGCATTGATGAGATGCGTATGCTGGGTGATGGCGCGCAGCGTGTCGGGATGGATATCGAGACCGGTGCTGTCGGCCAGATGAAAGACCCGGATGAGGTTGACCGGGTCGGATGAAAAGCAATCCGCCGCCGCCATTTTCAAACGACTGGTGCCAATGGTGAAGCCATCGACTTGTTTTTGGCGACGAAACAACGCCGGCAAGCGCGCCGCGGCGCGTGGTTTTTTATGCGCGTCCTCCAGCGAGGCACAAAATATCGCCGTCAAATCGCCGACATTTTTGGCCACCAGAAAATACCGCCGCATGAACTTCTCGACCGGCTTCATACCCGCCGCATCCTTGGCCTGCGCCGCCGGATAGAAAAACTCGGCCAGCGGTTTTTGCACATCAAAGCTCAACCGCTCCTGTGCCATATCGGTGAGGAAGTGCAAATGACAGCGCACATGCCACAGGAAATCATCGCATTTTCGAAACAATTTCAGCTCATCAGCCGTCAACACGCCGAGCGCCACAAAGTCGTCCAGCGCCTCGACCTGATAGCTGTAACGGGCAATCCAGAACAGCGTGTTCAAATCGCGCAAGCCGCCTTTGCTCTCTTTCAAATTGGGCTCGACCAGATAGCGCGAGCGCCCAGCTTTGGTATGGCGGTCATCGCGCTCAGCCAGCTTGGCGGTCACGAATTGCCGCGCCGTGCCGCGCACCACTTTGGTCTGAAAAGCCTTGCGATAGCTGTCATAAAGCGGCGTGCTGCCCCATAAAAAGCGGCTTTCCAACATCGCCGTACGCACCGTCATATCGGCCGTCGCTTGCGTCACGCAATCATTGACCGAGCGCGTCGCATGGCCGACTTTCAGCCCCATATCCCACAACATATAAAGGATATATTCAACAAAGCTCTCGCTAGTGGCGTTGCGCTTATAGGGCAACAAAAACAATAAATCGATATCGGAATGCGGTGCTAAACGCCCGCGCCCATAGCCGCCAACCGCCACCATGGTGACTTTCTCGGCATCCGTCGGATTGGCGATATAAAGCACATGGGCGCTGACAAAATCGGCCAGCGCGCCCAGCATCTCGTCCATGCGCGCCGATATCTGCTCGGCGCATTTGGCCCCTTTGAGTTTTTTCCCTTCAAGACCGGCGCGCGCCGCGGCGCGGTCTTCGGCCAATTGACCGCGCAATAATTCCAACGCCGCCATGCGCAGGGCTTTCTCATCGCCCAAATGGCCTTTGGCCAAATCATCGAGGCGGGCGCGCAAATCAGACGCGGTTTTAGCCGCGCTGTTTCGCGGCGCGCGCTTGGCCTTGCGGGCTGTCGGGGTGGCTTTTTTAGCCATAGAAAACTCTCTTTGCCGCCGTCAAACGGTTTGGGGCGGCCTCTCAGCACTTTGATATAGATTCAATGATATAGCACGAATTGTGGCCAAATCCTGTTCCAATTCGCCACTCATTCGCCACTCACCCGGCTGGCACTCATTCAGCACTCACTCGGCATTGGGCCGGCATTTGGTCACTGCTTTGCCAAGGTGACGCTAATCCTTATCGGCCAGTTCCTGCAATCGGTACAGCCAATCCAACGCCTCGCGCGGGCTTAGACGGTCAGGGTCGATGGTGGTCAATGCGTCACGCAGCGCATCGCTTTGCGGCGGTGCCGGGGGGCGCGCCTCAAAAAATGGCAGCGCGGCGGCCAAATCGCCGCCATTGGTCTTTTGGTTCGCGGCATTATTTTCTTCCAATTGCGCCAGCACATGCCGCGCCCTTTGGGTGACGCTATCGGGCAGGCCGGCCAGCTCGGCGACATGAATGCCATAAGAGCGGTCGGCCGCGCCGGCCCCGACCTCGTGCAGAAACACCAGACGGCCTTCATGTTCGCGCACCCGCATGGAGGCATTGGCCAGCCCGTCCAGACGCTCGGCCAGCGCCGTCAATTCGTGGTAATGCGTGGCGAAAAGTGTGCGGCAACCAATCGTCTCGTGCAGATATTCAACCGCCGCCCAAGCCAAAGACAGACCATCAAAAGTCGCCGTGCCGCGCCCAATCTCGTCGAGGATAACCAGAGCGCGCGGCCCCGCGCCTGTGAGGATGGCCGCCGTCTCGACCATTTCGACCATAAAAGTCGAGCGCCCGCGCGCCAAATCATCGGCCGCGCCGACGCGCGAATAGACGCGGTCGACAATGCCGATCGCGGCGTCAGTGGCGGGCACAAAACTGCCCATTTGCGCCAATATGGCGAGCAGCGCATTTTGCCGCAAAAAGGTCGATTTACCGGCCATATTTGGGCCGGTCAGCAAGCTCATGCGCGGCCCCAGCGCGCCGCTTGCATCGAGCGCGCACGGATTGGCGATAAACGGACCGGCATTTTGCGCTTTAAGCGCCGCCTCAACCACCGGATGGCGACCGCCCTCAATGATAAAGCGGCTATCGTCAAACAGCCGCGGACGCGCCCAATGCGCGCGCACCGCGATGATCGCCAACGCGGCGGCGACATCGGTGACGGCGAGCGCCTCGCCCAAAAGCTCGAGACCGGGGCGCGCCGCCAACACCTCCTGCGTTAACGTGTCGAACAATTCCAGCTCCAGCGCCAAAGCGGTTTCGCCGGCGCGCGATATCTCCCCCGCCAAGGCGGCCAGCTCGGCGGAAGAAAAACGCACTGAACTGGCCAGCGTTTGGCGATGAATAAATGTCGCGTCATGCGGTGCGCGCATCAGCTTATCGCCATGCGCGGCGGGCACATCAATATGATACCCGAGCACGCCATTATGTTTGATCTTCAGCGCTTTAATGCCGGTCGCCTCGGCATAGCGATTTTGCAAAGCGGCGATAACACGGCGGCTTTCATCGCGCAGGGCGCGCGCCTCGTCGAGACCGCTGTGAAAACCGGCGCGGATAAAGCCGCCATCGCGCGCCAAGAGCGGCAGCGTGTCATCCAACGCTTGCGCCAGACGGTCCCGCAACGGGCTCAGTTTTTGACTTTCTTGACCCAAGGCCTCGATTTGGGTCGCCAATTCGCCGCAGTTCTCGGGCGTCGCGGCCAATAGCGTCGCGACGGTTTGGCTCGCCGCCTGCAGCGCCAGACCGATCGCTTGCACATCGCGCGGGCCGCCGCGCTGCATCGCCAATCGGTTCAACGCGCGCACCATATCCGGGGTGGCTTTTAATTGCGCGCGCACATCAGCTGCCAATTGCGGCGCATCGACAAACGCCGCCACCGCATCGAGGCGCGCATTGACCGCCGCCATATCGGTCAGTGGTGCATTCAGCCGCGCCGCCAAAGTGCGTGCACCGGCGGCGGTGACGGTGGCGTCAAGGGTCGCCAGCAGAGAGCCGTCGCGCGCGCCGGTCAAGGTTCGGTTCAATTCCAAATTGGTGCGCGTCGCCGCATCGATAGCCATAAATTGCGCATCGGTCTCGGGGCGCGGCGCTTGCAGGCTTACTTGCGTGTCGTATTGCGTGGCGTCAAAATAGGCCAGCACATGCGCGCATGCCAGATTGACCGCCTTGCCTTCGCCCGCCAACGCATCGTGACACGCAACGCCGAACCGCGCGCGCACCATTTCACCCGCCGCCGGTGAAGCAATATCGCCAACCGGAGACAACATCGGCACGCCTTGTTTTGTTTCTTTGACGCCGCCGCGCGCTCCAAAATCCCAATTCGCACTCCAATTCGCACTCCCAGGCCCCACTTCAAGAGCATCGCGCAGCGTCTCGTCAAAAGCCGCCGCCACCGCATCGGGCAGGATAATCTCGCGCGGGGCGAGCCGCGCCAGCAATGCGGGCAAGGCTGCGCGGTCGGCGCGGGTGGCAAAAAACTGACCCGTGGACATATCGGCCCACGCCACAGCCCAGCTGGCTTTAGCGCCAGTACCAGTGCCAGTGCCAGTGCCAGTTCCAGTGCCGCCGGTGTTGCCCAGACACGCCAGAGCGGCGATAAAATTATCGGCTTTGGCATCCAATAGCGCGTCTTCCGAAAGCGTGCCCGCCGTTACCAATCGCACCACATCGCGGCGCACCACTGATTTGGAACCGCGCTTTTTGGCTTCCGCCGGATCTTCGGTCTGCTCGCATATGGCGACGCGGAAACCGGCTTTAATCAGGCGCTGCAAATAACCCTCGCTGGCGTGATAAGGCACGCCGCACATCGGCACGGCTTGGCCCAAATGCTTGCCGCGATGGGTCAAAGTGATATCGAGCGCCGCCGCCGCGGCAATCGCATCATCAAAAAACAATTCGTAAAAATCGCCCATGCGATAGAACAAAAGCGCGTCGGGATGCGCTTGCTTGATCTCAAAATATTGCGCCATCATCGGGGTCGGTTGCGCCGACTTCTCGGCGGCGACACCGGATTTGGCTTTTTCTGGATTGGATGAGGCGGCTGACATGGAGGCCAGTCTAGCAAAGCGGGCGCGCAAGCGACATGGCCGCGAGCCCCCGAATGGGTAAAAAGCTGTTGAATTTATTTTGTTTTTGTTGCCTGCCGTGCCTTGTTTTTAGCACGCCAAAGCCCTAAAAGCCGATGAAGTGAAATTACCAGAGAAGTGCCGCAAACTCGAAAGACGCGTAAAATGAGTGATGGGGACAAAAGTTTTACCGATGACGAAGCCTTACGCTTCCACGCACGCGGTAAGCCGGGCAAGCTTGAAATAAGCCCAACCAAACCGATGGCCACCCAGCGGGACCTGTCGCTCGCCTATTCGCCGGGCGTGGCCGTGCCGGTGAAGGCGATCGCCGACAACCCCGATGCCTCTTATGACCTGACGGCGCGCGGCAATATGGTGGCGGTGATTTCCAATGGCACGGCGATTTTGGGGCTGGGCAATTTAGGCGCTCTGGCTTCCAAGCCGGTCATGGAAGGCAAGGCGGTTTTGTTCAAACGCTTTGCCGATGTCGACAGCATCGACCTCGAGATAGACACCGAAGACCCGCAAGCTTTTGTCGATGCGGTCAAACATTTCAGCCCGAGCTTTGGCGGCATTAACCTCGAAGACATTAAAGCGCCCGATTGCTTTATTATTGAAAGCCAATTGCGCGAGCTGATGGACATTCCGGTGTTCCATGACGACCAGCACGGCACGGCAATTATCTGCGCCGCCGGTCTCATCAATGCGCTGCACCTGACGGGCAAGGATATCAAGGATATTAAAGTCTGCGTCAACGGCGCGGGCGCGGCCGGCATTGCCTGTCTCGAGCTTATCAAAGCGATGGGTGTGGCTCCCGATAATGCGATTTTATGCGACACTAAAGGGGTCATATATAAAGGGCGCAAAGAGGGCATGAACCAGTGGAAATCGGCCCATGCGGCCGACACCAAAGCGCGCTCCTTGGCTGAGGCGATGGACGGTGCCGATGTGTTTTTGGGCCTTTCGGTGAAAGGCGCGGTGACCGAGGATATGGTCCGCACCATGGCCGACAGCCCGATTATTTTCGCCATGGCCAATCCCGACCCGGAGATTACACCCGAAGAAGTTGCCGCCATTCGCGACGACGCCATTATGGCGACCGGGCGTTCGGATTACCCCAATCAGGTCAATAATGTTTTGGGTTTCCCGTATATTTTCCGCGGGGCCTTGGATGTGCGCGCGACGACGATTAATGACCAGATGAAGATTGCCTGCGCTGAGGCGCTGGCCATGCTGGCGCGCGAGGATGTGCCCGATGAGGTGGCCGCCGCCTATGATGGCGAGCGCCCGCGTTTTGGCCCGCGCTATATTATTCCTGTGCCGTTTGACCCGCGTCTTATCAGCGAAATTCCGCCCGCCGTGGCGCGCGCCGCTATGGATAGTGGTGTCGCCCGTGCGCCGATTGTCGATATGCAAGCTTATCAGAACCGTCTGAAAGCGCGCCTCGACCCGACCGCCAGTTCGATACAAATCATCATGAATAAATCGCGGCAAAACGCCAAGCGGATGATTTTTGCCGAAGGCGAGCAAGAACAAGTCATTCGCGCCGCCATTGCTTATAAGGATTTGGGTCTGGGCGAGCCAATTCTTATCGGCACACAACAGATTGTCCGCGACAATATGAAAGCGCTGGGGCTTGATGACCGCAGCGATATTGAAATTCGCGACACCCGCGCTTCCGACCGCATTGATGATTACAGCGCCTTTTTATATGAGCGCTTGCAAAGACGCGGCCGCCTGATGCCCGATTGCCAGCGTATGGTCGCCAATGACCGCAATATATTCGGGGCTTGCGCCCTGGCGCGCGGCGATGCCGATGCCATGGTCACCGGTGTCACGCGTTCTTATTCCGTTACCTTGGAAGAGGTCTCGAAGGTTATCGACCCGCGCCCCGGCCAACGCGTTATGGGGGTTTCGATGTTGGTCGCGCGCGGCGGACGCACGGTTATGGTCGCCGACACCAATGTCATTGACATGCCAAGCGCCGAGGAGCTGGCCGATATTGCTTGCCAAAGCGCCGCGACGGCGCGCGCGCTGGGCCACGAACCGCGCGTCGCCATGCTGGCTTATTCGACCTTTGGTCATCCGGAGGGCGACCGCTCGGTCTATGTGCGCGGGGCCGTCAAGCTTCTGGATGAGCGCGGTGTCGATTTTGAATATGAGGGCGAAATGGCCGCCGATGTGGCGCTCAATCGCGAAGCCATGACCCGCTATCCGTTCTGTCGCTTGACCGAGCCGGCCAATGTGCTGGTTATGCCGGCCATTCACTCGGCATCCATCTCGACCAAAATGTTGGAGGAGCTGGGCGAGGCGACGCTTATCGGGCCAATTCTTATCGGCCTTGAGCGACCGGTGCAAATCGCGCGCATCGGGGCCACCGCGACCGAGGTCTTGAACATGGCGGCGATTGCCGGTTACGGCCTCGAAAACATTTAATTATCCGGTTATTGCAAGTCGTGACCGCGCCATACCAGCGCCGTCCCAATATCGGTTTCGCCGACCGCACCGCGTCCGGCCAAATCGGCCAATGAGCGCGCCACCCGTAAGATACGATTAAAGCCGCGCGCCGTCAGCGCGCTTTCAGCAATCACCGCGTCGAGCAATTTGCGTCCTTTGCCATCGGGTGCTGTCAACTCGCGCAGCGCTTCGCCATCGAGACGCGCATTCAACCCTGCCGCGCCATTTGTGCGGTTTGCGCTACCTCCACCCGCACCACCACATCGGCGCTGGCTTCGCCTTTGGCATCGTCGATCATTTGCGAGAGCGGCACCGGCGGCACATTGATGCGAATATCAAAGCGGTCGAGCAGCGGCCCCGACAGCCGCGTTAAATATTCTTGCCGACATAAAGGCAGGCGGTGACACGCCAGATTGGCATCATCGGCATGGCCGCAACGGCACGGGTTCATCGCCGCCACCAGTTGAAAGCGCGCGTGATAGCTGACATGCGCTTTGGCCCGCGCCACATCGACCCGACCGGTTTCGACCGGTTGGCGCAGCGCGTCTAAAGTCTGGCGCGAAAACTCCGGCAATTCGTCGAGAAACAAAACGCCGCAATGGGCCAG
>JADHOK010000029.1 GCA_016779015.1 PS1 clade bacterium | reverse complement strand
GAGGCAAACGCATCGCGCTGTTCTTGCGCCATCCACACGCCCAGCACACGCACATCAAACAGCGTCAGGCTGGCATCTTTCTCAACCCGCAGCCACCAATCAATATCAATCGGGTCGCGGCCATTGGCAAAGGCGATGCTGCTTCCAACAATCACATTCTTCTTTTTGGCCTGCGCCTTGCCGACCATCACTTTCTCGTCTGAATACTCGCCGAGGCGATTGGCGTAGACTTTAACAATGAACTCGCCAAGCAATTTTTCGAAAGCGGCGAAATCATCCTTGGAGATTTCGCGCCCGAACTGGCCAAGAGTGAAACGTGCGATACGGCGCATATTGGCGCGCTCATCCAACAATGCGGCGAAAGCGGCCTCGCGTCCGGCGCGGCTTTTCTCGGTTGAGAGAATCATAATCGCGTCATCGGCCAGGCTGGTCACAAAAGCTTGCGCTTTCGCCAAATCGGCCTCCTGCGCGGCGGCGGGGGTCAGCAATAAGCCCATCAGGGCAAAAGCGGCAATTATGGCGCGCATTACGCTCTCCTAGAAATCATCCAGACCATCGAGCGCGTCGATGTCGGGAAGGTCGTCAATATTGGTCGCGCCATTGGCAATTTGGCTGGCGCGGTTCTGTTGGTACAGACTACGCACTGTTGCATAGAAATCTACTGATGAACGCTCAATCTCGTCAAGCAGGGTCAGCGAGTCGGCGCGGAAAGCGATGCCGTCCACCGCATAGCGGTAAATGGCGTCTTCCGCTTCCCAATCATCATCATGGGTCAGCGGGTCAAACGTCCAGTCGATAATCCAGCCGCTGAATTCGCGCGGTGAGGACGGCCCATAAATCGGCGTGAACAGATACGGCCCTTCCGGCGCGCCCCATACCGCCATGGTCTGACCGAAATCCTCATAATGTTTTTCCAGTCCCAGACGCTTGGCCGGGTCGAAAAGGCCGAGGATACCGACCGTCGAGTTGATACCGAGGCGCAGCGCCGTCGTCGAGGCGCGCTTGCCTTCTAGTTGAAATAGGTCATTGGCAAGCGTTACCGGCGAAGCGAGATTGTCGAGGAAATTACGCAGCGAGCGGCGCACCGGGGAGGGCACATAGAGAAAACCGCGCGCCACCGGTTTCAGAATATAGTTATCAAGCTCAACATTGACCTTGAACATGAAGCGATTGCTGCGCTCAAACGGGTCATTATTCAAAACCTCGCCGGAGCCGGCGCAGGCGGAAAGCGATACCGCGACAGCGACAATAAGTAGTGATTTTTGCAACATAAGTAAGAATTCCCTGAATTGCCGATAATTTAGAGTTATTTAGACGCATGTCAAAGCGGCTTTCTTGCCTTTTGGCGGCGCTTGCGGCCTCCGAACCGCCATTTGCCTTCTTATCGCCAGCTTGTGACTTGACATATAAAGATATCTTTATGTATTAATAGATAAGGAGAAGGCCATGGAAAACCTGCTATCAGCTTTGCGCGCCGCTGGCGAGCCGACACGACTTCGCATCCTCGCCATTTTGGCGTTGGGTGAGTTGACCGTGTCTGAGTTGACGCAAGTATTGCTGCAAAGTCAGCCGCGCATTTCGCGGCATTTGAAGCTGCTGGCCGATGCCGGTCTGGTGTTACGCTATCCTGAGGGAAGCTGGGTTTTTTATCGCCTGCACGAGAGCGCCGCGCACAGTGATTTGCTGGCCGAGATTATCGCCAGTCTGCCCGAAGGCGACCATGAATTGCAGCGCGACCGTGAGCGGCTGGCCGAGGTGCGGGCCGCGCGGGCGCAACGGGCGCAGGATTATTTTGCCGCCAATGCGGCGCAATGGGACAGTTTGCGCGCCAACCATATTCCCGAAACGCGGGTTGAGGAGCGCATGGACGAGTTGATGAGCGAATTGAAGGGCCAGGGTGATATCGATCTGCTGGTCGATCTGGGCACCGGCACCGGCCGCATGTTGGAGATTTTCGGCGGTCGCGCCGGCCGCGCCGTCGGCTTTGATATCAGCCCAGATATGTTGACGGTGGCGCGCGCCAAGCTGGACGAGAGCGGTGCCGAAAATTGTCAGGTGCGACAGGGCGATTGCGCCAATGTGCCGCTCGAAGACAATGTTGCCGATATCGTCATTCTGCATCAAGTGCTGCACTTTCTCGATGACCCGCAGCGTGCGCTCAACGAGGCGGCGCGCATCACCAAGCCGGGTGGGGCGGTGCTGATTGCTGATTTCGGTCCGCACGAAATGGAAAATCTGCGCGACGAGCATTCCCATCGACGCCTCGGTTTCGGCGAAGACGAAATGCAGGCCATGTTGCGCGCGGCGGGCCTTGACCCGAAAGCCAGCGACCTGCTGGCCGCCATTGACACACCTTTAACCGTCGCCATGTGGCAGGCCGACAAGACAATAAGAAGCGTAACGCAATGACCGGTATCAGTTTTGAATTTTTCCCGCCCAAATCAGAGGCGGCAGGCGAGAAGCTCTGGCAGTCCATCGGACGGCTTGCGCCATTGGCCCCCGATTTCGTGTCGGTGACTTATGGCGCGGGCGGCACGACACGCGACCGCACGCATGCTTGCGTCAAACGCATTATCGACGAAACCGATTTGAAACCGGCCGCGCATCTGACCTGCGTCGCCGCTGCCAAATCCGAGGTCGATAGCGTTATCGATGATTATGCCAGCGCCGGTGTTCGCCACGTTGTGGCGTTGCGCGGCGACATGCCCGATATGGGCGCTTTCCAGCCGCATGCGGATGGTTATACCGGCTCGTTGGAGCTGGTGGCGGCTCTGGCCGCGCGAGGCAATTTTGACATCACGGTCAGCGCCTATCCGGAAAAGCACCCCGAAAGCGTTTCAATCGACGCCGATATAGATCTGCTGAAAGCCAAGATTGACGCCGGTGCGACGCGCGCCATCACGCAATTTGTTTTCGATACTGAGGCGCATTTGCGTTTCCGCGACCGTCTCGCGGCGGCAGGCGTCACCATTCCGGTGATTGCCGGCATTATGCCGACCACCAATTTCACCGGTGCCAAGCGCATGGCCGAGGCTTGCGGCGCTAACGTGCCGGCCTGGCTGGCCGACGCCTATGAAGGGTTGGAAGACGACGCCGATACGCGCAAGCACATTGCCGCATCGGTGGCGGTCGACCAATGCCGTAAACTGATCGACGAGGGCTTCGGCCATTTGCATTTTTATACGCTCAATCAGGCGGATTTGACTTTTGCCGTTTGCCGTATTTTGAAGCTTGGTGCGGCTGCAAGTTAAAGAGGGATAAATGAGCTGGACACGCGACACACGCATAAGCGAACTGAACGGCCTGACGGCTGAGCGCATTTTAATGCTCGATGGGGCCATGGGCACGATGATTCAGCGTTATAAGCTCGACGAGGCGGCTTATCGCGGCGACCGCTTTGCCAATTACCACACCGATGTGGCGGGTAATAATGACCTATTGTCGTTAACGCAGCCGGATGTGGTGCGCGAGATTCACAGCGCCTATCTGGAAGCGGGCAGCGATATTGTCGAGACCAATACTTTTTCTTCGACCACCATTGCGCAGGCCGATTACGAGATGGAGCATCTGGCCTATGAGCTCAATCTGGAAGGCGCGCGTCTGGCGCGCGCGGCTTGCGATGCGATGGAGGCGGCTGATCCGTCACGGCCACGCTATGTTGCGGGCGCGCTGGGGCCGACCAATCGCACCGGCTCGATATCACCCGACGTCAATGACCCGGGGCTTCGAAATGTCACCTATGACGAATTGCGTGAGGCCTATAGCGAGGCGACCCGCGCCCTTATAGAAGGCGGCGCGGATATTATTCTGGTCGAGACGATTTTCGACACACTCAACGCCAAAGCCGCCGTGCATGCAGTGCAAGATGTGTTTGAGGAAACCGGCATCACCTTGCCGCTCATGGTCTCCGGCACCATTACCGATAAGTCGGGCCGCACCCTGTCGGGGCAAACCACCGAAGCTTTTTGGAATTCGCTGCGCCACGCCAAACCTTTTGCTGTCGGTTTGAATTGCGCGCTGGGGGCCGAAGAAATGCGCCCCTATGTGGCCGAGATTGCCCGCGTCGCCGATACCAATGTCTGCATTTATCCGAATGCCGGTCTGCCTAATGAGTTTGGCGAATACGACCAACTGGCTGATGAAATGGCGACCATTGTCGGCGAATTTGCCGAGGCCGGTCTGGTCAATATTTTGGGCGGTTGTTGCGGTACCACGCCGGAGCATATCGCGGCCATCGCCGCCGCCGCCAATCAAAACAATCCGCGCGCCATCCCTGAAACGGCGCCGCTCATGCGCTTGTCGGGGCTGGAGCCGTTCACCAAAACCGATGAGATACCTTTCATCAATGTCGGTGAGCGCACCAATGTCACCGGCTCGGCTAAATTCCGTAAGCTGATTACCGAGGGTGATTTCGACACGGCGCTCGATATTGCGCGCCAGCAGGTCGAGAACGGCGCGCAGATTATCGATATCAACATGGATGAAGGCATGCTGGATAGCGAGGCGGCAATGGTTCGTTTCCTCAATCTGGCGGCGACCGAACCGGATATCGCCAAAGTGCCGATGATGATTGATAGCTCGAAATGGGAAATTATCGAGGCCGGTTTGAAATGCGTGCAGGGCAAGTCGGTGGTCAATTCAATCTCGTTGAAAGAGGGTGAAGCCCCGTTTCTCGAGCAAGCGCGGCTGTGCCGAAAATACGGCGCGGCGGTGATTGTCATGGCTTTTGACGAAGACGGACAGGCCGATACGGCGGCGCGTAAGTTTGAGATTTGCGCGCGCAGCTACGAATTGCTGGTCAATACGGTCGGCTTTCCGCCCGAGGATATTATTTTTGACCCGAATATTTTTGCCGTCGCCACGGGTATTGAAGAGCACGATAATTACGCCGTCGATTTCATCGAGGCGACGCAGCGCATTCGGCAGGAACTGCCGGGCGCGCATGTGTCGGGCGGGGTCTCGAATATCTCGTTTTCTTTTCGCGGCAATGAGCCGGTGCGCGAAGCCATGCACTCGGCGTTTCTCTATCACGCCATTGGCGGCGGTATGGATATGGGCATCGTTAATGCCGGCCAGCTGGCGATTTATGAGGATATTGAACCCAAGCTGAAACAGGCCGTGGAGGATGTCTTGCTCAATCGGCGGGCTGACGGCACTGACCGATTGCTGGAGGTGGCCGAGCAATATCGTGGCCAGAAAGGCGCGCAGCAGGAAGCCGATCTGAGCTGGCGCGAAGCCCCGGTCGGCGATCGGTTGACGCATGCGCTGGTCAACGGGCTGGCCGATTTCATCGAGGACGATACCGAGGAGGCGCGGCAAGCTTTTGACCGAGCTTTGAATGTTATCGAGGGCCCGCTTATGGACGGCATGAACCGCGTCGGCGATTTGTTTGGCGCGGGTAAAATGTTTCTGCCGCAAGTGGTTAAATCTGCCCGCGTGATGAAACGCGCCGTCGCTTATCTCGAGCCGTTTATGGAAGAAGAAAAAGCGGCCACCGGTGCGACCAGCTTGTCGAAAGGCAAAGTGCTAATGGCGACGGTGAAAGGCGATGTTCATGATATCGGCAAAAACATCGTCGGCGTGGTGCTGCAATGCAATAATTTCGAGGTCATCGATATGGGCGTCATGGTGCCGGCCAATGATATTATCGATAGGGCGGTCGAGGAGCAGGTGGATATTATCGGCCTTAGCGGTTTGATTACACCGAGCCTTGATGAGATGTGCCATGTGGCGTCCGAGATGGAACGCCGCGGTCTCGATATTCCGCTGCTGATTGGCGGGGCGACAACCTCGAAAGTCCATACGGCGGTGAAAATCAATCCGAATTATGTGCAAGGCCAAACCGTCTATGTGACCGATGCCAGCCGCGCGGTTGGTGTCGCCAGCAATCTTTTGTCAGAAGAAAAAGCCGCCGATTACAAATCAGAAATCCGCGCCGATTATCTGGCCATGGCGGAAGCGCATGCGCGCGGGCGCGCCGAAGACAAGCGCACGCCGATTGACGAAGCGCGTCAAAACGGTTTCAGGCCGAAGCAAGACTATCAACCGGTGCAGCCGCAATTTACCGGCACTAAAGTGTTCGAGGATTACGATTTGGCTGAGCTGCGCGCCTATATTGACTGGACGCCGTTCTTCCAAAGCTGGGACTTGCATGGGCGCTATCCGGCTATTTTGACCGATGATGTGGTCGGCGAGGCGGCGACCAGCCTGTTCAATGACGCCCAAGCCATGCTCGATCAAATGATTGAGGAAAAATGGCTGACCGCCAAAGCGGTCATCGGTTTCTGGCCGGTGGCGCGTGATGGCGATGATATTGTCGTCTTCACCGATGAGACGCGCGGTAAAGAACGCGCCCGCCTGCTCACGTTACGCCAGCAAATGCAGCGAAAAAGCGCCAATGGCGCGGGGCGTGCCAATTATGCGCTGGCGGATTTTGTCGCCGAAGGGGCCGACTATATTGGCGGCTTCGCCGTCACCACCGGTCACGGCGAGGATGAGGTTGCCAAACGCTTTGAACAAGCGGGCGATGATTATTCCTCCATCATGTCGAAAGCGCTGGCCGACCGGCTGGCCGAGGCTTTTGCGGAGCGCATGCACCAGCGCGTGCGCACCGAGTTTTGGGCTTATGCCCCCGATGAGACGTTGGATAATGCGGCGCTGATTGATGAGCAATATCTCGGTATCCGTCCGGCCCCCGGCTATCCGGCGCAGCCCGACCATACGGAAAAAGCTACGCTGTTCGAACTGCTGGATGCAGAAAGCGCGGTCGGAATTTCGCTGACCGAGAGTTTTGCCATGTGGCCCGGCGCGGCCGTGTCGGGCCTGTATTTCGCGCATCCGGAAAGCAGCTATTTCGGCGTCGGTAAAATCGACCGCGACCAAGTAGCGGACTATGCGGCGCGCAAAGGCATGGACCTCAAGATTTGCGAAAAATGGCTGGCACCGATTTTGGCATACACGCCTTAGATGAATCCGTTAGTCTGAGCCCATGTCTGTTTGGGGCAAAATTGCAGGCATAGCTGCGGGCTATGCCATAGGCGGCGTGCCGGGCGCATTGGTCGGCGGGCTGGCGGGGCATTTTGCGCTCGATCGCGTTAACGACCGACAGATTATATTCACCATTGCGATGATTTCGTTGGCCGCCAAAATGACCCGCGCCGATGGCGATGTCTCGCCCATAGAGGTGCAGGCGGTGCAGGATATGATGCGCGTGCCCGAGGCTGAGTTGAAGAATATGGAGCGGGTGTTTCGTCTGGCGCAGGAAGATGTCGCCGGTTTTGATGCCTACGCCAAACAGGTAGCTGAAATTTATGCAGACAGCCCGCAAGTGCTGGAGGATGTGTTGGATGTCCTGTTCTATATCGCCTATGCCGATGGCGTGCTGCACCCGGCCGAGCAGCAATTCCTCGAAATCGTCGCCGATATTTTCAAGATAAATGTTAGCGATTTTAAGCGTATTCAAGCGCGCCATGATGGCAGCGTGGTTGACCCTTATGCGGTGCTGGGGGTCGGTCGTCACGCCGAGGATGATACGGTAAAACGCGCTTGGCTGAACGCGGTGCGCGATAATCATCCCGACCAATTACAAGCGCGTGGCATGCCGCTCGAAATGATGCATATTGCGACGGCGCGCATGGCGTCGATTAACGAAGCTTGGGAAAACATTAGAGAGGAGCGCGGTTTATGACCCAGTCCGGAAGCTGGCGAGAGAGGATTTTGCAGCCCGACAGCGCGGTTGAGCAGATGAAGCAAAAAGCCGCGCTGCGCGCTTTGGAAGAAGTCGAAAGCGGCATGAAGCTGGGGCTCGGCACCGGTTCGACGGCGCGCTATTTTGTTGACGGTTTAGGCGCGAAAGTCGCCGAGGGTCTGAAGGTTGTCTGCGTGCCGACCTCGGAAGCGACGCGCGCGCAAGCCGAGGGGCTGCGCATTCAATTGGCCGATTTGGACGCGTTGCAACGCCTCGACCTGACAGTGGATGGCGCTGACGAGCTTGACGATGCGCTGCGCCTCATTAAAGGCGGCGGCGGCGCGCTGCTGCGCGAGAAGATTGTGGCGGCGGCCTCTGACAGGATGATTGTTATTGCCGATGACAGTAAAAAGGTTGCGACGCTGGGCGCGTTTGACCTGCCGGTTGAGGTCAATATGTTTTCGCACGGCGTCACGGCGGCGGCTATTGGTGAGGCGCTGGCCGCGACCGGCAATAACGGCGCGATTAATCTGCGCGGCGGGGCCGACCCTTTTATCACCGATGGCGGGCACTATATTTATGACTGCGCGTTGGGCCGCATAAACCATGCTGAGGGACTGGCGCAAGCGCTGCTGAATGTGCCCGGTGTGGTGGAGCACGGGCTGTTTTTGGGCTATGCCACGGCGGCTGTTCTGGCCGGCGATGACGGGCTGATTGAGATTGGGAATTTATGACTTTTGACTACGATCTTTTCGTTATAGGGGCGGGTAGCGGCGGTGTGCGGGCCGCGCGGATGAGCGCCTCGTATGGTGCCAAAGTGGCGGTGGCTGAGGAGTATCGCGTCGGCGGCACTTGCGTCATTCGCGGCTGTGTGCCGAAAAAACTATTCGTCTATGCCAGCCATTTTGCCGAGGATTTCGAAGACGCGGCGGGCTTTGGCTGGACGGTGGCTGACGCCAAGTTTGACTGGCCGACATTGGTGAAGAATAAAGACGCTGAGATTGACCGCTTGAACGGCATTTATATTAAAAATCTCGAAGCGGCGGGGGTCGAAATTCTTGAGGGGCGGGCGACGCTGAGAGACACCCATACGGTGAGCCTTAACGGCCGTGACATTACCGCCAAATATATTCTTATCGCGGTTGGCGCGACGCCGTTCATGCCGCAGATTGACGGCATCGAACACGCCATCAGCTCCAACGAGGCGTTTCATATCGAGGCGCTGCCGAAGCAGATTATCGTTGTCGGCGGGGGCTATATTGCGGTCGAATTTACCGGTATTTTTAACGGGCTGGGGGTCGATACGACACTGGTTTATCGCGGACCGCAAATTTTGCGTGGTTTTGACGACGAGGTGCGCGCCCATTTGGCGGCCGAGATGACGGCAAAGGGCGTGTGCCTAAAAACCGAGAGCGATATCGCGTCTATCGCCAAAACCGCGACCGGTTACACCGTCACTTATAATGACGGCATCACGCAAGACACCGGTCTGGTGATGTATGCCACCGGTCGCGTGCCGATGACTGACGGTTTGGGGCTGGAAGCGGCGGGTGTCGAAACCGGCCCGCGTGGCGAAGTGAAAGTCGATGCGCGGTCGAAAACCAATATCGACAATATTTACGCTGTCGGCGATGTGACCGAGCGCGCGCAACTGACGCCGGTGGCCATTCGCGAGGGCGCGGCGTTTGCCGAGACCGTGTTCAACGACACGCCGACACAGGTTGACCATTCCATCATCCCGACCGCGGTGTTTTCACAGCCGCCCATCGGCACGGTGGGGCTGGGCGAGGAAGCGGCGCGCGCCGCCGGTCATGATATTAATGTTTACGCTACCAGCTTTCGCCCGATGAAGGGCACGCTGTCCGGCAATCCGGAGAAGACGCTGATGAAGCTGATTGTCGATAAGGCCGATGATAAAGTGCTGGGCTTGCACATTGTCGGGCCGGATAGCGGGGAGATGATTCAGGCTTTCGGCGTCGCCGTGACCATGGGCGCGACCAAGGCGCAGTTTGATGCGACCATTGCGGTGCACCCCACGGCGGCGGAAGAACTGGTGACTTTCAAGCAACCCAGAGGGGCCTGAACGATGGTGCGGCACCGGGCACAGCGGGCGCAAAAAGCGGCCAAAAACGCGGCGCAAAAAGTTGCCGATAAAGCGCGCAATATCGATTTGAAAAAAGTAGATCTGCCGCGCTTCGATTGGGAGCGTGGGCGCTTTGTCCGCAGGGATGCTGAGCAGGTTGTTGGCCATAGTTTTCATGCTCAGGATGTGGCGTGGCCGTCGCGGCTGGTCGGCTGGCTGGTCAACCGATATATCCGCCTGTGCGAGATGACCAGCCAGGTGACGGTGGCGGGCGACGGGCCGTTTATCAAACTGCAAGCGGCGCGCCGGCCGGTGATTGTGCTGGTTTGGCACGGGCGCAATTTTCAGGCCATACCGATGGGGCGGCTGCTCATCAGCCCGATTACGGTGCTAACCTCGCGCTCGCGCGATGGCGCGGTGATTGCCAATATCATCCGGCCTTTCGGGTTTCAGGCCATTCAAGGGTCGGGCACGGGCAAGGCGGCGGGCAAGAAAACCAATCCGAAAAAGCGCGGCGCGCAGGCCTTTCGCGGCATGTTGCGGCATTTGAAAAACGGCGAGATGGTGCTGGCCACGGCCGATGTGCCGCCCGGGCCGGTGTTTGAGGTGGGGCCGGGCATGGTCAAGCTGGCGGCCAAATCGGGGGCCGCGATTATTGGTGTCGGGGCCAGCTATTCGCCCGAATTGCCGCTGCCCGGCACATGGGACAAGTCGCGCCTGCCGCTGCCATTCGCCAATCGCTCGCTGGCCTTCAGCCGGCCGATTTATATCGAGGCGGGCGATGACGCGCATATCGAGGCCGAATGCGCCCGCGTGACCGAAATTTTAAAAGCCACCCAAGCCGAAGCCGAGCAAATGCTGGGCAAGTGATTTGGGTTAGCGCGATTGCATGGCGCGCAAAATTTCCAGCACGGCGCGGCGGTGCTTTTTGCCGGTCAGTAGGCAAAACAGTTCCAGCACTTTGCGGACGCGATAATTCTTCATCAGCCATTGATAATCGGGCGGCTGCATTAGCGCCGCGCGACGGGGCGTCAACCGCTGGCGCGGTTGAGCGTTACCCATAAAGTAAATTGATATCTAAACCGCCCGAGCCAGCTCGGTGCGGTAAGCGCTTATACCCTCAGCAATCAAAAACGCCAGTTCCAGTGCTTGGCTGCCATTCAGGCGAGGGTCGCAATGGGTGTGATAGCGGCTGGAGAGGTCTTCTTCCGAAATCGCTTGCGCGCCGCCCAGACACTCGGTCACGTTTTGGCCGGTCATCTCAAAATGGATGCCGCCGGCATGCGTGCCCTCGGCCTGATGCACACCCATAAAGCGCTGCACTTCCGTCAAAATGCGGTCAACCGGACGGGTTTTATAACCGTTTGACGCCTTAATCGTATTGCCGTGCATCGGGTCGCACGACCACACCACTTTGCGGCCTTCGCTCTCTACCTTGCGGATGAGTTGCGGCAGGTGGTTTTCAACATTTTCATGGCCGAAGCGCGCAATCAGCGTGATGCGCCCGGCTTCGTTTTCCGGGTTCAGCTTATCCAGCAGGGTGATGAGCTCATCCGGCTCCAGCGACGGCCCGCATTTAATGCCGATGGGGTTTTTCACGCCTGAGAGAAACTCCACATGCGCGCCATCCGGCTGGCGGGTGCGGTCGCCGATCCACAGCATATGCGCCGAGGTGTCGTAATGCTCGCCGCTGGTGCTGTCGAGCCGCGTCAGCGCTTGCTCATAACCCAGCAGCAGCGCCTCGTGGCTGGTGTAGAAATCGACCATGCCCATTTGCGGGGCGGTGCTGCTGTCAATGCCGCAGGCCGCCATGAATTCCATGGCTTGGTCGATTTGTTGCGCCATTTCTTCGTAGCGCGCGCCTTGCGGGCTGTCGGCCACAAAGCCTTGGTTCCAGCGATGCACTTCGGCCAGGTCGGCATAGCCGCCCTTGGCGAAAGCGCGCAGCAGGTTGAGCGTCGAGGCGGCTTGACGATAAGCGGAAATCTGCCGCTCCGGGTCGGGCACACGCGCCGTCGCGTCGAATTCAATGCCGTTGATAATGTCACCGCGATAGCTCGGCAGCTCCACGCCATCAATGGTCTCGGTATCGGCCGAGCGCGGCTTGGCAAATTGACCGGCCATGCGACCGACTTTGATAACCGGCAGCTTGGCGCCATACGTCAGCACCACAGACATTTGCAGCATGACGCGGAAAGTGTCGCGAATATTGTCGCCATGGTGCTCGGCAAAGCTCTCGGCGCAGTCGCCGCCTTGCAGCAAAAACGCGCGGCCCTCGCACACTTCGGCCAGTTGCGCTATCAGATTGCGCGCCTCACCGGCAAACACCAAAGGCGGAAAGCTCGCCAAACGTGCTTCCACATCGGCCAGTTTTGTCGCATCTTCATAGGCGGGAACCTGCTTAATCGGGAACTCGCGCCAGCTCTTCGGTGTCCAACTCATCTCTATAATCTTTCTAAAATGTCGGCCTGGTTTTTCATATACGTATTTTATGAGGAAAAATAAAGCGTTTAGATGGTTTTGATGAGGCGACGGCCGAAATTGGCACCGGCGAACAGCGCCGCATATTCGCGCGGCGCATCCTCAATACCGCTTCTGATATCCTCCTTATAGGCCAGCTTGCCGTCGCGGATAAGCGCCGCCATCGCCGCCTGCGCCTCAGGGAATTGCTTGGCGTAGTCATAAACCACCAGCCCCTCCATCCGCAGCCGGTGCGTGATAAAGCGCGTGGTTTGGCGCATGCCGATAGGGGTTTCCCTATTATATTCAGACACTTGGCCGGAAACAACAATACGGCCTTTAGGGTTCATGGTGAGCACCGCCGCGTCCAGCATCTCGCCGCCTACATTGTCGAAATAAATATCGACGCCGTTCGGCGCGGCCGCCGCAATGGCTTTGGTGAGGTTTTTCTCGGCTTTGTAATCGACCACCGCGTCAAAACCCAAATCCGTCAAATAAGCGCATTTATCCGCCCCACCGGCGATGCCGATAACGCGCAAGCCCAGCGTTTTGCCAATTTGCCCGCAGGTTGCGCCCACCGGTCCGGCAGCCGAGGAGATGAGCAGCACCTCGCCATCTTTGGGCTGGCCGAGGTCTTGCAAACCGAACCACGCGGTCAGCCCGGGCACACCCAACACGCCAATGGTCGCGCTCATCGACACTTTGTCGTCAAACATGGCGGAGTCGAGTTTTTGCAAGCCCCTATCGGGGTGCAGCACCGCCTCGGTCCAGCCAAGGCCGCCCATCACCATATCGCCGAGGGCAAACCGCTCGGAATTACTGGCGATAATCTCGCCAATGCCGGCGCTTTCAATCGTGTCGCCCAGCTTCAGGCCGGCCGCGTAGCTGTCGCCCGTCAGACGTCCGCGCATACCGGGGTCGAGCGAGAAATAATGCGTCCTAATCAGCACTTGCCCGTCTTGCGGGGCGTCGGGGGTAAACGCCTCGAGCGCGAAACAATCGGCACTCGGCACGCCGCTGGGGTGTTTGGCCAGCGTCCATCTGCGATATT
>JADHOK010000028.1 GCA_016779015.1 PS1 clade bacterium | reverse complement strand
TTGGCGCTGTTTCACGCCGCTGCATTTGCCGCTTTCGGGTGGCTGCTGCAACGCATGGCCGTGACGCGCGTGGGGCAATTTATCCTGCTGGCTTTGCTGCTGGCCTTGAGCGAATTTGCCCGCGGCCATATGTTGACGGGACTGCCATGGAACCTGCCCGCTATGGGCTGGGCCGGATTTTTATATCTGGCGCAACCGGTGGCGCTGGTCGGCATTTACGGGCTTTCCTTATTGGCGCTTTTGAGCATCGCGCTAATGGCGGATTGCACGCGCTGCGCCGTCATCGCCGCTCTCGCCCTGCCCGCTTTGGCTTTCATCTGGTCGGGTTTTGCGTTGCACGCCACGCCGCGCATGACGCCGAGCGAAACCAAGTTGACCGTGGTGCAGCCCAATTTGGCGCAACGCGAAAAATGGCAGGCGGATTTGCGCGACCGCCATGTCGATAAGACTTTTCGCCTGACCGCGCTGGGGTTGAAAGCCGCGCCCGATACCGACCTCATCATCTGGCCCGAAACGGCGATACCGGCGTTGATTGATGAGGGCGAGGGGTTTGGCGAAAGACTGGCCGCCATGGTGTTATTTGAAGAGGACGGCGAGACGCGAAAAGCCGCGCCTTATTTATTGACCGGTGCGGTTCGCCGCGATATCGGCATTGATAAAACGTCTTATTATAATAGCGCGATGTTGTGGTCGGGTGCGGGCGTGTTGGTGGCGCGCGCCGATAAGCATCATCTGGTGCCGTTCGGCGAATATCTGCCGGCGCAAAGTTTGCTTGAAGCCATTGGCCTTGAACAATTGACCCGCCTGCGCGGTGGCTATGCGGCGGGCCCTGAAGGGGCGCTGTTGAGCGCCCCGCATCTGCCCGATTTGGTGCCGCTAATCTGCTATGAAGCGGTGTTTCCGCATTTGTCGCGCCACCCCGGCGCGACGCGTCCGGCGGCGTTGATCAATCTCACCAATGATGGCTGGTTCGGCGAAAGCTTCGGCCCTTATCAGCATTTGGCGCAAGCGCGCCTGCGCGCTATCGAACAAGGCCTGCCGCTTATCCGCGCCGCCAATACCGGCATGTCAGCCGCTTTTGACGCACGCGGTCGCCAGCTCGCGGGTTTGGCTTTGGGCGCAGAAGGAGTCTTCTCCCTACCCCTACCGGCGGCCCTGCCGCCGACACTTTATGCCCGCTTTGGCGAGCTTGGATTCTGGTTGATATGGGGCATTGGTTTGTTATTTGTGTGGGCAAGGCGCACGCGCACCCCTTAAACACAGTTGCCCTTATGGTCCGCCTGCCGCATAGTTTCGGCAATAAGAAAAATAAGGGATTTATCCATGCCACGAAATAAAGAGCGCACACTTGATGCCTATATTGGAGCGCGGGTGCGCATGCGGCGGTTGATGCTGCATATGAGCCAGGAGGCGTTGAGCGGGCAACTGGTTGTAAGCTTTCAACAAGTGCAGAAATATGAAAAAGGCCTGAACCGCATTTCGGCCAGCCGCCTGTTCGAACTGGCGCAGGCGTTGCGCGTGCCGGTCGGTTATTTTTACGACGGCCTCGACGCGCCCGATGCGCTGCCCGCGCCCAATGGCGTCAATGACGGGCTGCAAGATGACCCGCCGGTCTCGCCGCTCATGGAGTTTATATCGAGCGGCCCCGGGGTCGAGCTCAATCAGGCTTTTTTAAGCATTGATGACGATAATATGCGCCGCCGATTGCTGGCCGTGGTCAATGATATTGCCCGCGTTGCCGGTGGCCCGAAAGACTGAGCCGCTTTTGGCTATCTTGAAATTAGGCTTGACCCTCGCCGCCGAGCCTGCCAAACAAATGCCGGTAATTTAGAGGGGCCGCCAATGTCCAGACCAGCTTATGTTTTCACATCCGAATCGGTGTCCGAAGGGCATCCGGACAAGGTTTGCGACCGCATTTCAGATACGATTCTGGACGCGTTTTTGGCCCGCGAGGCGCAAGCGCGTGTCGCCGTTGAGACCCTGACCACCACCAATCTTATCGTCATGGCCGGCGAAGTGCGCCCCAGCGGTCTGGTCTCGGATGACGAGATGGAGGCGCTGGCCCGCGCGGCGGTCAAGGATATTGGCTATGAGCAAGACGGCTTTCACTGGCAAAATGCCGAGGTGCAAGTGCGCGTGCACGGCCAGTCGGCGCATATTGCGCAAGGCGTCGATGCGGGCGATGGCAATAAAGATGAGGGTGCGGGCGACCAAGGCATTATGTTCGGCTATGCTTGCCGCGAAACCGAAGAGCTGATGCCGGCCCCGATTGCTTTTTCGCATCAGATTCTTGCCGATATGGCGGCGGCGCGTAAATCCGGCGCGATTGCCGGTTTCGGTCCCGACAGCAAAAGCCAGGTCAGTCTGGCCTATGAGGATGGCAAGCCGGTGCGCGCCACCTCGGTTGTGGTCTCAACCCAGCACGATGAGGGTTTGAGCCAAGACGATGTGCGCGAGCTGGTGCGGCCATTTGTTGAAAATGTCCTGCCCGATGGCTGGATGTGTCCGGAAGAGGCGTTTTACGTCAATCCGACCGGCACGTTTGTGATTGGCGGGCCCGACGGCGATGCCGGTCTGACCGGCCGCAAAATCATCGTCGATACATATGGCGGCGCGGCCCCGCATGGCGGCGGTGCGTTTTCGGGCAAAGACCCGACCAAAGTTGACCGCTCGGCGGCCTATGCGGCGCGCTATTTGGCGAAAAATGTCGTCGCGGCCGGTCTGGCGAGGCGCTGCACCATTCAGCTGGCTTATGCTATCGGCGTGTCGCAACCGCTTTCGATATATGTCGATATGCACGGCACTGGCGAGGTCGATGCGGCGGTGCTGGAAAACGCCTTGGCGCAAGCCATGGATTTGAGCCCGCGCGGCATTCGCGAACATTTGGGCCTCAATAAACCGATTTATGCGCGCACGGCGGCCTATGGCCATTTCGGCCGCGCGCCGGACGCCGATGGCGGCTTTAGCTGGGAACGCACGGATTTGGCCGAGGCCATTAAGGCGGCGCTTTAGGCCCAGATGGTCGATAATCAGGCCGATAAACCCGCAGATATTAAAAACAAGCGGCTGATTTACGGACGGCGCCAGGGCCATCGCCTGCACAAAAAGCAAGCCCGTCTGGTTGCCGAATTATTGCCCGAACTGACCCCCGATTTGAACGCCGACAATCGACCGGCCGATTGGTTTCAGAATTCTTTTTCCGATTATGCGCTGGAGATTGGCTTTGGCGGCGGCGAACATTTGGCGGCGCGCGCTGCTCTGTATCCCGATTGCGGGTTCATCGGCTGCGAGCCGTTTATCAATGGCGTCGCCAAATTATTAACCGTGATTGCCGATGAGGGGCGCGGTAATATCACCATCTATCAGGACGATGCGCGCAGTGTTTTGGACGCGCTGCCCGATGCGTCGCTGGGCGCTGTGTATCTGCTCTATCCCGACCCATGGCCGAAAACGCGCCACCATAAGCGCCGCTTCGTGTCGGATGAAAACCTCGCTGCGATTCACCGCGTCTTGCGCCCGGGCGGGGTATTTTTTTTGGCCAGCGATATCCCCGCCTATATTGACTGGTCGCTCATTCATCTGGCGCGCCATGGCGGCTTCGATTGGCAGGCGCGCTGCCGCGATGATTGGCGTCTTGCGCCCGCCGATTGGCCGGGCACGCGTTATGGGGCCAAAGCGCTGCGCGAAGGTCGCCAACCGACTTATTTGCGGTTTTTGAAGCTTAGTTGATAGCGAGTTGATAAATGCTTGCGCGCCCAAGCTAAATCGCTATAGTGGCCCCCACATTGATGCTGCTTTTTTAAAAAGTGGGAAGGCCAAACGGCCCCCGCTTTTTTTCTTGGGTTTTTTTAGGGGTTTTTTTAGGGTTTTCTTTCGGGCTTTTGCCGGAAGAAACAGCGGCAGGAAAAGGTGTTATGGACGCAGAGACCATCAGCGATGTGCACACGGCACGCACCGATATGGCGACAGCGCATTTGCTGGCGCCCGGTCCGGCGCGGCCGTTTTTGGAGCTGGTGCAACCGCTGGTCGAAGGGCTGGGGTTTCAGCTTTTGCGTATCCGCATGACCGGCGATGACGGCAAAATGGTGCTGCAAGTGATGGCCGAGAACGACAGTTTCGGCCTGACCATTGATGAATGCGAGGCCATCAGCCATGCGGTTTCCGATGTGTTGGATGTCGAAAACCCTATCGCCGGTGCTTATGCGCTGGAAGTATCCTCGCCCGGTGTTGCACGCCCGCTGACCCGCGCCGTCGATTTTGACCGCTGGAGTGGCTATGAGGCCAAGCTGGCAGTCAAACAAGCGGTCGACGGCCAGCGTCGGTTCCGCGGCATTATCGAAGGTTTTGACGAAGGCAGCGATGCTGCAAATGGCGGCGAAGCGCGCCTACAAGTGGTGCTGGAAGGGTTTAGCGAGCCGCAAGTTTTGGGCTTTTCGCTGGACAATATTGCCGAGGCGAGGCTAGTGCCCGATGAGGCGGAATTAAAGGCAAGCTTGCGGGCTGCTAAAGGAAAATGAACCAACCGGCGCGGTGAGAGGAAGCTCGCCCGCCCCATTTAGGAGATGAAAATGGCCAGTGGAATTAGTGCAAATAAGCTGGAACTTTTGCAAATCGCCGATGCGGTGGCGCGCGAAAAAGGCATTGAGATGGACATTGTTCTCTCAGCCATGGCCGACGCCATTCAAAAAGCGGCGAAAGCGCGTTATGGGCAGGAAAATGATATCCGTGTCGATATCGACCCGAAAACCGGCGAGACAAAATTGCTCCGCGTGGTGACGGTGGTTGAGTTGGTGGAAAATGACGATACGGAAATATCGCTGGCCATTGCGCAGCGCGATAATCCCGACGCGCAGCTCGGCGATGAAGTGATCGACGAATTGCCGCCGGTTGAATTTGGCCGTATCGCCACCCAAGCCGCCAAACAGGTGATTGTGCAGCGCGTGCGCGAAGCCGAGCGCGAGCGTCAATATGAAGAATTTAAAGACCGCGTTGGTGAGATTATCAGCGGCGTCGTCAAGCGCGTCGAATATGGCAATGCGGTGCTCGATCTGGGCCGTTCGGAAGCCGTGGTGCGCCGCGATAATCTGATCCCGCGCGAAGTGTTCCGCCCCGGCGACCGCATCCGCGCTTATATTCAAAATGTGCGCCGCGAGCAGCGCGGCCCGCAAGTCATTCTGTCGCGCACCGACCCAGCTTTTATGTCGAAATTGTTTATGCAAGAAGTGCCGGAGATTTATGACGGCGTTATCGAAGTGCGCGCCGTGGCCCGCGACCCGGGCAGCCGCGCCAAAATCGGTGTCATTTCCAATGACCCGGGGATTGATCCGGTCGGCGCGTGTGTCGGTATGCGCGGCAGCCGCGTGCAAGCTGTGGTCAATGAATTGCAAGGCGAAAAGGTTGATATTATTCCGTGGTCACCCGACCCGGCGGCTTTCATCGTCAACGCGCTGGCGCCGGCCGAGGTCACCAAAGTGGTGCTCGATGAGGACGTGCAGCGTATCGAAGTGGTGGTGCCGGACGAGCAATTGAGCCTCGCCATTGGGCGTCGCGGGCAAAATGTCCGCCTCGCCTCGCAACTCACCGGCTGGGATATCGACATAATGACCGAGGCGCAGGAAAGCGAACGCCGTCAGACCGAATTTACCGAGCGCACGGCGTTGTTTATGGAAGCGCTGGATGTCGATGAGATGATCGCGCAGCTTCTGGCTTCGGAAGGTTTCGCAACGGTTGAAGAAGTGGCTTTCGTGCCGATTGAAGAGATTACCTATATTGAGGGTTTTGACGAAGAAACCGCGCAGGAAATCCAAGACCGGGCGCGCGACTATCTGGACCGCGAAAACGAGAAACTCGACGCGCAGCGTAAAGAAATGGGTGTCGCTGACGAGCTGGCGGGGCTGGAGGGTTTGACCCCGGCCATGTTGGTGCGTCTGGGCGAAAACGACATCAAATCGCTCGAGGATTTCGCCGGTTGCGTGACCGATGATTTGACCGGCTGGTTTGAGACGGTGGAACGCCGCCGCGTCCGCCAAGAAGGTATTCTCGACGGCTTTGATGTCAGCGCCGAAGAGGCGGAGAATATGATTATGGCGGCGCGCGTCGAAGCCGGTTGGATTACCCAAGAAGAGCTCGACCAACAGCGCGCCGAGGAAGCCCAACGCGCGGCCGATGAGGCCGCGGCTGCAGCGCTTGAGGAAGCCGGTGAAACGGCGGGCGCTGCGACAACCGCCGAGGCGCAAGCCGAAGCTGCTTTCAGCAAAAATACGCAGAGCGTCCCGGCAGAAGACGCCGAAACAACGCCTTCGGCAGAATAATGCGGGGTTTTTGGACCACGGATGATGCGCAAAACCTGTCACATCAGCGGCGACAGCGACGAGGCGGCAAATATGCTGCGTTTCGTGTTTTCGCCTATCGATGCCGCACCCTCGGGCACGACATCTGGTTATGCAGCTGCTGAGACGGCGTATCCTAGGGGTCAATTAACCCCCGATCTGGCTGAAAAATTGCCGGGCGAAGATATCTGGCTGATCAATCGACGCGCTTATGTTGAGGCGCTGGCGGCGCAAGCCGATATAAACGCGCCCGATGATCTGGCGGCGCGGGTCGAGGCATTGTTGCGCCAGCAGCTCGCCTCGCTTTTGTCATTGGCCAAAAAAGCCGGTGATTTGGTGTCGGGCTTCGGCAAAACCGAAGCGGGCCTCAAAAGCGCTCGCATTTGCTTGCTGATTGCCGCCAGCGACGGCGCGGCAGACGGCCGGCGCAAATTGGCGGCGCGCGCCAAAGCCATGGGCATCGGCCAATGCGCGCTTTTGAACACCGAAGAATTGGGCATGGCCTTAGGCCAGTCAAATGTGATACATGCAGGGCTTACCGATGTCGGCTGGGCTGAACGCATTGAGCGTGCGGGGGCGCGGCTTGCCGCTTATCTGGGCGACACGGGACAGGAGAAATGTGAATGAGCGACGTAGAAACCGGCGATGACAATCAAAAAGAAGACAGCAGCAAAGCAAAGACACTGTCTTTAAAGCGCACGGTCGAAAGCGGCCAAGTGCGCCAGAGCTTTTCGCACGGCCGCTCGAAAACAGTGTTCGTCGAAAAACGCCGCAAGCGTATTGTCAAGCCGGGTCAAGAAGTTACCGAGGCGGCCCCCGAAGCGCCCCCCGAAGCGGCTCCGGCCAAGCCTGAGGCGGCGCAGCCCGCCCGGACGGTGATGCCCGAAGGGCTGTCGAAAGCCGAACAGGAAAAACGTCTCGCCGCTGTCGCCGAAGCCAAGACCCGCGCTGTCGAGGAAGCCAAACAAGCCGAGATTGACGCCAAAAGCCGCGCCGAGGAAGACCCGCGCCGCGCCGAGGAGCGCGCCCAGCGCGAAGCCGAAGAGGCCCGTCTGGCCGAAGAAAAACCGCGTAAATCAAAAGCCAAAGCCGCACCGGCGGCTGAAGAAGCGCCGACGGCTGACCGTTCCATCAAGCCGGTGGCGCGCCGTCCGGTAGAGGATGAAAAGCGCCGCTCGGAAGAGAAAAAACGCGCCGTTGCGCCAAAACCCGGCGGCGAACGCCGTCGCCGCGCCGGCAAACTGACCATTAATGACGCGCTCAACGACGAAGAGCGGGTGCGTTCTTTGGCCTCCATGCGGCGTCGTCGCGAACGCGAAAAGCGCCAAACCAGCTCAGCCGATAGCGGCGAAAAGGTTGTGCGCACAGTGCAACTGCCCGACACCATCACCATTCAAGAGCTGGCCAATCGCATGGCCGAGCGCGCGGTCGACGTCATTAAAGTGCTGATGCAGCAAGGTGTGATGGCGCAAATCAATGATGTAATCGACGCCGATACAGCGCAAATTGTGGCTGAGGATTTGGGCCATAAAGTGCGCCGCGTCTCGGAGAGCGATGTCGAGGATGCGATTGTCACGGCCGATGATGACGATGATGATAAGCAGCCGCGCCCGCCCGTGGTGACGGTGATGGGCCATGTTGACCACGGTAAAACCTCGCTTTTGGACGCCCTTAGGCAAGCCAAAGTGGCGGATGGTGAAGCCGGCGGCATCACCCAGCATATCGGGGCTTATCAAACCGAAGCCAGTTCCGGCGAGGTGATTACTTTTATCGATACACCGGGTCACGCGGCTTTTACCGCCATGCGCGCCCGCGGTGCTAAGGTGACGGATATTGTCATTTTGGTGGTCGCCGGTGATGACGGCGTGATGCCGCAAACCATCGAGGCGATCAATCACGCCAAAGCGGCGGAGGCGCCGATGATTGTCGCCATCAATAAAATGGATAAGCCGGACGCCGATGCGACGCGGGTCAAAAATGAGCTTTTGAGCCAGGAAGTAATCTCTGAGGATATGGGCGGCGACACGCAAATGATCGAGGTTTCGGCGCAGACCGGCGACGGGCTTGATGACCTGTTGGAAGCGGTGGCGCTGCAGGCCGAGCTGATGGAATTGAAAGCTAAGGTTGACCGCGACGCCGAGGGCATTGTCATTGAAGCCAAGCTGGATAAAGGGCGCGGCGCTGTGGCGACGGTGCTTGTGCAACGCGGCACGCTGAATGTCGGTGATATTTTTGTCGTTGGTCAGGAATCGGGGCGCGTGCGCGCGCTGATTAATGACCGCGGCGAGCCAGTGCAATCGGCCGGACCGGCGACGCCGGTAGAGGTGCTGGGTGCCGGTGGCGCCCCCGGGGCGGGTGAATTGCTGACCGTGGTTGAAAACGAAGCCAGCGCGCGCGAAGTGGCGGATTACCGCGCTCGCAAAGCGCGCGAACAGGCGACCATGGCGGGGCCGAAAGCGGCATCGCTCGACCAGATGATGAACCAGTTGCAAAATGCCGAGCGCACCGAAATGGCCTTGGTCGTCAAAGGCGACGTGCAGGGCTCTGTCGAAGCGATTGCGCAAGCGGCTGAGAAGTTGGGCAATGAGGAAGTGCAAGCGCGCGTCGTGCATACCGGCGTTGGCGGCATTACCGAAAGCGATGTCACATTGGCGTCAGCCTCCAATGCGGTGGTGATGGGCTTTAATGTGCGCGCCAATGGCCAAGCGCGCCAAGCGGCGGAAGCGGCGGGAATTGAAATTCGCTATTACAATGTGATTTACGACCTGGTCGATGATTTGAAAGCCGCCATGGCCGGCATGTTGTCACCCGATTTACGCGAGACCGCTCTGGGCAAAGCCAAAGTGTTGGAAGTGTTCGCGGTCGGCAAAGGCGACAAAGCGGCCGGCTGTCTTATCGAAGAGGGCATGGTGCGGCGCGGTGCGCGGGTGCGCCTTATCCGCGATGATATTGTCATTCACGAGGGCGAGCTGTCGTCGCTCAGGCGCTTTAAAGACGAGGTCAAAGAAGTGCCGTCGGGGCAAGAATGCGGTATGGCGTTTGAAAACTATGCCGATTTGAAAGCCGACGATATTATCGAATGCTATGAGGTCGAAGAGGTCGCGCGCACACTCGACGATTGATAAGGGCCTCATCCGGCTGCGCCGGATGGAAATGGCGGTTTCCGCATGAATAAAGAGAGAAACGGAAAACAAGCGAGCCAGCGGCAATTGCGGGTCGGCGAATTATTGCGCCAGCGCCTCAGCGATGTGCTGCACCGTTTTGATTTTGAGCCGAAAATTCTAAAACGCGCCACACTGACGGTGACCGAAGTGCGCGTCAGCCCCGACCTGCGCCGCGCCACCGCCTATATTCTGCCCTTGGGCGGCGACAATGCGGCGGCTATTGTGGCATTGTTGAACGAGGAAGTGCCGCGCTTGAAAAAACCGGTGCTGAGCGGACTGCATTTGAAATATGTGCCGGATTTTTCGTTTCGCGTTGATGACAGTTTCGACCGCGCCGCGCATATGGACACGCTGCTGGCGCAAGGAGCTGTGACCCGCGACCTGCTTGATGAGAGTGACGACGCCGATAATGGGGACAGCTAATGGCACGGCGCAAAAAAGGCCGCGCCGTCTCCGGCTGGGTCAATTTCGATAAACCGTCGGGCCTCGGCTCGACGCCGGCGGTCCGCAAAATCCGCCGTTTATTCGACGCGCAAAAAGCCGGTCACGCCGGCACGCTTGACCCGTTGGCCAGCGGCATTTTGCCGATCGCTTTGGGCGAGGCGACGAAAACCGTGTCATTCATGCAAGACGCGGACAAAACCTATGAGGTGGAAATCGTCTTCGGGGCCGCTACCAGCACGGATGATAAAGAGGGCGAGGTGATTGCGAGCAGCGATGCGCGCCCCGAAACGGCGGCCATCGAAGCGGCGTTGGCGCAATTTATCGGCGAAATTCAGCAAGTACCGCCGCAATTCTCGGCGCTCAAAAAAGACGGCGCGCGGGCTTATGATTTGGCGCGCGCCGGTGAGCGTGTTGATTTAAAACCGCGCCGCGTGCGTATCGACACGATTTGTCTGCTGGAAAGGCCCGATAAAGACCGCGTGCGGCTTGCTGTTGGATGCGGCAAAGGCGTTTATATTCGGTCGCTGGCGCGCGATTTGGGCGAGGTTTTGGGGGGTTTTGCTCATGTCGGGGCGCTGCGCCGCACCCGCGTCGGGCGGTTTGATGAAAAAACTGCATTAGGGCTGGAAAAGCTGGACGCTTTGGGCCATATTGCCCCCGATTTGGCGGCTCTGGATGCCTGCCTGTTACCGGTCGAGACCGCGCTGGACGACATCCCGGCATTGGCCTTAGACGCTGACGCGGCATCCTGCATAAAGCAGGGGCAAGCCATCTCGCCGCCCGCGGCGGGGCTGTCTTTTACAGATGAAACCACTGCGGTGCTGCTGACCTATAACGGCCGGGCTCTGGCGATTGCTGAGGCCAATGCCGAAAACGGCGTGCAGCAGGGGCTGATAAAGCCCAAGCGGGTGTTCAATCTCTAAACCGGGCCACATGCCCGAAGGAGGGTTAAGATGTCGATTACACTCGAGCGCAAAGCCGCTCTTATTAAAGAATACGCCACAGGCGAAGGCGACACAGGTTCGCCCGAAGTGCAAGTGGCGATCCTATCGGAACGCATCTCCAATCTGACCGAGCATTTCAAAACCCACGCCAAGGATAATCATTCGCGGCGCGGTCTGTTGAAACTGGTCAGCCAACGTCGTCGTCTGCTTGATTATGTCAAAGACCGCGACACGGCGCGCTATCAGGATTTGATTAAGCGCCTTGGTTTGCGTCGATAGCTCACTTTTTCTGCTTTGGGGCCAGCAGCGTTTTTTCGGCATGGGGTCGGGAAAACCTTTGGACGAGAACCGGCCCTTTACCGAGGTTCTCTAAGATTTGCCGCAAATGAAATGCGGTTTTGGCACTGCGCACAGGGGTGTGGGTGCCGTGAAGGAAAATTTAGATGTTTGATATTACCCGTGAAGAAATTGAATGGGGCGGCCGCACGCTGACACTGGAAACCGGACGCATTGCGCGTCAGGCTGACGGTGCGGTGCTGGCCACTTATGGGGAAACCTCGGTTCTGGCCACAGTGGTGGCCGACCGCAACCCGAAACCGGGTTTGGATTTTTTCCCGCTAACTGTGAATTACCAAGAAAAAGCCTATGCCGCCGGTAAAGTGCCGGGCGGCTATTTTAAGCGCGAAGGGCGTCCGAGCGAAAAAGAGACTTTGGTCTCGCGGCTCATTGACCGACCCATTCGCCCGCTTTTTGTCAAAGGCTTTAAAAACGAAACCCAAGTCATCGCCACTGTGGTCAGCCATGACCTCGAAAACGATGCGGATATTGTTGCTCTGGTGGCGGTCTCGGCCGCGCTGACCATTTCCGGCATTCCGTTTCAAGGCCCGATCGGCGGCGCGCGCGTCGGCTTTATCGATGGCGAATATGTGCTCAACCCAACGCTTGAGCAAATGGAAGATACCGCTCTCGACCTGGTGGTCGCCGGCACGCAAGACGCCGTGCTGATGGTGGAATCGGAAGCCGATGAGCTTTCCGAGGATGTCATGTTGGGCGCTGTTATGTTCGGCCATAAAGAGTTTCAGCCGGTTATCGATGCCTGCATTCGCATGGCAGAAAAAGCCGCCAAGCAACCGCGCGAAGTGCCTGAAAGCGATGATAGCGAGCTGAAAGCAAAAGTCGCGAGCCTTGCCGAGGCCGGTTTGAAAGCCGCCTATCAGGAAGCCGATAAGCAGACACGGCAAGAAAAAATCGCCGAATTGCGCGATGCGGTGAACGCTGAATTGGTCGCTGAGGATGCCAGCCCGGATGAGAAAAACGCCGTTTCCGGTGCCTTTAAAGGTCTGGAAAGCGATATCGTTCGCGGCGATATTCTCGATACCGAAAAACGTATCGATGGACGCGGTCTGGCCGATGTGCGCCAGATTGTGTCGGAAGTCGGCGTGCTGCCGCGCACCCATGGCTCTTCGCTTTTCACCCGTGGTGAAACACAAGCGCTGGTGGTGGCGACATTGGGCACTGGCGATGACGAGCAATTCGTCGACGCGCTGGAAGGCACTTATCGCGAAAACTTTATGCTGCATTATAATTTCCCGCCCTATTCGGTCGGGGAAACCGGACGCGTCGGCTTTACCGGTCGCCGCGAAATCGGTCACGGCAAGCTCGCTTGGCGGGCGCTGAAAGCCATGTTGCCGTCGAAAGACGAATTTCCATACACGCTGCGTCTGGTCTCTGAGATTACCGAAAGTAACGGCTCGTCCTCTATGGCGACCGTCTGCGGTTCGTCTCTGGCGATGATGGATGCCGGTGTGCCGCTGAAAAAACCGGTGGCCGGTATTGCTATGGGCCTCATCAAGGAAGGCGACCGTTTCGCCGTCCTCTCCGATATTCTTGGCGATGAAGACCATTTGGGTGATATGGACTTTAAAGTGGCGGGCACGCAAGACGGCGTCACCTCGCTGCAAATGGACATTAAAATCACCGGCATTACCGAAGAGATTATGCAAGTGGCGCTCGACCAAGCCAAAGGTGGGCGCACCCATATTCTGGGCGAGATGGCCAAAGCGCTGACCTCGGCGCGCGATGAGATGGGCGAATACGCCCCCAAAATCGAGACCATCCAAGTGCCGCAGGATAAAATCCGCGAAGTCATCGGCACCGGCGGTAAAGTTGTCCGCGAGATTGTCGAGACCTCGGGTGCCAAGATTGATATTGGCGATGACGGGCTGATTAAAGTCGCCTCGTCTGACGCGGCGGCGATTAAATCGGCGCTCGACCAAATCAACTCGATTGTCGCCGAGCCGGAAGTCGGCGTGATTTATGAAGGCACGGTTGTGAAGACCATGGACTTTGGCGCTTTTGTCAATTTCTTCGGCAAACGCGACGGGCTGGTGCATATTTCGCAACTGGCCGACCAACGTGTTGAGAACACCACCGATGTCGTCAAAGAAGGCGACACGGTGAAAGTCAAGCTGGTCGGCTTTGACGATCGCGGCAAGGTGCGCTTGTCGATGAAAGTGGTCGATCAAGAAACCGGCGAAGACCTTGAAGGCAAAGCGGCCGACGAATAGGCGCTAAG